>JAOUCL010000418.1 GCA_029859805.1 Rhodospirillales bacterium | reverse complement strand
CCGACCATGGGGCAGCTGTAAGGCGCACCCCAGGCGCAGACGTGGAACATCGGCACCACGACGAGGAAGCTGTCCCCTCTGCTCGCCCAGTTTCCGTCGGTACCGGCAAGGCAGCAGAGCGCGTGCAGCAGCGTGGATCGGTGGCTGTAGAGCGCCCCCTTGGGATGGCCCGTCGTCCCCGAGGTATAGCAGAGCATGGCGGCCGTGTTCTCGTCGAACTCGGGCCATTCGAAGGATTCGGGCTGGTCTTCCAGCAGCTCCTCATAACAGAGCGCCTTCCCCGGGCCGGCCTCCGGCATGTGGGCGCGGTCGGTCATGACGACCGTGGCCTCGACGGTCTTCAGGTGCGGCGCCAGGGCCTCGACCAGCGGCACGAACGTGAGGTCTGTGAAGACGAAGCGGTCCTCGGCGTGGTTGATGATGTAGCCGAGCTGTTCGGGGAACAAACGGGGATTGATCGTGTGGCACACCGCGCCGATCCCCGAGACCGCATAGTAGAGCTCCAGGTGGCGGTGGCCGTTCCAGGCCAGCGTGGCGACCCGGTCGCCGGGCTTCACGCCGAGCGCGACGAGCGCGTTGGCCAGTCTCTGCATGCGCCGGTAGGAGTCCCGGTAGGTATAGCGGTGGATCGGCCCCTCGACGGTCCGGCTGACGATCTCCCGATCGCCGTGATAGGCCGCCGCGTGCGCCATGACAGGCGCGATCAGCAACGGCCGGTCCATCATCATTCCGAGCATCGGCTCCCCCCATTTGTCTGCCTTCCCAGTGGGCCACCCGACCCTTGTCTTGCAGTCTAGCAAGAAATCGCCGCAGGGGCCATTTGGCGGGACAGATCGCGCTCCGGCAACGGACAACTGTAACGGGCGCACTTCGCGGTCTCGAAGCCGTCACCGCGGCCTGCGTGAAGCCGCAGGCCCAGCCGGCCTTAGGAGATTGCGCCTTCCAGGCCGTCGGATGGGCCGACGGCACAGCTCAAGGGAGGTCGTACAATGGCAAGGAAGACACCGGGAAAGGCCCGCGCCAAGCAGACGCTCGAGAGGCTTATTATGCCTTGCCGCCGGCTATGAGTCGCAGGTAGTCGGGTCGCTTGACGACCCGGCGCTCGGGCGGCATGCAGGCCTCGGCGTTGATCTCTTCGGCGGCCAAGGCCAAGAGCGAATAACGGCAGCCCTGCAGATCCTTGTAATCCCCTCGATGCCCGTGATTGTCGTCCGACATCTCCAGGAGCCTGTGCTCGACCAGCTCGATGAGCGTTTCGATGATTTGGGGAGAGAGAACCGCCATGACCTAACCTCGGGCGCGAAATGCCTGGTGGCCCCATCCTCCAGAGTAGGTGTTAATATCCCCTTAACCACGCTGGACTCTCCGGGGGAAACCGCCCATGAACGTCTATCACATCGGGTGCAATCTCAAGGGCGGCGTGCGCGACGCGGAGTTCACGGACCGGGCCGCGCGCTACCTCGGGCACCTGCGGGAGCAGGGCCTGATCGCCGGCTACCGGATCACGCGCCGGCAGCTCGGCCTCGGGCCGCCGCACCTGCCGGAGTTTCATCTGACCGTCGAGACCGAGGATCTCGCCCAGCTGGACAAGGCGTTCTCCCACGTCGCCTCGCGCGGCGAGCCGGTCGAGAGCTTCCACCACGCGGTCAATTCGCTGGTCTGCGATACCTTCTTCGCGCTGTACAGGGATTTTCCGGACGCCGTACGTGTCCGCGGCGAGGAGAAGTTCTGACCGCCCGGTCTCAGTGGAGCGTCAGGTCGCAGCTGCTGTAGCGCCACTCGGTCGGCTGGATGACGCCGACATAGGCGACACGGACGGTATGCAGCTTGCCGTCCAGCTCGCTCTGCCAGAACTTGAGGAAATCGTTGAGCCTGGGGAAGTCGGGGACGCGGTCGAGCTCCTGCCAGAGAAAGGTCTGCAGCAAATGGTGGTGATCCGGCATGTGGTACAGGATCTCCGCCGTGGTCAGCCGGAAGTCGTTCAACATCAGCTTCATGTCACCCATGCTTCGCGCTCCATGCGGTGGCCGGGTCGTGCGCCCCACCTTTCCGGGCGAACACGCTCTGCCATCCAGCATGGCGCGAAGTGGATTCGATTTCGTTAACGCCTTGGTTAACGATTTGTTAGGCCTGGCGGCGCGTGACCGCCGGGGGCCGTTTTGCTAAGGTCGCCGGGCCACCCATTAGAGGAGCACCTGACATGACCGCCTGCATCGTCGGCTGGAGCCACACGCCCTTCGGCAAGCACGAAAACGAAGACGTCGAATCGCTCATCCTCAAGGTCGCGACCCAGGCCGTCGCGGACGCCGGGCTGGCGCCGGAGGATATCGACGAGATCCTGCTCGGCACCTACAACGAGGGCTTCTCGCCCCAGGGCTTCCCCTCTTCTCTGGTGCTCCAGGCCGACCCGCGCTTTCGCTTCACGCCGGCGACACGGGTCGAGAACGCCTGCGCCACCGGCTCGGCCGCGATCCACCAGGGCCTGAAGTCGATCGAGGCCGGGCGCGCGCGCTTCGTCCTGGTGGTCGGGGTCGAGAAGATGACCGGCGTGCCGGGCCCGGAGATCGGCGGGGTCCTGCTCAAGGCCGCCTACCTGAAGGAGGAGGCCGACATCGAGGGCGGCTTCGCCGGGGTCTTCGCCCGGATCGCCCAGCAGTACTTCCAGAAGCATGGCGACCAGTCCGACGCGCTGGCGGCGATCGCCGCCAAGAACCACCGGAACGGCGTCGCCAATCCCCATGCCCAGCTGCGCAAGGACTTGGGCTACGAGTTCTGCCGCCAGGTCTCCGACAAGAACCCGCTGGTCGCCGGCCCGCTCAAGCGCACCGACTGCTCGCTGGTCTCCGACGGCGCGGCGGCGGTCGTTCTGACCGACGTCGCGACCGCACTCGGCCGGCCCAAGGCGGTTGTGTTCCGCGGCGCCGCGCAGGCCAACGACTTCCTGCCCATGAGCAAGCGCGACATCACGCTGTTCGAGGGCTGCGAGGTCGCCTGGGGCCGGGCCTTGGAGGCCGCGGGCGTCACCTTGGACGACCTCTCGCTGGTCGAGACCCACGACTGCTTCACCGTGGCCGAGCTGCTCGAGTACGAGGCCATGGGGCTGACGCCGCGCGGCCAGGGCGCCAAGGCGATCCTCGAGGGCTGGACCGAGAAGGACGGCCGGCTGCCGGTCAACCCTTCGGGCGGCCTCAAGTCCAAGGGCCATCCGATCGGCGCGACCGGCGTTTCCATGCACGTCATGGCCGCCCAGCAGGTCCGGGGCGAGGCCGGGGACATGCAGGTGCCGGACGCCCGGCTGGCCGGCATCTTCAACATGGGCGGCGCGGCGGTGGCCAATTACGTTTCAATTCTG
>JAOUCL010000156.1 GCA_029859805.1 Rhodospirillales bacterium | reverse complement strand
TCTGGTCTTGTCTCGGAGACGGCGCAATCTGCCCCATTCCGCGCTGGCTCGCAATGCCCGTTGCGGCTTTGGCTTGTCACTGGGGTGAGGGTGGCGGATGCTAGGCACCACGATGGCCGATTCGCCTTGGGAGTGATCGAGAGCACCTGTCGTGCCGCTGAGTGTCTATAGTCTCAAACCTCGTTTCCAAAAGCTCTTGAGGCCGGTCACCGCGGCGCTGGCCGGGGCCGGGGTCAGCGCCAATCAGGTAACCTTGGCCGCGCTCGCGCTGTCGATCGTTTGCGGTGGTGTGATCGCGCTCTGGCCGGAGCGAACCTGGTTGCTCCTATTGCTGCCCGCCGTGCTCTTGGTGCGCATGGGGCTCAATGCCGTCGACGGCATGCTCGCGCGCGAGCACGGGCAAGCCTCGGCGCTGGGCGCCATACTGAACGAGCTGGGTGATCTGCTATCCGATGCGGCGCTCTACCTGCCCCTCGCCCTGGTGCCGGGACTGCCCCCAGCGCTCGTCGTGCTCGTCGTGGTCTTGGCTCTGAGCGCCGAGGCGGCCGGGATACTGGCGCTGGCGGTCGGCGCGGGACGCCGCTACGACGGTCCGATGGGCAAGAGCGATCGGGCCGCGGTTTTCGGCGGATTGGGGTTTGTGCTTGCACTGGGTGTCCCGCCAGGGGCCTGGCTCGACTGGGTGCTTTGGCTGGTCCTGCTGTTGCTGGTTTTGACCGCCGTCAATCGGGTGCGCAAGGCCCTCGAGGAACGGACGCCGTGATCCTCACCACCCTGGCGCCCGCCGTCCTCTGGACCCTGGCCGCGGTCTTCGGCGTTCTCACGATCGCGAGCCTGGCGGTTGCCTGGCTTACCCGTCGGAAACCGGGCGGTCATGGCGAACTCGTGCTCAGGGTCAAGTCCTGGTGGCTGATGGTGTCGCTCTTCAGCCTGGCCCTGGTGTTCAGCCGCGGCGCTGCGCTGGTGCTGTTCGGCTTGATAAGCTTCCTGGCGCTAAAGGAGTACCTTTCGCTGATTCCGACGCGCCGCGCCGACCGGCGGGTGCTGTTCTGGGCCTACCTGGCGATCCCCGTGCAGTTCCTCTGGGTCTTCATGGAATGGTACGGGATGTTCATCATCTTCGTTCCGGTCTACATGTTTCTCGGGCTGGCTTTTCGCATGGTGATCGGCGGCGTGACCCAGGGGTTCCTGCGCGCGGCCGGGATGCTGCACTGGGGCCTGATGGTCACGCTGTTCAGCCTGAGCCACGTGGCCTATCTGCTGGCCTTGCCGGCGGAGGGGAACCCGCCGGCGGGCGGTCCCGGACTATTGCTCTTCCTGGTCGTAGCAACCGAGGCGAACGACGTCTTTCAGTACCTCTGGGGACGCGGCTTGGGGCGGCACAAGGTCATACCCTCGGTCAGCCCGAACAAGACCTGGGAGGGTTTAATCGGCGGCGTTTCGACCACGATCCTGCTGGCGGCGCTGCTGTCGGTTTGGCTTACGCCGTTCTCCTGGCCCTACGCGCTGGCGGCCGGCCTGATCATCGGCCTCGGCGGATTCTGCGGCGACGTGACGATCTCGGCGGTCAAGCGCGACCTGGGCGTCAAGGACAGCGGCAGCCTGCTGCCCGGCCACGGGGGCATTCTGGATCGCGTCGACAGCCTCGCCTTTACGGCACCGCTGTTCTTCCACTTCACCTATTACTTCTACTATTGAGCTGTGCTCGCACCGTGGGAGCCGTTTGGTGAATCGGGTTCTTCGCTACTGCTTTTTTCTCGTCGTGGTCCGGCCGCTGGTGCTGGTCGTGCTCGGCATCAATATCCGCCACCGCGATCGTCTGCCCGCGGCCGGACCGGCGATCATCGTGGCCAACCACAACAGCCACCTCGATACGCTTGCGCTGATGACCCTGTTTCCCCAGCGGTTGCTCAAGTGTCTCAGGCCCGTGGCGGCGGCCGATTACTTCTTCAGCCGAAAAGGACTGGCATGGTTCGCGACGCACATCATCGGGATCATCCCGCTCAGCCGCAAGTTGCACCACTCGGAGGGCGATCCGCTCAAGGGGTGCCACGAAGCTTTGGATAGGGGAGATATCCTCATCATCTTTCCCGAAGGTAGCCGTGGCGAGCCGGAACACCTGGCGACCTTCAAGACCGGTGTCGCGCACCTGGCCGAACGTCACCCTGAGACACCGGTGATCCCCGTCTTCCTGCACGGCCTCGGCAAGGCCCTGCCCAAAGGGGAATCCCTTCTAGTGCCGTTCTTCTGCGACATCTTCGTCGGTGCCAAGCTCGCTTGGCCCGGCGGACGCCAGGAGTTCATGGCCGGACTCGACGGTGCCATCCGCTCCCTGGCCAAGGAAGGAAAGCTGCCGGACTGGGAGTGAGCCGGCGGCGACGGTGTTCTCCGGTGGCTCAGCGGGCGGCGCAGGGCTGCAATTCACCGAACGGCTCGTCGCTGACGCCCGGGAGGACGGCGCGCAGTGCCGCCACGTGCGCATCTGTCAAGACAACCTTGGGCCGCGCACGACGCAGCAGTTCAACCGCCTGCTCGGCGCTCTCGGCGCAGCCGGCATACAGCAGATAGGCAGCCGCGGCGATGGCGCTGCGGGAGTAGCCGAGGGCGCAGTGCAGATAGACCGGGCCCGCGCCGATCCGGCCGTCGATAAACCGGCAGACGACGCAAAGCTCGTCCGGCGTCGGCGGCGTCAGGTCGAGAATCGGAAGATTGAGATAGCACAGGTCCCGGAATACCTCGGTCTCGGAGAACTCGGCGGTCAAATCGACGACCGTCGCGATGCCCTGCGCAGCCACCGCCCTGGATGCCTCGTGCGGGTTGAGCCTGCGGCCGACGAGCAGACCGGGCATCACCTCGCTATAAGGGGCATCGCGGCGGCAAAACCACCGGAAGGACAGCTCGGCCCCCAGGAGGTAAGGTGCCATTAGGAGCATCGCGGCACCGCTCATACGGCCGTCGTGCTTGCGGAAGACCGAGGGCCCCAGCCAGATGTAGCCCAGCGCAACCAGGGCAACGGCGAGCGCGCCCCAGAGCAAAGCTGGGGCTGACGGAAGCCAAATCGCCGATCCCCCTGCCAGCAAGGCAGCGAGGAGTGCATAGCGCAGGGCGATTGTCCGATGCACCCGCGTAGGGCGGAACGGCACCAGGGGCGCTTCGGCCTGGCGGCCGGGAAACAGGTAGAGAGCCGTGACCCCGACCAGCGCCCCGGTCGGGATGTCGATGAAGTGGTGCTGATAGGTAAACAGCACCGAGGCGGCGGTCAGCGTAAACCATATGTGCGCTGCCCAGCCCAACCATCCCCGCACGTGGCGGCCGTAGACGGCCCACAGCAGGATCAGCAGGCTGATGTGGAGTGACGGCGCCTGGTTGTAAGGTTGGTCCAAGCCGTGCAGGACGCCGAAGATCGCGCCCAGCAGCCCGTCGACCTCGGGCCGCGGGAAGGCAAAGGCGAGGGGGAACAGGAGGAACCCAAGCGCCGAAACGAGGATGGCGAAGACCACGCGCTTGACGTGGGTCCTGAGCTCCCCCCTGTCGCCGCAGACGAAGAGAGCGCCCGCGAAGAACAGGTCGATGGACATATATGGAATAACCATCCAGGGCAGCACGGGGATGGCCCGCTCCCAGTCGAAAAAGAAGCTGCCGACCGAAGATCGTTGCGCCGCTGCCCAGTTGGCGAAGCCGTAGACCAGAAAAAAGAACGGGCCGAGGAAGCAGAGCCACAAACACGCTTCCTTTATCGGCCGAGGGGTGGCTGCTGCACCCAAGGTTCAAACCTTCCGCGCCAGCGACACAGTGAAGATGCCGTCCTCGTCGACCGCCATGGCTATCCTCTCGAAGCCGGCCTCGGCTGCCAATGCATCCATCTCTGCCTGCGTCCGGCGTCGCATGATCCAGGGTTCGCCTCTGCGGTGGCTGGTCAGCACCCGCGCAATGAACTCGATCTGCGGATGCCAGGGCTGGCCTGTGTAGACGAGGAATCCGCCGGGCACCATCGCCTCCGCCAGACCGGCGAGCGAGGCGCGTACAGGCTCGTTGTCGGGGAACAATTCGTACAGACCGGAGACGATTCCGATGTTGGGCTTGGGGGTGAGTCCGGCCAGCGACTCTCGGTCGAAGGCATCGGCCTGTTCGAACGCGACGCCCCCCAGGCCCATTTCCGCCGCTAGCGCTGCTGCCGCGCGCAGGTTGTTGTCGCTGAAATCGCGCAGCAGCGCCGTGATCGTTTGGCCGCCTTTCCGGGCGAGGGCATCCAGCACGTAACGGCCCTGACCCGTCGCGATGTCGACGATATGCACCCTCTCGCCATTGCTTCGGATACGGTCGATCGCTTGCTCCAGCATCGCCTCGAGGTGGAGCTTGCGTTGACGGATGCCGCGCCAACCCGGGCTGTCCAGGTATTGCCGGTCGATCAACCGGCCGAGCGGCGTCAGCCCTTTCGCTTCGTTGCGGTAGACGTAGTCCAGCATGGCCCCCGAATCGAAACCGCTCCGCCACCCGACCCGGATGCCCTCGCTCAAGCGCCCGATCGTCGACAGGAAGAAGCGCATGAGCGCAAAGCCGCTGGCGGCCATCGCCGGGGCTGGCCGACACAGCCGATCGAACTCTTTCTTGGTATGGCCGGTGCGATCGGCATTGATGTGATCCGGCGCTTCCGGCGGGTTGGTGAAGACGTCCTCGATGAAGTCGCGCGCCTTGCCGATCGGCAGGTGGCTGTCGATCTCGTTGAAGGTGTCGTGCAGGAAGCCCGGGAAGACGTGCATCTCCTTCCTCGGACTCGACAGCCCCTCGAAGAAGCGACGTTGGGGCGGCTGCTCTACGACCCAGTCGCCGCCCGAGGTCAGGACCAGCACCGGGACCGTGATGGCGGCCGAATCCTGGATCAGCCGCGTGGCCGCGTCGCGTAGCCCCAAGAGAATATTCACTGCGATGTTCGGCGTGATCAGCGGATCCTCGTTGTAGGAGCGCGCCTTCGCCGGGTCGCGGGTCAGCAGCTTGCCCTTCACATAACTCTTGATGAAGGTCTTGCCCTTTATCTTCCGCAGCAGGCGCAGCCCTGGCACGGCAAAGGGCACGTAGAGCCTGACGCGCAAGGCGGGGCTGCCCAGAACGAGCGCCCGGATCGGCGGTGCATAATCGTGCACCCAGGTGCTGACCAGGACGCTGCCGACGCTGTGCGCCATGACGACGAGATTCTCGTAGGCGAAGCCGTGTTCCGTCGCGACATGCCGGACGAAGGAGTCGACATCCTTGACGAGCGATCCGAAGCTTTCTGCATAGCCGCGCTCACCGGGCGACCGGCCGTGGCCGCGCGCGTCCCAGGCAAAGACCGAATAGCCCGGCAGTTCGAGCTTGTCGATCACGTCCTTCCAGCGCCCCGAGTGCTCGTGGCCCCGATGGAACAAGATTATCGCCCGATCGCTGGGTGTCTCCGTCGGCCAAGCCCGGTAGAACAGCTCCGTCCTGTCCCAGGTTGCAAAGGTCTTCTCGATCGATGGCCGCATGTGAGTTCCTCTTTGCTCCTTTGCGGCGATCGCCTGCGGATCCGGCGGGCGGGAGACGTGGCACTCTGTCACCGCCGCGGCTGGATCTTCACTATAAGCAGCGAATTCGACCGGCTCTCGCGCCGTGTTGTTATAAGGCGCGTGCTGGGAAATCCGAAACGGCATGAACATCCGGCGGGCCTCGGTCCCGGCCGTCGCAAGAACTCTCCCGCAATCTACCCGCCGTTCAGTGCAAGCCGACGGCCCTGGGGGTTCTCTCGGCGGCCCGCCCGCGCTCTTCGGTCACGCCGACAGCCGTCAAGAGATCGCCGATTTCCTCCCGGGCGTGCTCGTGGCTCTTGTTGTTCCAGGGCTCCGCCCCCTCGTCGGACAGGTCGAGCAGCGTGAAGCCGCTTTCGAAATAGGCCCGATAGGAACACGTTCGCTGAACCCGGGTTCGAGACGGAAGCCCATGCGCTCGGAGAGTTGATTCAGAAGGGCCGAGATCTCCCGGTTGTTGCGCGCGTCAATGTGCGCCAGGCGGTTGCGCATGACGATCCAGTCGATCGCCTTGCCGCCGTCCGATCGCCGCTGCGTGTTCAGGTCCCAGACCATCTTGCAGTATTCGCTGGGCGCCAGCGCCCTGCGCTTGCTGCGGTCGATCTTGGCCAGCACGTCGATGTCGAGGAAGCTGTCGTTGAGCGGCGTGATCAGCGTGTCGGAATTGAAATGGGCAATGCGGGACAGGTAGGACTCGCTGCCCGGGGTGTCGATGACCACGTAGTCGCAGCCGGCAAGCTGGGCGAAGGCTTCGCGGACTCGCGCCCGGTCCTCGGATTCGGCCTGACCGCGATCGCGCAGGGCGGAGCGCTCGACGCGGCGGTGCAGCGGCATCGGGAGGTCCCGGTTGCCCGCCGCGACAGCGGCCGCGCGGTTCCTGAGGAAGGTCGACAGCGTTGCTTGCCGGCCGTCGAAGTCGAGGGTGCCGACCTTGCGGCCGAGCTTGAGCAGCGCGACCGCCAGGTGCATTGCGGCGGTCGATTTCCCGGTCCCGCCCTTCTCATTCCCCAGGGCGATGATGTGCGGCGCCTTGCCGCGCCCCTTGGGGACCGCGAGACGCTCGTCGCAGAGATCCGGAGAGGCGATGCCCAAGGCGGCGGATATCTCGGTGATCCGGGTCACTTCCCGCACCGAAAAGCCGTTGCCGGTCTGGCCGATCGCCCGGGCGATCCGCATGATGAGGTCGGCGGCCTGACGGTCGCCGGCGGCCTCCGATACGCAGCTCAGCGCCCGGCCCCTGCCGGCGTCCTCGTGCTCGCGTATCGCGACCGCGAAGCCGTTGAACAGGCCGATCGCCACATGGACCTCGAAGACCTTGAGCGCATCCAGCGAGGCCAGGACCTTGTCGAGGGTCGCTCGTTTCGCAAAGGAAACCTCGCCGTCGGACGTCGCCACCAGCGCCGCCGCGGCCATGGCGGCCTCCAGGACCACACGGCTATGCATACGCGCGGATAGGGCGTGGATGTTTTCGCTCAGCCTGCCGAACAGGTTCACTTGGACGGCCTCGGCACCATTCGAGCCAGCAACGTTACGACAACGGACCCGTCCAGATTACGGCAAACCACGCTTAGCTGCGGACCCCACCGAAGCACATTGAACCGTTTGCTTGTCGCACTCCAATTCGAGTCGTGTCCAGGGCTATTTGCCGTCGCCTGCCGGGGAGCCGCAGGCTCGGGATCGCTCGGTCAGAGTGCGCGCGCGGTTTCCAGAAACGCCGCGATCTTCGCGGGGTCCTTGAGGCCGGGCCGGTCCTCGACACCGGAGGATACGTCGACCGCACGCGCCCCGGAAATCTCGACCGCCTCGGCCAGGTTGTCCGGGTCCAGTCCGCCGGACAGCATCCAGGGACGGCGCCAGGTCCGCCCCGCCAGCAGCCGCCAGTCGAACGTCACCGCATTGCCGCCCGGCAAGGCGTCGGTCATGTGCTTGGGCGGCTTGGCGTCGAACAACAGTCGGTCGGCGACCTCCAGGTAGCGGCTTGCCGCTTCCAGGTCCTCGGGTTCGGCGACCTTGATGGCCTTCATGACCGGGCGGCCGAATTGCCCGCTGATCGCGGCCACCCGGCCCGGCGCCTCGGACCCATGGAGCTGGATGAGCTCGATCGGCACCTGTTCCAGGACCGTGCTCAAGAGCGCGTCGTCCGGGTCGACGAACAGCCCGACCCTGGCGACGCCCGGCGGCACGCGGGACGCCAGCGCGGCGGCCTGGGTCGGCCCCAGGTAGCGCGGCGAGGGCGGGTAGAACACCAGACCGACCAGACCCGCGCCACCGCCGATCGCGGCGGCCATAGCCTCGGCCGTATTGATGCCGCAGATCTTCACCTCGACCGCCATGGCCCGTCCTGTTCGCACCATTCCCTCGACATGGAAGGACCACGGATGGTCCGGCAGCGTCAAGTGCCGGCGTTGTCGTTCGGGGGGAGTCCGGCAAGGGGGCTGCCGGGCGGGCCAGGGGCGGCGGGAATCCAACCGGTGCAGGTGCGGAACGCGACCGAGATCAGGCTGAGGCTGAGGGCTATGAGGATATAGTTGAGCGCGAGATTAAGCGTCTCTACGGCCGTCATCAGGAAAGCCGTGTCCTCGGACTCGTGCAGGGCCCCAGTGAACGGGGTGAGCAGGACTTGCAGGACGATCATCACGCCGAGATATGCCAGAATCATGGTCGTGAACATGGCCCCGAACAGGCGCAGACCCTGGCCTTTGCTGTGACGCCAAGCCAAGGCGAATCCATAGTGCTCGTCCACGGCGACCGCCGGGAACACGAAGCTGATACGCAAGAAAAGATACATCACCAGCACTAGGCTGATGAGCGCGACGAGGACGGCGCGCATGTCGAGGCTCGTGGTCGCCGGCCCCTCGGGCGTCAGAAAGGCAGAGGCGACGACGGGCTGGTAAAGAAAGCTCGCGCCGTAGCTGACCGCCGTGATGATCAACAGATAGCCGAGGAAGCGCCAATGCCGCTTCTCCCAAACCGGAATCACCGGCGGTGGTGCATCCAGCAACACGGCGCGATGCCAGGCCACCGCGAAAATCGTGTAAGGCCCGAGCGTGAGCAACCCCAGCACCTGGATCAGGACAGGGCTTTCCCCCGCGGCCCGGCTCAGGACCAGGATGACCAGGGAAAGCAGGAACGGCACTAGGGCGGCCCGCATCAGGTGACCGAACCGGCCGAACACGCTGCGATAGGCCGCGGAGACCGACGCGCCGACCGGAAGGTCGCTGAGGGGAGCCGGAGGCGGTCCCATCGACATGGCGCGCTTTATCCCGCGAGCTCGTGGACGATGCGCCGGGCCGCGGCAGCCGGGTCCTCGGCGCCGGTGATCGGCCGGCCGATCACCAGGTAGTCGGCGCCCGCGGCCAGCGCCTCGGCCGGGGTCATGACCCGCTTCTGGTCGCCCCTCGCCGCCCAGTCGGGCCGGATGCCGGGAACCAGGAGGACGAAGGCGGGGTCGCACGCGCGCCGCAGGGCCGCGATCTCCCGCGGGCTGCAGACCACGCCGTCCAGGCCGCTCTCCTGGGCCAGGCGCGCCAGTCGGAGGACCTGATCGCCGGCCGGTCCCGCTTGGCCGACGGCCGCCAGGTCGTCGTCGTCCAGGCTGGTGAGCACGGTGACGGCCAGGACCAGCGGGCGCGGCACCTCGGCGTCCTCGGCGGCCTCGCGGGCGGCCTCGGCGGCCGCCTGCATCATGGCCCGGCCGCCCGAGGCGTGGACATTGACGATGGCCGGGCGCATGTGGACCGCCGCGCGGACCGCGCCGGCCACCGTGTTGGGAATGTCGTGGAACTTGAGATCGAGGAACAGCCGCTCGCCGCCGGCCACGGCGCGCACGCCGTCGGGGCCCTGGGCGGTGAAGAACTCTTTGCCCAGCTTGACTCCGCCGACCAGCCCTGCCAGGGCGCGCGCCAGATTGGCCGCCCGGATCAGATCCTGGGTGTCGAGCGCGACAAAGATGCGGTCCTTCGGCTCATCCGGCGTCATGGCCCGACCTTGTAACAGAGCGCGGGACGGCGGTCACGCCCCCGGTCCGGCCCAGGGCCCGGCCCAGGGCCCGGCCCTGGACCCGGTACCGCTACCGGGCAAGAGTTTGGAGCTCGTAGGCACGCTCGCCGTGGGCAACGATGTCCAGGCCCTCGATCTCGTCTTCCTCGCTGACCCGCAGCGCCACGACGAAACCGATGATCTTGACGATGGCGAAGGTCACGACGCCCGACCAGACCGCGACGACGCCGACGCCGAGCAATTGGACGAGAACTTGACCGCCCATCGTGCCTCCCTCTGCCAAGCCCATGCCGCCCAGGCTCGTTGCCGCGAACACTGCGGTCAGGATGGCGCCGAGCGCGCCTCCGACCCCGTGCACCGCGAAGACGTCGAGCGAATCGTCGATCTTGACCACCCGCTTGATGTACATCGTGGCCGCGAAACACAAGAGGCCGCCGACGAGGCCGATGACGAGTGCTCCCACGGGGCCGACGAACCCCGAGGCGGGGGTGATCGAGGCCAGGCCCGCGACCATGCCGGTGACCGTCCCGATCAGGCTCGGCTTGCCGTACTTGACCCACTCGGTCACCGCCCAGGACAACGCCCCGACCGCGGCGGAGACGTGCGTCACCGTCATGGCCATGCTCGCCGAGCCGTCGGCGGCCAGCGCGCTGCCCGCGTTGAAGCCGAACCAGCCGACCCAGAGCATGGCGGCGCCGGTCATGGTCATGCCTGGCGAGTGAGGCGGCGTGATCTCCCTGGGAAAGCCTCGGCGGCCGCCGAGCACCACGGCCAGGACCAGCGCCGAGACGCCGGCGGTGACGTGAACCACAATGCCGCCGGCGAAGTCCATGACGCCCAGGTCCGCGAGCCAGCCGCCACCCCACACCCAGTGGGCGGCCGGCGCATAGACCAGGATCAGCCAGATGGCGCTGAACAGGATCACCACGGGGAAGTTGACGCGCTCCGGATAGGCGCCGGCGATCAGCGCCGGCGTAATGATCGCGAAGGTCATCTGGAACATGAAGAAGGTCGTTTCCGGGATCGTGCCCGAGAGCGAGTCCGCGCCGACGCCGGCCAGAAAGGCCTTGTCCAGCCCGCCGATCACCGGATTGAGGGCGCCGCCGTCGCCGAAGGCGAGGCTGTAGACGCCGAACAGCCACAGCAGCGAGGCCACGCAGCAGATCGTAAAGCAGTGCATCAGCACCGAGAGCACCGCCTGGGCCCGGACCAGGCCGCCGTAGAACAGCGCCAGCCCCGGCAGGGTCATGAACAGGACCAGCGCGGTTGCGGTCAGTATCCATGCCGTATCGCCGCCGCTCAGGCCGCTCCCCTCGTCGGCCCAGCCCGCCGACGACCAGAAAACGAGGCCCAATGCCATGGCCGCTCCGGCCGCCGTGTCTCGTCCGATCCGCGTCATCGTGCTTCCCCCTTCTCGATGCCAGCACCCCAGGCCCGTTGGCCGGGCCGCGCGACCTTGTAGCAGAGACCTGCCGTGCGGTTACCACGGCGCGCCTTGAGCGCCGGATAACGCCGGCCGCGGCGGCGCGGGACGGCCAGTCCTAAACCCGTTCCACGGCGAGCCGGGCCGCCGCCAGGTCCTCGAGCGCGGTGCCGACCGACTTGAACAGGGTGATCTGGTCGTAGAAACGTCGGCCGGCGCGTTCACCGCGCGTCAATTCGAAGAGGTCGCCGGCGATGTCGTCCGGGTCGAGCACGCCGCTTTCGACCGGCTGGACGATGTCGCCGGCCTCCGTGCAGGCCCCTGCGCGGGTGTCGACGAAGACTCGGGCGCGCCGGATCGAGGCGTCGTCGGTCTCGCGCATGTCCGGCTTGAAGCCGCCGACCAGGTCCAGGTGCTGGCCGGGGCGCAGCCACTCGCCGAGGACCAGGGGGTCGTGGCTGAGCGTGGCGCAGCTGATGATGTCGGCGCCCTGGGCGGCGGCCGGCAGGTCCTCGGTGTAGTCGACCCGGAACTCCCGGCGATCGAGGCGTTTGGCCAGCTTGGCCGCCTTCTCCGGCGAGCGGCCCCAGACCAGCACGTTGCAGATCGGCCGGACCGATGCGTGGGCCATGATCAGGTGCGGCGCCAGGGCCCCGGTGCCGACCATCAGCAAGCGCTCGCAGTCGGGCCGCGACAGGTAGCTGGA
>JAOUCL010000417.1 GCA_029859805.1 Rhodospirillales bacterium | reverse complement strand
TCTGGCTGATGGACGGCTTCTCGAAGCTTGCGATGGGCGGGATCGGCGGGGCGCCCCTGGACTGGCAGGTCGCGGGCCTGGGCACGTTCAACAGCGACGCCCGTTCGGACATCCTCTGGCGCAACACGGCGACCGGCAGCACCGTGATCTGGAAGATGAACGGCCTCGTCAAGGAAGCCGCGTTCCCGCTCGGCGCGGCGCCTCCGGTGTGGCGTGTGGACGGCGTGGGCGACGGCGACGGCGACCGCCAGTCCGACATCATCTGGCGAAACACCGGCAACGGCCAGACCGTCGTCTGGCGGATTGACGGCTTCGTCAAGGACGCCGTGGGCGCGCTGGGCGGTGTGCCCCTCGTCTGGGAGGTGCAGTAGGCGCGGCCTCCTCGCCGAGACTCACTTGGTTCGCTACGGGCTGCTCGGGTGAGCCGTCACGCGCGCGGTGGTCTACATGGGGGCCCTGCCTCTGGACGTATCGCCACTTCTCGTTTCCAGGATATCATGCGTCTGCGATAGGTCAGCGAAGGTGGCGACGCATGAGGGTCATGGAACTTCGGGACGACTGGAGCCCGGACAACATCAAGCCGGCCGAGCGCCCCGATCCCGAGCCTGGACCGGGCGAGGTGCTGCTGCGCATGCGGGCGGCCTCGCTCAACTACCGTGACTTCGTGATGGCGCACCGCGGGTACGGGCGACGCAGCGGAACCTTGCCGCTGGTGCCGTTGTCCGACGGGGCCGGCGAGGTCGTCGCCGTGGGTTCGGGCGTCTCCCGCGTGGCGCCCGGAGATCTGGTCTGTCCGATCTTCGGGCAGACCTGGCTGAGCGGCTCGTTTCGCGACGAGCTGTGGGAGGGCATGCTCGGCGGGCCGCGCGACGGCGTCCTGCAGGAATTCATGGTTCTAAGCGAGGAAGGGGTTGTGCGGGCGCCGCGGCACATGACGCCGGTTCAGGCTGCCACTCTCCCCTGCGCGGCCGTGACCGCCTGGAACGCCCTCGTGACCCAGGGTCAGGTCAAGAGCGGCGACAGCGTGTTGATTCTGGGCACCGGCGGGGTGTCGCTCTTCGCGCTCCTCTTCGCAAAGCTGCGGGGCGCGGAGGTCATCATCACCTCGTCGAGCGGGGACAGGCTCGCGCGCGCGCAAGCGCTTGGGGCCAATCACCTCGTCAACTACGCGGAGCAGCCCGAATGGGCCGCGCGCGTCCGTGAGCTCACGGCCGGCGCCGGCGTCGACCACGTCGTCGAGGTGGGCGGGGCCGGGACGCTGGCGCAGTCTATTCGGGCCGTGCGCGCCAGCGGCACGATCAGCCTGATCGGCGTGCTCTCCGGCGGCGCCGGCAGTTTGAACCTGGGACCGGTCGTGACCCGGAACGTCCGGCTGCAGGGCGTTACGGTCGGCAGCCGCGAGGTGTTCGAGGACATGGCCCAGGAGATGGAAGAGCATCGGATCGTGCCCGCGATCGACGAACGGACGTTCGCTTTCGAAGCGGTGGGAGAGGCGATCAAGGCTTTCGCCGAGGGCGGGCATTTCGGCAAGGTCTGCGCGAGCTTCGGGTGACGGCGAAAACGCTCGGGGCCCGGTTCGCCGCCGGGAGTCTTTGTGCTAGCATCCCGTCGGATCTGCACGAAGCAGATCACGTTCCGCACAGGGGAGGCACAAAGCGATGGATCGGCGTTCTTTCACGACACTCGGGGCCGCAACGGCCCTTGCTCTTTTCGTGGCCGACTCGGCTTGGGCGGCCGGAGAGACGGTCAAGATCGGCTTCAACGCGCCGCTCACCGGCTTCGCGGCGGCCGACGGCAACTCGGCCAAGATCGGCGCCGAGCTGGCCGTCGACCAGGCCAACGCCGCGGGCGGCATCGACGGCCGCGAGATCGAATTGGTGGTCTACGACGACCAGGCCAAGCCCGACCAGGCGGTGCCGATCGCCAACAAGCTGATCGGCCGCGACGGCGTCAAGATCGGCATCTCGGGCAGCTACTCCGGCGCCACGCGCGCGGCGGCCACCGTGTACCAGAATGCGGGGATCCCCTACATCTCCGCCTATGCGGTGCACCCGGACATCACCCGCGCCGGCGACTACGTATTTCGCACCTCCTTCGTCGGCGAGGTCCAGGGCCGGGCCGGCGCCAAGCTGATCGGCGAGACCCTCGGCAAGAAGCGGGTCAGCCTGATCACCCTGCAGAACGACTTCGGCAAGTCCCTGGCCGCCGGCTTCAAGGCGGCGGCCGGTGACTTCGGCATCGAGGTGGTCAGCGAGTACCAGTACTCGATCAAGGACCGGCAGTTCGGGCCGGTGGTCGCCAAGGTCAAGTCCGACGATCCGGAGGCGATCTACGCCTCGGGCTACTTCTTCACCGCCGGGCCGCTGGTCAAGCAGCTGCGCGGTGCCGGCGTCGGCGTACCGGTGATCGGCCAGGAAGGCTACGACTCCGAGAAGTTCATCGAGATCGCCGGCGATGCCGCCGAAGGGATCATCATCACGACCTCGCTCGACCGGGATTCCGACAGTCCCGAGGCGCGCGGCTTCATCGCCGCCTTCGAGAAGCGGGCCGGCTTCAAGACCGACATGGTCGCGGCCTCGGCGCACACCGCGGTGAAGGTCGCGGTCGCCGCCCTCAGGGCCGCCGGCACCGAGGACCCCAAGGCGATCCGCGACGCCGTCGCCAGGACCAAGCTCGCCGCCTCGACCGGCGAGATCTCGTTCAACGCGCTGGGCGAGGTGCGCAAGGCGGTGCAGGTGCAGGTGGTGCGCGGGGGCGCATGGCACCGGCACTCGGTGATCGACGACCCGGCGCTGCTGGCCCCGCCGGCCGAGTGACGCGGCGTTCAGGGACTATGCCGGGGGGGCCGTGGGCGTGCGGCGCCCCGGCCCCCTGCCCTTCTGTATGAGCCCGCGAGCGGCGGCCGCCTGAGATGCTCTTCGTCGAGCTCCTGATCCAGGGGATCATCACCGGGTCGATCTACGCGCTGATCGCCGTCGGCCTGACGCTGGTCTACGGCCTGCTGCGCATCCTGCACATCGCGCACGCCGGCCTGTTCGCCCTGGGCGGCTATCTGGGCGTGCTGGTGACCAATGCCACCGGCAGCCTGCCGCTCGCCATGCTCGTCGCCGTCACGCTGGTCGGTCTGCTCGGCATGGCCGTCTACAAGCTGATCTACGAGCCGATCCTCGATCAGCCGCCCTTCGTCGCGCTGATCGCTTCGATCGGGCTGTTCATCTGCATGGAGGAGGGCTTCCGGCTGATCTTCGGCCCCTACGGCGAGTCCTTCGCCGCCGTGCCGCTGTGGGGCTCGGTGACGCTCGGCGGCATCGTCCTGCGCGAGATCGACGTGTTCAGCGTCGGCGCGGCCCTTGGGTTGCTGGCT
>JAOUCL010000155.1 GCA_029859805.1 Rhodospirillales bacterium | reverse complement strand
CCCGCCCGGCCAGGTCCCCGGCCCCCGCGGCCCCTTCCAGCGCCGGCAGGAGCGCGAAAAGCTGGGCCAGGGTCTCCGCCGTGCCGCCCGACTTGGAGACGGCGAGGACGCCGGTCCGCGCCAGGTCCAGCCCGGCCAGGAGTGCCCCGAAGGTCTGCGGGTCGACGTTGTCCAGGAAATGCAGGCGCGGCCCCCCGGCCGCTGCGCCGCCGTTCCCATCGCCCCTGCTGGCCAGCGCCGCGAGCGCCTGGCCGCCGAGCGAGGAGCCGCCGGTGCCAAGCACCACGACCTCGGAAAACCGCTCGCGGTAGGCCGCGGCCACGGGCCGGCAGGCCTCCAGATCGTCCGTCCGCCCGGGCAGGCCGAGCAGCGGCAGGCTGCCGTCCTCCCGGGCCGCCCTGAGGCCCGCCAGCGACGGGCCGGCCGCCTCGAGCGCGCGGCCCAGCGCCTCGTCGGACAGCCCGCCCTCGCCGATCCGCGCGGCCAGACAGGTTTCGCTCAGGTGCTCGTAGAGCATGGGAGACTCGGGTCCAGGGGCTTGCCGGGCGACCCTAGCAGAGTCGCAGCGCGGCCGGAAGCCGCGCCGACATTTGGCCCGCCCTTCGGTACGAGGCGATCCGGTCGTCGACACGAAACCAAGTACGCCAGCGGCGGCATCGGCCCCGATCCGCACGCTGGACATGAACGGCGGTTTGGGTCCCTGGCTATGCTCAGGCCCTATCCGATCTTCGGGGTCACTTCCACTCTTCCCCCGGCATCCGCCACTAAACGCACACGACGTTACGAGTTTCCCTGCCTCAAAGGCTCTTCAGATACTCGATCAAGGCCATGCGCTCTTCGTCGCTCAGGGCGGGGCCGAATACCCCCTTGACCAGCGGACCGTCCTTGAACTCGTGACCCGTATTGCGGTTGCCGTCCTTCGTCGTGTCGAGCTCGAAGGCGCCCGACACGCATTCGGTGCTGTAGCCCACCTTCTGCGGATCGAAGAGGCGGCTGCCAAGGCAGAACGTCTCGGGGCGTTCGTCGACCGGCGACAGAAGCGCCCATAGGTTCGGCACCGAGCCGTTGTGCAGATAAGGCGCGGTCGCCCAGATCCCGTCCAGGGGGCGGGCCTTGTAGATCATCTTCGCCCGGAGGCAGTTGGGCCGATGACCGTTCATGCGGTCCCGCTCGCGCCGCGAGACCTCGTGTTCATCATACCATTTCTCCGTGGTCTTCTCGACCACCGCGCCCAAAGCCAAGGCGAAGAGTGTTTCGGTGACGACCTTGCCGCCCTCGTCACCGCAGAGCTCGTTCGGATTGATCTCGAGGTGGGCCGGGACCTTGACCCGGCGCTGCACCATGACCGCCGCCTGGGCCGGATCGGTGCCAATGTGATCGACCGGCTTTTCGGTGAGTTCGAGATACCTTTGCCCCGCCCGGTCCGGCGGCGTCCAGTGCTTGCCGTCCCAGAACGCCCCGGAGGGGTCGTTGACCGCCGGCAGGTGGCATTCCTGGCAATGCTCGACGTAGAGCTTACGGCCTTGATCCCTCTTCCCGGCATCGATCGGCCCCAACAGGTCCCCCGGCCACTTCGGCGCCCGAAGGCCCTTGAACTCGGGCTTGCCGCCACCCTTGAAGGGATCGTCGCCGGCCAGGAGCTGTTCCAGGTCGAAGATCTCGCCCACCTCGACCGCGGAGCGGTAGAGGGTGTCGCCGGCGTTCACCAGGTTGACCCCGGCCCTGACGCCGAGGGCTTCGCCGGCGTTGCGGACCATGGGCTGCATGATCGAGGCGTCGTACTGCACCCACAGGAACCAGGAGGTGTCCCAGATATGCGGATAGTTGACCGGCGCCGTTATCGGCGCGAGGTTGGCGATCGCGAGCTGCTTGTCGCCTCCCGGGACGAGAAAGTTATCGAAGAACACCTGGTTGCCGATCCTGTTCAAGGCATCGAGACGGGCGAATCCTTCCTCCACGTTCCGCTCGAACACGGGATCGGTGATCTCATTGCGGGACTTCCCAAACTCGATGAGCGCGTCGAGTTGACTCTTGAGCGCCGCCTCCTGCTGCGGGGTGTGGCCCGGGCCGAGCACCCGGTCGGCGAAGCGCCCGAACCGGAAGGGGACGACTTTCGTGTAGACGAGGGCAAGCTTGAGCGACTCGCGGAACTTTTCGAGATCGGTGAGCGCCGGTGCGCCGTCGATCCGCAGGCTGACGCCGCGGTACTCCAGGTGGCCGGTATGACAGGCGGCGCAGGTAAAACCGATCTGATCCGGCAGTTTCCCATCGGTGATCGGGTCCCTGGCATCCTTCAGACGCGCGAAACCGACCGGCAGGCCGTCCGGATTGCCGGGGAACTTCGCCTCGTCGTAAGCAAAGGCCCGGACAGCATAGGCCGCCTTGTCCTCCGGGCCGTAACCGTAGGTCCCGAGCGCCGCGGCATCCAGGTCGAAGGACCTGGGGCTGGGGATGAAGCCGAAGCGCCTCAAGTAGGCGCTGTCCTTCAACATCGGCGGATCGCCGAACAGCCAGAGGCGCGGCTGTTCCAGGGCAACGAACCAGTCATAGGGGACCGGCAGGGTCGAGGTCCCCTGCGTGGTATGGTGGAACCAGTATCGCGCGTCGGGGGACCAGTTCTGTTCAAGCCACCGGGCCTCGGTAAAGGGCGTGTTCTCCGGCAATTGCGGCGCGCAGGCGGTCAGGGCCGCGCCGAGCGAGACACAGACGAGAATCCGTTTTCCAAGCATCGTTCCCTCCTTGCGAAAGTTCATAACCCGCATCCGCTACCGGTCTTTCCCACCGGCGGCGCGGTGGGCCTCCGAGGCGAGATAGACCGCCTTGCGCAGGCGGTTGATGCTGCCCAGGGGCTGGTGATCCGCCAAGGAATGCCAGGGCGTGAAGGCCAGGGCCTCGCAGCGTTCGACCTGCTGTGGGCCGTCGATATTTTTTTGCGGCGCAGGGATCGTGATCTTGGCGACATCGAGATAGGGTGTCTCCGCCTCGTCCCAAACCGTCGAGGCGTCCTCGATATCGAGGTCCTCGCTCTTGCCGCGTACCTGGACCTTGAAGTCGAAACAGATGTCCTGCTTTTGCTGCAGGGTCTCTATCAGCGCTTCGCGCAGATAGTCTTCCGAAGGGGTCTCGGGGAGCACCTGCGGTTTTTCGCCATCGCAGGGTTCCGCGGAGAATCTCATCACCCGGTCGGCGCCGAACAGGAAGGGCGCCGCGCCGAAGTAGCGGACCTCGAGCGGATTGGCGACAGGCACGGACTGGAGCTGCTGGACCAGCTTGAACGTTCGCAAGATCCGCGCCTTCTGTTCGTCGGAGACACCGGGGACCTCGACCTTGAGGGGCGCGAAGAACCGCGTCGCGTCGTCGTTGTTTTCCCGGATGGTTTTGGTCAGCCGCAGGTAGTCCTCCGCGTTGGCGAAAGCGAAGGCCGGCTGGTTGATCATCAGGAAATCTTGATTGCGTTTGCCGCCGTCTTCGAGCAGGACCTCGCCCTTGACGTCCAGGACCTTGACGGCCATGCCCCGACTGCCGTGCTTGCCGTCCTTGAGGTCGTGCTCGACGCGGACCGCCGCGTTGGAAAAGCGGATCCAGGCGCGGTAGCGCTTGCCGGGCTTGGCGAAGAGGCCGACCCTGAGATCCTCGGCGATGTCCTGGCGAACTTCGAAAAAGGCGCTGACGCAGCCGTGGGACTTGGGATGAACGCCGCGCAGAACCCGCGCCGGGGCCGGATAACGCATGTCCAGCAACTGCTCCGTGAGATCGGCGATTTCATCGATCTGGCCGGCCTCGTCCGGCGGCCTCGGGATATCCTCGAAGGGATTGTCTGGTGCGTCTGAATTTGCCATGAGATCCTCGTCCTTTCGACTCGCTTCTGTTTCACCTACGCAGCTTCATCCGTCGGGGTCGCTACGGCGTAGCAGTCGCTTGGAAGCTTGGCCCTCCCGAGCTGGACAAGATTCCCGCGAATTGCCGGCGTAGGCCCGTCCATGGGCTCGGTCGGCGACTGCTACGACAATGCGCTGTGTGAGAGCTTCTTCACCACCCTCGAAAGCGAGATCATCGATCACCGACGGTTTGCCAGCCACAGCGAGGCCCGCATGGCCGTCTTCGAGTTCATCGAGGGATGGTACAATCCGCGCCGGCGGCATTCGTCCATCGGCTGCCCGTCACCCATCAACTACGAAAGGAACCACCCACCCCCACGTTTGCCCAAATCCGCAACCCTCCACGAAACCGGGTCAATTCCAGAGCCAATTATTTTTTCTACGCTTACGCGCATACGAGCACTTACCGCCAACTGGCAATGTGGGAAAAATCACAACACAGAGCTTTGACGATGACTAGGGACAGCAATGCGCAGGTGGCGGAGCACGAACGTCCGATCGAAGAACAGGGCGTCGCGGTCGGCTTCCATGGCGATAGCGTTGGACGAGAAAGAAGAAAGAAGAACGGCGCGCTGAGCAGGCCCAGAATGCGGGCCTAAGCCTCTCAATCAACTGGGTCCAACTCCACTTGGTCCCATGGCACGATCGGGCGCGGGTTGGTTCCTTCAAGCCATTCTCAACGTGTCTGGCGGCGTTCCAAACACCATACCTTCGACGTAACTGTGGTTGCCGTCCACGATCACACCCCTGCAAGACTTTTGCGTGAGGGTGAGTTCACGCCAGTTTGTATCTTCCGGAGTCGAGGAGTCACCGTCAGAGTCGAAATCCACGCCGCAGCCCCGGATTGCCTCCGCAACTCTGTAGAATGGAGGCAAATTTCCGATAACTTCCGCTGCCTGGATATAGTCGTCTGAGTGTTTCATCGAGACGCTCAACCTTCGTGACGACTCCGGTCGCTCACGGCATCTCCAATAACCATTCGGGACGGCTCATTCCGGCTTGAAATCGGAGCCCGGCGGGGCGGGCCGTCAGCTGTCACCGTCGGGCGCCTCCCGGGTCGCCTTGATGCCGTCCGGCTGGCCGACCACGACGACGGTCAGCTGGTCCTCGCGATAGAGCTGCCGGGCGACCCGCCGCGCGTCCTTCAGGGTCACCGCCTCGATATAGTCGTTGCGGCGGTTGATGTAGTCGATGCCCAGGTCCTCGAGCTGGATGCCGAGCAGCATGCCGGCGATTCGGCCCGAGCTGCTCTGGCGCAGGGGGTAGGAGCCGGTGAGGAAGGTCTTGGCCGACGCCAGCTCTTCGGCGGTGGGACCGCTCTCGGCCATGCGCGCCCATTCCCGGCGGATCAGCTCGAGCGACTGGCCGACCCGGCCGTTCGCGGTCGCCACGCCGCCGATCAGCATGGCCGCGTGGTCCTGCGGGTAGAGGTAGGCGTGGACCGAATAGGCCAGGCCGCGCTTCTCGCGCACCTCCTCGTAGAGGCGCGAGGCGAAGCCGCCGCCGCCCAGGATGTAGTTCACGACATAGGCGGCGTAGAAATCCGGGTCGTCCCGCATCAGGCCGGCGTGGCCGAGGGCCACGACGCTCTGCGGGATGTCCTTGCGCACCACCACCACCTCGCCGCCGCCCTGCGGCTCGGTATCGGCGACCCGGGCCGGCGCGGCGGCCGCGGGCAGGGCGAGAAAGGTCTTGTCGAGCAACGGCGCCAACTGCGCCGCCGTGACGTCGCCCACCACCGCGACCTTGAGGGTGTCGCGGCCCAGGCGCCGGGCGACGAAACGCCGCAGGTCGTCCGCGGTGAGTGCGGCGATGCTCTCGGGCGTGCCGTCGACCGGGCGGCCGTAGGGGTGCCCGGGAAAGAACAGCCGCCTCAGGGTGCGACCGGCGATCCGGTCCGGGTCCTCGGCGTTGCGGCGCACGCCGGCCAGGATCTGCGCGCGGATGCGCTCCACCGGCTCGGCGTCGAAGCGCGGCTGGCCGAGCGCCAGGCGCAGCAGGTCGAAGGCCGTGTCGCGGTTCTCGGTCAGGGTGCGCAGGCTGCCGCCGAAGGTGTCGCGGCCAGCGTCGAACGAGAGCTGGATCGAGAGGTCGGAGAGAAGCGCCTGGAAGGCCTGGGAGTCGAGCGCGCCGGCGCCCTCGTCGAGCAGGCCGGAGACCAGGTTGGCCAGGCCCTCCTTGCCCTCGGGGTCGAGTGCGGCGCCGCCGCGGAAGGCCAGATCGAGCGAGATGATCGGGTTGCCGTGGTCTTCGACCAGCCAGGCCTCGATGCCGCCCGGGCTGATCACCCGCTGGACCTCGACGGCACGGGCCGGCAGGCTCGCGAGCAGAATCAGGATGACGGCGGTCAGATACGCGCGCAGGGTCATGGCTTACGGTCCGTTCAGGTGGTCGGCTTGGGCAGCAGGTAGGCGGTCACCGAGTGGGTGTCGCGCACGAGCGCCTTGGCGGCCTCGTTGACCTGGGCGGCGGTGACGGCGTCGATTCGCTCGGGCCAGGCCTCGACGTCCTCGACGCTCTGTCCGGTGGTCAGCGCCGCGCCGATGACCCGCGCCCCGGTGCTCAGGCTGTCGCGGGCATAGACCGCCAGGGCCTTTAGACGGCGCTTGGAGGCTGTGACCTCCGCCTCGCTGACTCCCTCGCTGAGCACCCGGGCGATCTCGGCGCGCAGCGCGGCTTCCAACGCGTCGACCTCGATGCCGATCCGCGGCGAGGCGCGGAACACGAAGGTCGTCAGGTCCAGGCTGCTGGCGTCGTAGTGGGTGCCGGCGCTGGCGGCCAAGCCCTGCTCGACGATCAGGGCACGATACAGCCGGCTGGTCGCACCGCCGCCCATGATGTCGTCGAGCACTTGCAGGGCATAGGCGTGGCGGCCCGCGTCCTTGTTGTAGCTGGGCGCCAGGTAGCTGATCGAGAAGGACGGCTGGCGGACCTGCTCGCTTTCCAGGGTGACGCTGCGCGCCGCGTGCTGCGGCGGCTCCTCGACGCGGTTGCGCTCGGGCACCTCGTCCCGCGGGATGACGCCGTAGTACCTTTCGGCCAGCGGCTTGACCTCTGCGGCGCTCACGTCGCCGGCGACGATCAGGATCGCGTTGTTGGGGGCGTACCAGCGGCGGTAAAAGGCCAACGCCCCCTCGGTGCTCAGCCGTCGGATCTCGTGCTCCCAGCCGATCACCGGCCGGCGGTAGGGATGGTTCAGGAACATCGTCGCGCCGATCATCTCCCAGAGCTGGCTGCCCGGCTCGTTGCCGATCCGGCTGCGCCGTTCCTCCAGGACCACCTCGCGCTCGGGATCGACCAGCTCGTCGCTCAGCCGCAGGTTCACCATGCGGTCGGCCTCGTGCTTCATGACGATCTCGAGGCGGTCGCGCGCCACGGTCTGATAGTAGCCGGTGTAGTCCGAGCTGGTGAACGCGTTTTCGGTGCCGCCGTTGGCCGCGATGATCTCGGAGAACTCGCCGGGCCCCAGCGCCTCGGTGCCCTTGAACATGAGGTGCTCGAGGAAATGGGCGAGGCCCGACTCGCCGGGCGTCTCGTCGGCGGCCCCGACCCGGTAGTAGACCATGTGGGTGACGATCGGCGCCCGCCGGTTGGCGATCACCACCACCTGCAGGCCGTTGTCCAGGGTAAAGGTTTCGGGCTCGAAGACCTTCGCCTGCGGCCTGCCCGCGAAGAGGGCCAGCAGGACGAGGGTCAAGACGCCTGCCCGGATCGGCAGGGCCAGGCGGTGCATCGGGGCGGCGGCGCGCATTGGGCCTCCATAGGTCGTGGGTCACGGCGGGTGCCGCGCGCCGAGGCGCGCGTCTTCCCGTGTCTATATGGCGCTGATGACCCCGCGCACAACCGCCTGAATGCCGCCGGAATCCCGCCGCCGGGTTCCCGGCCGCTCAGAACAGGTCTTCGAAGAGGGCCTTCTTCCGGCGTTCGATGGTCGGCGTCTCGCCCGCGGTGACGTCCCTGCCGAGCGCGGCGTTCTCGCGCAGCCGCCGGGTCTCCTTCTCGGCATCGACCACCGTGCCGGACGGTTCGGGGTCCCGCCAGAACACGAGGAAGTCCAGGAACCCTTCGTCCTGCTCGTTCAGCAGTCCGGTTTCGCTATCGACGATCGCGCGGATGTTGGGATCGGCCTTCTCCGCTCCGGCGGCCGCCAGGAGCGCCCGCTCGCTCGGCGAGCGTGCAGCCCCCGAGAACGTGCCGTTGGCCGGTCCGTCCGCGGGTTTGTCGGCCTTGAAGACGGCGCGGCGCGCCTGCTCCTGGGTGGTGCCTTCCTGGGGCCGTGCGGCGCCCTGCGCCGGCGGACGGAGGTTGAAGTCCGGCGGCATGCTCAAGGGCGCGCGCGCCTCGACCCGAAACTCGTCCGGCGCCTGCTTGCCCAGCCCGAACTGCTCCTTTACGCCTTCGCAGGCGGTAAGCGCCACAAGCAAGCCTACCGCCGCCATCCCTAGTGGCCGATCGGCTTTCATTACGCGTCTCGTTCTCTCCGGTTCATGCATTTCGTTGCTTTATGTACTCTCCTCGCGGTCCAGGAACAAGCCATCGAATACCAGCAGGACGACGCCCACCGTAATCGCGCCGTCCGCGACGTTGAAGGCCCACCAGTGCCAGCCGAAGGCGTGGAAGTCGAGAAAGTCGATCACGCCGGGGGCGTGCCACCGGTCGATCACGTTGCCGATCGCCCCGCCGACGACCAGCCCGATGGCCACGGCCGGCAGCGTGCGGACCTGGCGCCGCAGCCAGACCAGCAAACCGGCCACGATGGCCAGCGCCAGACCGCTCAGCACCCACGGCTTCCAGGGCGACGCTCCCGACCACATGCCCAGGCTGATGCCTGTGTTGTGGGTCAGAACGAGGTTGAAGAAGCCGGTAACCTCGACTACTCGTGGAGGTTGCATGACCACCGCGACGATCAGCCACTTGGTGAACTGGTCGAGCAGCAGGACCGCGGCCGCCAGGCCCAGGGCGAGTTGTGTCCGGATCCGCTCCATGGCGCCCGACCTATCGCCCCGGCCCAGCCAGATGCCGCACCGCGTCGGCGCAGCGATCGCAGGTCTCCGGAACGTCGTCATGGCCGCCGACTTCCGGCAGCACCTTCCAGCAGCGCTGGCATTTCTCGCCGCCGGCCGGCCCGACCACGACCGCCACGCCCGGCACCTCCTCCACGGTGAAGGCCTCGGCCGGCGGGGCATCGTCCGACAGGGTCAGGTCCGATGTGATCGCGATGTCGGCCAGGTCCAGGCCATCGATCGACTCGCGCAGCTCCGGCGACCCGACGTGCACCAGCGGGTGGGCCTGGAGCGACGAGCCGATGCGCTTCTCGGCGCGCTCGATCTCCAGCGCGCCGGTCACCACGCGGCGCACCTCCCGGACTTTGGCCCACTTTTCGGCCAACGCAGGATCGCGCCACGCGGCCGGCACCTCGGGGAAGAGCCGCAGGTGCACGCTCTCCTCCGGCCCGCCGCCGCGCGCCCACCAGGCCTCCTCGGCGGTGAAGCAGAGGATCGGCGCGAGCCAGGCTGTCAGGCAGGAGAACACGTGGTCGAGCACCGTGCGGCAGGCCCTGCGCCCGGCCGAGTCGGGGCGGTCGCAGTAGAGCGAATCCTTGCGGATGTCGAAGTAGAAGGCCGAGAGGTCGACGGCGCAGAAGGTATGCAGCGCCTGATAAATGTCGTGAAAATCGAAGTCGTCGCAGTCCCTGCGCACGATCTCGTCCAGTTCCCAGAGCCGGTGCAGCACCCAACGCTCGAGCTCCGGCATCTGCTCGACGGCCACGCGCTCCGCTTCGTCGAAGCCGGCCAGGTTGCCGATCAGGTAGCGCAGGGTGTTGCGCAGGCGGCGGTAGGCGTCGGTCTGATGGCGCAGGATCTCGGGACCGAAGCGCAGGTCAGTCGTGTAATCCGAGGCGACGACCCAGAGCCGGATGATGTCGGCGCCACTCTCCGAGACGATATCCTGGGGCGACATGCCTATGCCCTGGGACTTGGACATGGTGCGGCCCTGCTCGTCGAGCATAAAGCCGTGGGTGAGCACCGCCTCGTAAGGCGCGCGCCCGCGGGTGCCGCAGGCCTCCAGCAACGAGGAATGGAACCAGCCGCGATGCTGGTCCGAGCCTTCAAGGTAGAGCGAGGCCGGCCAGGCGAGCTCGGGCCGCGCCTCGAGCACGAAGGCGTGGGTCGAACCGGATTCGAACCAGACCTCGATGATGTCGGTGACCTGCTCGTAGTCGTCGGCGCTGTAGTCGTTGCCCAGGAAGCGTTGCGGATCGCTCAGGTACCAGGCATCGGCGCCCTCGGCCTCGAAGGCATCGGCGACGCGGTCGATGACTGCCTGGTCGCGTAGCGGCTCGCCGCTCTGTTTGTGCACGAAGACCGGGATAGGCACGCCCCAGGCGCGTTGGCGCGACACGCACCAGTCGGGCCGCTGCGCGATCATGGAGCGCAGCCGCACCTTGCCGGCGGCGGGCACGAAGCGGGTCGCCTCGATCGCCTCGAGCGCCTTCTTCCGCAGGTCGTTGGTCTCCATGGAGATGAACCACTGCGCCGTGTTGCGGAAGATGAGCGGCGCCTTGGAGCGCCAGGAATGCGGATACTCATGCTTGAGGCGGCCGCTGGCGAGCAGCGCGCCGTCGGCCTCCAGCGCTTCGATCACGGCGGGGTTGGCGTCGCCGTGCTTGCCCTCGGCGGTATAGATCGTCTTTCCGGTGAAGCCCGGCGCCTCGGCGGTAAATCGGCCGTCGCCGTCGACAGTCATGGGCATGGGCAGACCGTGTTCGAGGCCGAGCTCGAAGTCGTCGGCGCCGTGGCCCGGCGCGATGTGCACGAAGCCGGTGCCCTGGTCCATGGTGACGAAGCCGGCCGGCAGGATCGGCACGGGAAAGTCGTAACCCCGGCCGCGGAAGGGATGGGCAAGCACCGTATCGGCGAGACCCTCGGCCGCTCCGAGGCGTTGCCATGCCTCGATACCGACGGCCTGGCGCAGGGATTCGGCCAGCTCGTCGGCGACCACCAGCTTCTCGCCGGCCGCGGCCGCGCTCGTCTCCGTCACCGTCTCGACCTGCCAGACCCCATAGGCCGAGGCCCGGTCGAAGGCGACCGCCCGGTTGCCCGGGATGGTCCAGGGCGTCGTGGTCCAGATGACGACCGAGGCGCCCTTGAGCTCGGGCCGGGACGCCGCGATCACCGGGAAGCGCACCCAGATCATGGTCGAGGTGTGCATGTGGTACTCGACCTCGGCGTCGGCGAGCGCGGTCTTCTCGACCACCGACCACAGCACCGGCTTGGAGCCGCGATAGAGTCCGCCGTTCATCAGGAACTTGCCGATCTCGCGCGCGATTTGCGCCTCGGCGTCGAAGGACATGGTGGTGTAGGGCCGGCGGAAGTCGCCCTCGACACCGAGGCGCCGGAACTCCTTGGTCTGTTCGCCGACCCACTTCTTGGCGAACTCGCGGCATTCGCGCCGGAACTCGACCACCGGCACCGAATCCTTGTCCTGACCGCGCTCGCGGTAGCCCTCCTCGATCTTCCACTCGATCGGCAGGCCGTGGCAGTCCCAACCCGGCACGTAGTGGGCGTCTTTGCCCAGCATCTGCTGGGAGCGGTTGATCACGTCCTTGAGGATCTTGTTGAGCGCGTGGCCCATGTGCAGGTGGCCGTTGGCGTAGGGCGGACCGTCGTGCAGGATGAACTTCTCGCGGCCCCGCGCGGTCTCGCGCAGGCGGTCGAAGAGCCTCATCTCCTGCCAGCGCGCCAGGATCTCCGGCTCGCGCTTGGGCAGGCCCGCGCGCATCGGAAACTCGCTCTTCGGCAGAAACACCGTAT
>JAOUCL010000416.1 GCA_029859805.1 Rhodospirillales bacterium | reverse complement strand
ACATCTTAAAAGGTTATCTAAGACTTGCTGAAATGATGGATGAAATCTGAACCTGGGGAGTTCAGGAAAAGCATGTCTGACGCGCTCCTCGACCATGTTCATCTCCGGTAGAAGCCTCGGACATACTGAACCACATACCGGGTGATGGGGACTCCCTACTTCGAATCCGAGCCAAAGGGCCGCTGTGGGTCGCCTCCGGCCCTGCCCACTCGACCCGGGACGGGTCGGCTGCCGGGGGTCGAGCAGCCGGGGGTCGAGCAGAAGGAACCCGTCGAACGCTGACCTTCAGGCTCGTGCTTCAGCTATCGGGAGGCTTGCTGTCGCGGCTGGCGGCATCTCAGATAGGCTCTTCCTAGCGAAATCCGGACTCGAGCCAACCCTCGACAGCAATCGCAATGTGGCACATTTCGATGCCCTTGGATGGGAGCCGTCAACGGCATTAGAATCGGGCCGCCAAGCTTTCTCGCAGTGTTGGGTGTGGTAACCTGGAAATCTCGGATGTTTGAAGAGCTTCGCAAGCCTGTTGGCTCGTGGTCCCTGGCGGGGCAGTTTCTGAGCAGCTATGAGCAGTGACATCGAAACTATCGTTATCGGCGCCGGGGTCATCGGTTTAGCGGCGGGCCGTGCGTTGGCCGAAGCTGGCCAGGAAGTCCTGGTCTTAGAGCAGGCGGCGCTTGTTGGCTCGGAGATCTCGGCGCGTAACAGCGAGGTCATCCACGCTGGGCTTTACTATCCGCCGGGTAGCCTTAAGGCGCGGTTCTGTGTGGAAGGGAGAAAGGCGCTCTATCAATTCTGTCGCGAGAACGGCGTCATCGCCAATCGTTGCGGAAAGCTGGTGGTGGCGACCCAAGAGAGCGAGGTGCCCAAGCTAGAGGCGCTGGCCGAGAACGCAAAGGCCAACGGTATCCGTGACCCGGTGCTGTTGAGCGGTGCCGAGGCGCGCTCCTTGGAGCCCGCCCTCGCCTGCGAGGCCGCCCTGCTGTCGCCATCGACAGGTGTGGTTGACAGCCATGGCTTTATGCAAGCTCTTGAAGGCCACATTACGAGCAAGGCCGGTCAGATCGTTTTGAACACCCGGGTGACGGGTGCGACACCGCGGTCTGGCAGCGGTTTTGAGCTTGCTATCGAGAGCGACGGGGCGGCCGGCCATATCACTTGCGATCGACTGGTCAACGCTGCCGGCCTCGGAGCAAGCGAAATTGGTGCCTATCTGCACCTTGAAGGAGACTACAGACCTCCCCAGACCTATCCGGCCAAGGGACACTACTACCAAGTCACTGGCCCCGTACCATTCCGTCACCTAATCTATCCCTTGCCCGAAGGCGCTTGGCTTGGCCTGCACCTGACATTCGACTGCGGCGGCAAGGCAAAACTCGGCCCCGACTTGGAGTGGGTTGAGTCGATTGACTATGCCTTCGATGACTCGGACGGTGCGCGTCTAGCTACCTTCAGCCGAGAGGCGAGGCGCTATTGGCCGAGCCTCCCGGCGGGTGCCCTAGCGCCTGACTACACGGGCATCCGCCCGAAAATATACCGTAAGGAGGAGCCGGCCGCCGACTTCGCAATTCACGGGCCAGAGACGCACGGCCTGCCGAATTTTGTCGGCCTCTACGGTATCGAGAGCCCGGGCTTGACCTCCTCCCTGGCAATCGGTTCATACCTCGCCGAGCTGCTTTCAGTCAGATCACCGTCCTGTAGCTAGCGGTTTTGGCTGGCATCTTGCTGACAAGCCTAGGTTTCACCTCATCTGCCTTGATGGCGGCTTATACCAAAGGTCACTGATAATGACGCATTTCACCGAGGCGATTTTGGCCGCCAGCAAGGCGCGTGCTGTGCCGTTGTGCGCGTACAACAACCTGCCTTCGCCGAACGACCCGTCGCCCGAAGGCTATGGGCCGCAGGGCGAAGCTCCGGCTTCGCGCAGGCAGGGCAGTGCGCAACGCGGCTGGCGGCCAAAAGCGCCCGGCCCTTCGGGTGGGGCGTATCGGGGCAGCCAAATTCAGGACTTGGGTGGCGTTGCGGCGCTTGCCCGATCCGCTCCCATGAAATGAGTCATTATCAGTGACCTTTGGTATTAGGGTCATCTTTGCCCGTCGCGGCGCCGACCGAGGATGGTTCGCAGCCAAGGGCGAAGCAGAAGGACCCTGCCAGAAAACGCACGTTCCGGGCTTTGTTTCGTAAGGATTTCAATCCGACCCGCCACCGTCCCGCCGCCATCCGTGGCGGCAACGCTTTGCCTGTGCTAGAGTCCCGGCGGCCCATCGGGTCAAGGGAGACAGAGACAATCAAAGGGAGGAGGCCTATGAGACGGTTAGCAAGCATTCTGGTTGCCCTCGTTCCGCTCCTGCTGGTCAGCCCACTCCTGCTGGTCAGTACTGGGGCCGGCGCCGAGACCTTCGTGCGCATGGTCTCGGGGCCCGCGGGCGGCAGCTGGTACCCGCTCGGCGCCAAGATCGCCGAGGTCTTGGGCAAGGAGGTTCCGGGCATCGCCACGTCCAACGGGCCCGGCGGCGGCGTCGGCAACGTGAAGGACGTCAACGCGGGCAATGCCGAGCTCGGCTGGAGCTACGGGCACACGGCCTACAACGGCCTGGCCGGCCAGGGCAAGTTCGCGGCGGCGCAGCCCAACGTGCGCCATTTCGCGACCCTCTACCCGGCCGCGTTCCAGACCGCGGTGCCGGCAAACTCGCCGATCAAGAGCTACGCCGACATGAAGGACAAGAGCCTCAGCCCCGGCAAGCTGACCTATTCGGGCTATGCCGCGGCCGAGGTCGTGTTCCGGCACTACGGCCTGACCTTCGACCAGGTCAAGCAGAACGGCGGGACGATTCACCACGTCGGCTATACGGATTCCGTGTCGCTGATGAAGGACGGCCATCTGGACGTGTTCATCGCCCTGACCAGCGTGCCGCAGGCGTCGTTCATCGACCTCGACTTCAACCCCGGGATCCGCTTCATCGGGATCGAGCCCGCGGTCATGGGCGAGATCGTCAAGGAGAACCCGGGCTATCTAAGCACGGTGATCCCGAAGGACGCGTATAAGGGCATGACCGAAGACGTCGCGACGCTCGGCGTGGTGACCGTGCTGGTCATCAACAAGGACGTCCCCGACGACGTGGCCTACAACATGGCCAAGGCGCTCTGGGACAACCACGGGGAGTTCGTGAAGGTCAAGAAGATCTGGAACTCGGTCAGCCTGGACAACGCCTTGCGCGGCGCGGCCATACCGGTCCATCCGGGGGCCCAGCGCTATTACGACGAGAAGGGCGTGAAGAAGAAATAGCGGGCCGGTCGGCTCGGGCGCCCCTTCGGGGGCGCTTCTTTCTTCCCGACCCGAGCCGCGCGCGCCCAGGCCTCTAGGCGTCCCCATGGAT
>JAOUCL010000415.1 GCA_029859805.1 Rhodospirillales bacterium | reverse complement strand
TTGCCGCCACTGCCACGGACTCATCCAAGATGTTTGGCAAGAAAGAGGAGCTGGATCCGGTCTACTGGTTGCTGGGCGCGGCACTTGGCTGGGGCGGGTTGCCCGCGGAGGCTGCCACCTATGCGAACGCGGTCCCCGAAAAGAACGATGGCAAGACTCCTTACACGCTCACCGTGACGGACGTGCCGGTGTATGGCTTCTGGTCCGTGACGCTCTACGACGACAAGGGCTATATGCCGGTCAACGAGTACAACGCCTACTCGTTCAATAACGTCACCGCCAAGAAGGCCAAAGACGGCAGTGTCACGATTCACTTCGGCGGCGACCCTGAGGCGGACAACTTCCTGCCGATCGTGCCGGGTTGGAATTACATCGTGAGAATGTATCGGCCGGGACCGGAGATACTGAAGGGCACCTGGACGTTCCCGAGTGCTAAAGCGGTTCAATAATCGGAAGCGATTGCCCATGAATTTCTATCAACAACGCTTGACTCCCATTGTGGCGCTTATTTTGTGCTGCTGCCTGGCGACACCTTTGCCTGTTATGGCCGAAACCGACGCCGGCCCGGACCGCTGGAAAATGGGCGGCTCGGCTTATCTTTGGTTTTCCGGGATTGAAGCGACATCCGTAGCGGGCGACAAGATTGATATTTCGTTCTCCGACGCCCTGGACTCGCTCGATGGCGGAATCATGGGCATCGTAGCGGCCCAAAAAGGCAGGTGGATTTTGCTCGCGGACCTTCAGTACCTGCGAATCCACGATGAAACCAGTTCCACCGCAAATGTCATTGGGCAGCCGGCAGAGTTTAATCTTGATCTTAAGCAGACTGTCTTCGTTTCTACTTTCGCGGTCGCCTATCGTGTCCTTGGCGATGACAGGACCAACCTCGATCTGCTGGCGGGTGGGCGTTACGCCAAGATAGATATCGATATCGATGTGGATACCGCGATGGGAATAATCGAGGCCTCGGAGTCGGAGACAGTCCTGGACGGCATCGTTGGTGGCCAAGCGATAGCCGCGCTCAATGACAGGTGGTATGTCTACTGCTACGCCGATGTTGGAGTAGGGGACAGTAAGCTGACTTGGCAGGCATGGCCCGGAATCGGATATAGATTTAAGAAACTTGAAGTGGTTGCGGGTTACCGCGAAGTCCATTGGGACACCGACGACGGCGATACTCTCGACGACATGAAATTCAAGGGGCCCGCATTAGGGGTCAGGTTTCCTTTTTAGGGCAAAGCATCAAACGTCGTTATAGCCGACCGGTGCTGATTTGAAAAACTACTCTTCCACACGGACACTACGCGATAGCTTGTCAGGCTTGATCCTGAGTGCCACGCTTCTGTGCGTCTTTAGTGGCTTCGCCGCTGCGCGGGAAAGCGGAGGAGCGGCAGAGACAACCGGCGCTGCGGCGCAGGGCCCGGATATCCGGCTCGTTGTCCGGACAGGCAACCCACGGGAAACGCTGCAGTCATGGCTGGAGCATACTCGTCAAGCCGAGAATCTGGCCAAGCGGAGCATTGAGGAACCGACTCACGCGAACCTCTTCCAATCCCGCTATAACACGCGTCGTCTTCTGGCGCATCTCGACCTGTCCCAGGCACCGGCGGCCGTGCGCAACGAGGCCGGGATCCGGGCCACTTATGCGCTCCAGGACATATTGTTACGCGTGAAGTTGCCGCCCATGGAGGAGGTACCGGACTGGGGTTCCTTCGATGACTCTGCGCCCGGCAAGTGGCGCCTGCCCGGAACACCCATCATCATTGCGCGTATGGAGGAAGGACCCCGGGCCGGGGAGTATCTCATCAGCGCGTCTTCGGTCGCCGACGCGCCCGATTTTTACAGACGCATCAGTCATCTGCCGGTGCAGCGGTCGTCTCTGTTCGACAGTTGGACGGAAGCGGCTCCGCAGCTCACCGGTCCTCTGATTCCCGCGGCGCTGGTCGCGGTGCTCCCTGACTTCGTGAAGAAGACCTCCCTGGGTACTCCGATCTGGAAGATCCTTCTCAGCGTTGTCGCACTGGGTCTTGTCGTGATCGTCTTCGTGTTGCTGCAACGATGGATAGATCGACGACCGCCGGGTCCGCCTCTCAGAACCATGATTCGCAGGATGCTGACCCCATTGGTGGGAATTGCGCTCGCGTGGATGCTACATCTGTTCCTGCAATTGGAGCTAAACACGAGCGGTGCATTCTCCAGGCTCTCGGATTCGACGTTATCGGCCGTCACTTACGTGGCCCTGGCATGGCTGTCGTGGCTTGCAATCCTCGCGGCCTTCGAGTGGACAATCCTGTCGCCAAACATTCCGGAACAGAGTCTTAACGCCAATTTATTGCGCTTGTGCGCCCGGCTGATCGGCCTGTTAAGTTTCCTGACGGTACTTGCGATGGGCGCGCATTCCCTCGGTATTCCGGTACTCGGTGTGGTAGCTGGACTCGGCTTTGGCGGCCTGGCCATCGCGCTGGCCATTCGCCCGACCCTGGAGAACCTGATGGGCGGCCTGATCCTTTATCATGGACAAACCAGTGCGGGTTGGCGACTTCTGCAGTTTCGGTAACTATACGGGCACCGTCGAAGAGGTGGGTATACGTAGCACCAAGGTCCGGGCGCTGGATCGCACGCTGATCTCGGTTCCCAATGCGAGCTTTGTCAATATGGAGTTGGTCAACTGGGCCCGCTGTGACAAGATGCTGGTTCTTGCCGTGATCGGGATTCGTTATGAGACCGAGCCGGACCAGCTGCGCCAGGTGCTTGCGAGACTGCGCGAGATGTTGTTGGCCCACCCGAAGATTGACCGCACCACGGTGAGAGTGCGCTTAATCGGGTATGGTTCGTCCTCCCTGGATGTGCAAATTCGTGTTTATGCCCTGACCCAGGAGTGGAACGAGTTCCATGCCATCCGCGAGGATGTATTCCTTCGGGTCAATAAGATTGTTGCCGAATCCGGCACCAGCTTCGCCTTTCCGTCCCAGACCCTGTACCTCGGTCGTGACAGCGGGCTTGACCAACAGCTCAGTGAAGCGGCGAAAGAGCAAGTGGCTGGCTGGCGTAGTAACGGGAAATTGCCATTCCCGGACCCGGCGGCTGCCAGGATTGACGCGCTGGAGGGCACACTGGATTACCCGCCCCGGGGCTCCGTCGAGGAGCGTCGTCCGGACGCAGTCGAGATCCACGAGAGCGAGCAACTGTCCGGGGCTCCCCCGACAGAGCAGCCCGATGAGGACACTCAGAGTGAAAAACGGTAATGACTAATTTCCCGGTGCCAGGGGGCTTACGCCACGTGTTGCTACTGGACGGTACTGGCGGCGTGACTGAATTCAACTGGGCCAAAGTCGACGCCTGGGTGCCGGAGCAAGGTTGCCTGTGGCTACACTTCGACTT
>JAOUCL010000414.1 GCA_029859805.1 Rhodospirillales bacterium | reverse complement strand
AAAGTAACGATATCGCAATACTATGATGCTATATGCAGTGCAGCGCACCGGGACGGCGGAGATCCCGGGCACCAAGAGCAGGGCGTTCGACGCAACGGAGGTCTTACATGTGGACCTATAACGAGCACGAAAGCGATTGGCTCGACCACGCGGCGGCCGTGGCCCGCCGGCCCGAGGCCGTGCGGATCACGCCGGCGCTCCTCGCCCACTACCTGCGGCGCGGGCGGCGGCTGCGCGCCGAGGCGGTGGCGCGGATGGCCGCCCGGCTCGTCGCGGCCCTCGGCCGCCTGATCCGCCTCGGCGCCCGCACGCGGCGGCGGCAGGCGGCGCCGGACGACGATTTCCTGGCCCTGGTGGCCAGCGGCCTGAGGACGCCGCTGACCTCGATCCGCTCCTCGGCCGAGATCCTGCGCGACTATCCGGACCTGACGCCCGAAGAGCGCCGGCATTTCCTCGATGTGGTGATCGCCGAGGACGAGCGCCTGGCCCGGGTCGTCACCGACATCCTCGAGGCCTCGGAATACAAGGAACGCGAGCGCCGCTGGCAGGTCCGCGCCGAGCCCCTGGAAGCGCGCCTCGCCCCGCCGGCCGCCTGAACCGCCCCAGCGCGCCGCGCTAGGCCCCGGGCCCGTCGGACCAGGTCTTGCGTTCGAAGTTGTGCCGGGCGTCGATGATGCGCACCGTGCCGGTGTTGGAACGCATGACCATGGACTGGGTCGTGGCGCCGCCCTGGTGGCGGCGCACGCCCTTCAGCATGGAGCCGTCGGTCACGCCGGTCGCCGCGAACATGACCTCGCCGCCGGCCAGCTCGTGCAGGGAGTACTTGCGGTCGAAGTCGGTGACGCCGCAGCGCCGGGCGCGGGCCCGCTCGTCGTCGGTGCGGAACACCAGGCGGCCCTGGAACTGCCCGCCGATGCAGCGCAGCGCGGCGGCCGCGAGCACGCCCTCGGGCGCGCCGCCGATCCCCCAGTAGAGGTCGACGCCGCTGTCCGTCCGGCTGGTCGCGATCACGCCGGAGACGTCGCCGTCGCTGATCAGCATGATCCGGGCGCCGGCCTCGCGGATTTTCGCGATCAGCTCGCCGTGGCGCGGCCGGTCGAGGATACAGACCACGAGGTCGCCGACCTCGAGCCGCTTGGCCCCGGCCAGGCTCTTCAGGTTGGCCGCCGGCGCCGCGTCCAGGTCGACCACGTCGTCGGGCAGGCCGCCGCCCACCGCGATCTTGTCCATGTAGGTGTCGGGCGCGTGCAGGAACCCGCCCTCCTCGGCCATGGCCATGACCGCCAGCGCGTTCTGCCCGCCTTTCGCGGTGATCGTCGTGCCCTCGAGCGGGTCCAGCGCGATGTCGATCTTGGGTCCGCCGGCGCCGACCTTCTCGCCGATGTAGAGCATCGGCGCCTCGTCGCGCTCGCCCTCGCCGATGCGCACCGTGCCGTCGATGGCCAGGCCGTTCAGCGCCTCGCGCATGGCATTGACCGCCGCCTGGTCGGCCGCCATCTCGTCGCCGCGGCCCATCAGCCGCGAGGCCGCCAGCGCCGCCATCTCGGTCACGCGCACCGCCTCCAGCGCCAGGTTTCGATCCATATGGTCCGTCATGGCCGCCCTCCTCCTGTGCGCGCGCGCCGCCCCACCCCGAGGCGGCCGTACGCGATTCGTCCCGTTCGATTTTGACCGCACAGGGCATAGGGCCACAAGCCCTGTCTGCGCCAGCGCGGGGCAGGACCCTGTGGACTATTCTGCGCCGGATGGCGCGGGCAGGGAGAATGAACTCTTAACTTGCCGGCGCTACTGTGTTCTTCGCCCTTGTTCAGAGTCTCGCTGTCGGCCGCCGCACACAGAGATCACGGCATGGTCCAAAGGTTCCCCCGCTCGGCGAAAATCGCCTTGCTTTGCGTGTCGTTAGCCGGGTGGTTGGCAACCGGCTTCTCGATCCCGATCGCCTATGCCGGCTGGGAAACCCGTTTCGGCAAGGCCGAACGGGAGACCCTTCGGCTAGCGCCGTCGGCCTTTCCCGGCTTTCCGGAGGCCGTGGCACGGGAATTGAGCGATCGAGGTTGTCTGATCCCACAGTGGTGGTTCCGCGAAACGCCGCATAACGTTGTATCCGGCGCATTTCGGAGGCCGGACCAGACCGATTGGGCGGTGTTGTGCTCCGTGGAACGTCGGTCGGTGATCCTGATCTTCTGGAACGGCTCGGCTGAGACCGTCGAAGAGCTCCCGCGCAGCGCCAGCGTGGATCGCAACTGGCTCCAGGGCATCGGCGGAGACCGAATCGGCTTCAGCCGGCTCATATACGCCGTCGGCAAGAGCTACATCCTCGAGCACTACGACCGCTACGGCGGCCCCGAGCCGCCGCCGATCGATCACGAGGGCATCGGCGACGCCTTCGCGGAAAAAGCCTCGACCGTAAACTGTTGGCGCGAAGGACGGTGGCTGGAACTGCCGGGTGCGGACTAGGCGTCCCCCAGCGCCGTCAATTCAGGAAATCGAAACCGGAAGGTGTTCCGGGAACCAGCCGCGCTACAGCGCCTCGATGCGGATCATGCGCGGCGGCTCGAGGACCGCCTTCGAGCCCCTAGGCTGACTGCCGCGCCCGCTCTGTCAGACAGTTCCACTCTATGCTTGTGGCCCGTGGACCGCGCCGCGAGGAAGCGAGCGCTTCTCGGTGAGCTTCTGTCAGGGCTTCAGAATGAATACCTCAGGCCAAGCATCACGTTGTGGCTGCTGTACTCAGTCTCGAAGTCCTGAAACTCCGGGTCTGAAGTGCCCAGGTAGAGATAGCTGAGCGTCATGCCCCAGTTCGGCGTGAAGTTATAGGCCAAGCCAGCGATGCCCTGATAGGCAAAGACCGTATCCGACTCCGAGCCGCCTGAATCGAAATCAAGCTCGTGAATCGCGAAGCCGACGCCGCCACCGATATATGGCACAAGCCGGCTCGAGCCTGCCGGACTGCCGGACATGCGGCCAAGGTCGAAGTCGTAATAGACGTTCAGCATGTTGGTGATGGTGTAAAGGTCGGCCGCCCCGTCGAAGGTACCCAACCCATCGATCTGGACCTCGTCGATCTCGGCACCACGAAAGCCGAACTGATACTCGAGGCGAAGTCCGATATCAAAAGATGTGCCAAACGCAAGGTCCAAGGCGAGGGCGGTGTCATAGGAAAGTTCGCCGGTCACGCCGAGTTCATCGAAATCGGCATCATCGACAAAGCCCGCGCCAACACGCACCTCGCCGTACAGGCCGCCGAGAGATTGCGCCATGGCCCCCTGAGACAAAAGGCCTAACAGAAACAACGCCGCCCAGGCGGCTCGGGTCGGGGTTTTCATCACGGAAAGTTCCTCTCCTGCAAATCGACGATCGACGGCCCGTTCCAGGGCGCATCTC
>JAOUCL010000154.1 GCA_029859805.1 Rhodospirillales bacterium | reverse complement strand
CGATGACGGCTTTGGGCCGGACGCCGACCTGCCGTGTCGCGTCCTACCGGCCGGCGCGCGATTCGCCGGGGCAGGCGTCGGCCGCGTCGGTATAGCGACCGACGTCCTCCCGTTGATGGGCGAAGGACAGGGTTGGTCCGGCCGTGCGGGTGGCCTCCCGGATGCCGCGCTTCGGCATGAAGCGCCGGGAGATCTCGACGAAGCGGCGGTGCTTTCCGTTCGCGTCCGCCGTCCTTCAGTAGCGCAGGTGTGCCTGGCGCTCGTTCAGCCAGGCCTGCTCGTCCGCACTGGCCAGCGCATCCAGGTCCTGCGGCGTCGCGGCCGCATCGTCCACCCACTCCCGCAGCAAGGGACCGCCGTTGATGACATCTATCGCGAATTTGCCGTGCTCGTATTCGTAGGGGAAATCGCGCCACAGCGGATAGTCCGGATACTGAGCGCGGATCGCCTTGAAGGCGAGCGCCTGGAGTCGCCAAGGCTTGAACGCCTGTTGATCGTAGGCGGGATCCTCGCTGTGAATCTGCACGCCGTTGCAAAGCGCGCCCGCGTGTTTGTGAAAGGTCGGTTCGAACCAGCAGTCGCGCAGGCGGCAGCCACCCAGCCACTGCGGCGCGAGCGCATGCATTTCCCCCAGGACACGCCTCGCTTCGATGTCGGGCGCGCCGAACACCTCGAGCGGCCGCGTGGTGCCGCGGCCCTCGGAGAGCGTCGTGCCCTCGAGCATCACCGTGCCCGCATAGGCGCGCGCCATCCATAGATTCGGTGCGTTGGGGCTGGGATTGATCCACAGGCGCTCGCCGAGCGGCCAGCCGAATCCCGGCGCCGCATCGGGCCGCCAGCCCTGCATCTCGACGACGCGATACTCGACATCGAGCCCGAGCGTTTCGATGAACCACAGGCCGAGTTCGCCCAGCGTAAGCCCATGACGCATCGGCAAGGGTCCGGCGCCGACAAAGCTTTGCCAGCCGCTTCTCAGCGTCAAGCCTTCGACGGGCCGGCCAACGGGATTGGGGCGATCCAACACCCACACGGCTTTGCCGTGTTCCGCCGCCGCTTCCAGGAGGTAGCGCAGCGTCGTGACGAAGGTATAGATGCGGCACCCCAGATCCTGCAGGTCGACGAGGACGACATCGTAGGTATCCATCATCGCGTCCGTCGGCTTGCGCACGTCTCCGTACAGACTGAAGACCGGGATGCCGTGCACCGGATCGTCGAAATCCGGCGACTCAATCATGTTGTCCTGCTTGTCGCCGCGCAGGCCATGCTGCGGACCGAAGGCGGCGGCGAGCTTCATATCGCCGCAGGCGGCGAGCGCGTCGAGCGAATGCGTCAGGTCCCGCGTGACCGAAGCGGGGTGCGCGAGCAAGGCGACGCGCCGGCCCTTGAGCGGCGCGCGCAAGGCGGGTTCGGCGAGCAGCCGGTCGATGCCGAATCTCATGGCCGCTACGCTGCTGGAAGTTCCAGCGCAAAGCAATCGGAATGATGAAAATCCGCCTTGCCCGGCGGATGCGCCAAGGCCCAATAGGATCTACGGCCGCTCGTCTCCTCGATCACCGCGGAGAGGCCGAGACGCCAGGCCGCGTCGCCCGGCAGGCCCGACAAGCGATCCAGCTCCAGCGAGGCCCGCAGCTCGTAGCACGTGCCGGTGGATCGCACCTCGACCCGCGGCGCGGCAATCTCCTCCGCGACGCGCATCCCGCTTCTGTAATCGTCGAACCGATAGGCCGCCCATTGCGTCGAGGGCGCAAAGTTGAACTCGGTGTACGCGGCGCCCGGCCCGGCGCGGAGGAACGCCTCGAAGCAGGTGTGCCGCCAAAGCCCTTCGCTGCGCGCGGCAGCGGTCACGGGCGGCAGGCGCAGATCGCTCATCTTGCCGGTCACGAAATAGCGCAGCACCAAGGTGCCGGGGCGCGGACGCGCGGCTTCCACTTCGATCTGTGCCGCTGCTGTGCAACGCGAGTCCAGATGAAGTCTCAACGCCTGGCGCATGCCGGCAGTGTAGCGGTGACGACATTCGACAGGAGCACGATTTTCGACTCCGGGGACAGCATACCAAACAGGTTTTCAATGCCTGCCTGCGCAGTTTCCGATAATTGCGCTGTCCCAGGAACTGCGAAACACCGAAGAGAGGGCTTGGCGCCCTGAACTTCGACTAATCCGCGCGACGGATCATTCGGTTGCCCCAGGGCCGACCAACTCCCGAAAATGCTTGAATGATCCCATCCAGAACCACGCGACTTTTCCGTCTTCGATCTGCACGCCGACCGCTCGGTGCTGCATCCCGACCCGAAAAGAGAAGATGGGCAGCTCGGCGTGGATCTGCTTGAAACGGAGGCTTGGATGGTTGGGGTTCTTTCTCCACAGCTCGTAATTGCTTTCGGCAAGCTTTCGCACTTCGGCGGGAAGCTCGTCGAAATGCCGCCAATACGAGTCCTCTCGCAGAAACGCATCGTGGCTAAGCGACACGAACCCGCCGGAAAGGGGGGCGCTGAGCTTCTTGTATTCCATCAGCGCCCTTGCCGCTTCCTGCTTCAGCCAACGCTGAGATTCCGGCAATGCGATGAGCTTGTCCCACTCGGTTTTGTCTTCAACCCGCGCGATGATCTCCCAAGCGATGCGATCGCGGTCTTCCGCGGGAAGGGTCTTCAGCGCCTCGAAGGCCTTGTTCAGGAGCTCCACAATAACGACCCTTTCCTAATCCGAGATCACGCGACGGGGCCAGTCGCCCGCCGTACCCCGTAGTCTGCCGATTGTCCGCGATGGGTCAAAGGAAAGCCGGATTCCCTTCCCGAAAAACCGGAATGCCCTCGCCCCTATCGCCGTGCTATGCTCTCTTGGCGGGGGAAGGGAGGCAGGTATGGCACACCTCGAAAACGGGGTGGCCGCCTACGAGCGTGGCGACTATGCCGCCGCGCTGAAGGCATGGCGGCCGCTCGCCGAGCGGGGCGACACCAAGGCCCAGAACAACCTCGGACTGATGTACCACAACGGCCTGGGCGTCCCCCGGAACAGCGCCGAGGCCCTGCGGTGGTTCCGCAAGGCTGCCGAGCGGGGCGACGCCGACGGCCAGTTCTTCCTCGGCATCATCTACGCCGAGGGCCCGGGCGCCCCCCGGGACTTCGCCGAGGCCGTTCGGTGGTACAGCAAGGCGGCCGAGCAAGGCCAGGCTGGGGCCCAGTACAACCTCGGCGACATGTACCAGAACGGCCTGGGCGTGCGCCAGGACCTGGCCGAGGCCGTGAAATGGTATCGCAAGGCCGCCGCGCAGGACGACGCCGACGCGCAAAACAACCTCGGCCTCATGTACGAGAACGGCTTCGGCGTCCGCCGGGACACCGCCGAGGCCCTGCGCTGGTATCGCAGGGCCGCCGACCGGGGCCATGTCGATGTCTGGTTCAACCTCGCGCGCCTCTCAGCCGAGGGCCGGGGCGTGCCGCGGGACTACGTGCAGGCGCACATGGGGTTCAACCTGATCGCCTTGCGCTCGTCGGGCCAAGACCGCGACGACGCGGCGGAGGCCCGGGACTTCGTCGAAAGCCAGATGACGCCCGCCCAGATCGCCGAGGCCAGAAAGCGGGCCCGCGCGTGGCTGGCGAAGCACGCGCTGGAGACGTAATACCAGCGGGCAGACGAAGTGACTCGGGCCTCGCCCCTTGTCCCTCGCCCTTCGATAAGCTCAGAGGGTGAGAAGGCTCGGGATGAGGGGCTCAATTTGAAGTCCTCATGCTGAGCTTCCTCACCATGAGCTCGTCGAAAGGCGAAGTATGAGGGCGAGGAGGCAAGTAATTCCGGGGACAGCATCGGGGCCAATATTGGGCGCTTGCGCCGGCATCCGTTGTCTCCCAGTATCTCGATCTCGACAGCGCAAGCGAGGCATCGATGTTCCGTTTTTCCTGGCGGAAGCACACCAGGGCTCTCGTGGTCTGCGGTATCGTCGCGTCGTTGCAGGCCGGCGGATGCGCCGATACCAAGCCACATGAACCCCAAGGCACTGAGAGCTCTCCGAATATGATTCGGTGCACGGAGCCTCGACCGGAAATCTGCACCCAGGAATACCTTCCGGTTTGTGCCGAATTGAAGAACGGCGCGGAGCGGACCTATGCCTCAGGGTGCGTTGCCTGCTCGGACGCCAAGGTCGTTGGCTACCGACCGGACCCTTGCGAGTGACCGAGGAAGCAGCGGCATGCGACGGATCGCGGCCGACTGACTTGATTGGATCAAGGCCTGCCGGCTCACGGCAAGCGTGCGCCGGCCTTGCAACGAACGCTCGGAGACCGGGCGAGGCTCCGAAGTCCGCTCCGTGTCAAGAAGCCGAGCTGCGTGCCGCGCCCTACCGGCCGTCGCGCAGCTCGCCCAGGAAGGCGTCGGCGACGTCGATATAGCGGTCGACGTCGGCTTGGCAGTGGGCGAAGGAGAGGGCGGGGCCGGCGGTGCGGATCGCTTCCCAGATGCCGCGGTTCAGCATGAAGAGCCGGCGGGTCTCGACGAAGCGGCGGTCGAGCGAGCGGTAGGACTCCTCGGCTGTGCGCGGCAGCTCCGGGAAGAGCACCCAGGCGGAGCGGCCGCCGACGGCGGGCGCCCGCCAGTCGAGGCCATGTTTTCGGAAGACGCTTTCGAGGCCTTTGCCGAGCGTGCGCCCCAGCTCTGCCGTCCTCCTATAGGCCTCCTTCGTAAGGCAGTGCTCCAAGGCGGCGCGGGCCGCGGCCAGCGCGAGCGCGTTGCCGTAGGTCGTGCCGCCGAGCGCCAGCCCGTCGGGCTCCGCGACGTTGCCGTCCAGATAGCGGACGCAGAGGTCGGCGAGCTCCGCCGTCATGCCGTAGGCGCCGAAGGCGATGCCGGAGCCCAGCCCCTTGCCGAGCACCAGCAGGTCCGGCGCCAGCCCCCAGGCCCGGGTCAGGCCGCCGTAGGCGAAGGAATGGGTATGCGCCTCGTCGATCACCAGGAGCGTCCCGGCCCGGCGGGCGAGACGCGCCGCCTCGGCCCAGAAGCCCTCGTCGGGGAAGACGATGCCGACGTTGGTCAGCATCGGCTCGGCGACCAGGCAGGCGATGTCGCGTGAGGCCAAGGCTGCCTCGAGGGTAGCGAGGTCGTTGAAGGGCACGACGCGGGTCGTCGCGAGGACCGACCGGGGCAGGCCCAGGGCCTCGTGGCGCGTGTCCGTGCCCTGCCCCTCGACCAGGGTCTCGTCGATATGCCCGTGGTACTTGCCCTCGAAGGCCAGCACCTTCTCGCGGCCGGTCGCCACGCGGGCGATGCGGATCACCTCGGTGTTGGAGGCCGAGGCGGAGCCGGTGAACTGCCAGAACGGCAGGTCGGTGCGCTCGGCCAGAAGCTCCGCGGCGACGACGCCGTCCTCGGTGGGCAGCAGGAAGGACGCGCCCTCGGCCGCGCGCCGCTGGACCGCCTCGGTGACCGCGGGCGGCGCGAAGCCCAGGGTCGCCGCCAGGTCCGCCTGGTTGAAGTCGACGTAGCGGTTGCCGTCCACGTCCTCGAACGACGCGCCTTCGCCGCCCGCGACGAAGATCGGCGCGTGGTCGCAGAGCCCGGCCATCCAGGCCATCGGCACGCCGTTGGGCATCGAGCGGCGCGCGCGCATAAGCAGCTCCGCCGAGCGGCGCGTGCGCTCTTCGAAACGGCGCGCCTCGCGCTCGCCCATGACCTCCAGGCGCCGGCCGTCGATCCCGTCAGGCGTCATCGCGATCCTCCAAACCCGGGCCAAGGCTCCTTTGCCTAGTACCAGGAATCGGCGATAAACGAAACACCCCCTCCCCAGCCCTCCCCCCTTGCGGGCTACCGTGTGCACACATTTTTTGCAGCGATATCAGGGACATGGTGTCGATCGGGGCAATGTCCGTGGTGTGCGGGTCGCGAAGATGGTCACCGGGGGCCGAGGAACTGCCCGCCGCGCCAAATTTCACCCCCCACCCTGGCCCTCCCCCGCAAGGGGGGAGGGGACGAAAAGCGAGGGGCTTCAATGCTCTGCTCCCTCCCCCTTGACGGGGGAGGGCTGGGGTGGGGGTGGCAAACCCATTCAAACCCCGAGCCAGGAGATGTGTGAATCTGCTAGCCCGCAAGGGGGAGGGGATTTCAAGGCGAGCCGATGTGGTGATCCCTTCAAGCCTGACGTTCGCGGGCGGCTAACGCGGTGCCACGTTCCCCCTCCGCCTTGACGGGGGAGGGTCGGGGTGGGGGTGGCAAACGCGCCTCACACTTCAGACCCTAGAACGCGGCCCAGTCCGGCTTTTTCGGCGTGAGCGTCGCGTCGCCGGCGGTGAGGGGCGTGCTTCCCGTCCCCTCCAGGGCCTCCAGGCGCAAGAGCGCCAAACCCAGGCCATCGGTGGCCGAGCGCATGACGCCGGCCTCCTTGCCGCCGGCGGTGACCGGCGTGCCGGGGGCGGGGGTGGGGCCGTTGATCTCGACCGGCAGCAGGCGCTTCTTGATCAGCGCCCGGTACTTGGTGCGCGCGGTCAGCTCCTGGCCCATGAAGCAGCCCTTGTCCCAGTCGACGCCGTGCAGCTCGTCGAAGCCGTTCTCCAGCAGGATCGACTTCTCGACCTCGAGGTCACGGCTGCCGTCGGGCACGCCCAGCGAAATGCGCAGGCGGTCGTAGTCGGCGAGCGTGCCGGGCGCGAAGCCGGCGGCCTCCAGCGCCACCCCGGCATCCGCGCGCGGCAGCAGCGCCCGGGCGCCCAGCGCGCTCAGGCGCGGGTCGGTGTAGGCGAGCCCGCCGGCGAAGGGCAGGGCGCTGCCCGGCGCCTCGGCCAGGCCGAGGGCCTCGAGCGCGCCGGCTCCGAACAACGCGGCGACGGCGAAGTCGGCGGATATGTCCTCCAGAGACACCTTCGAGCGCAGCTTGTAGATCGACAGGCGGCGCTGCAGGTCGGCCAGGCGCGCGGCCTCGCAGTCGAGCAGAAAGGCGTCTTCCCGTTCGGCCAGGAAGAATTCGTGCAGGAACTTGCCCTGGGGCGTCAGGAAGGCGGACCAGAGGGCGCGCTCGGGGGCGGCCTTGGCGACGTCGTTGGAGACGATGCCCTGGAGAAAGGCCTGCCGGTCCTCGCCGGTAACGCGCAGAACGCCGCGCGCGTCCAGCACCAGGGCGCGCAAATCACTCATCGGGCGGGGCCTCCTCTCGCTCGGCTGGGTTCGCCTCGCTAGATTTGGTCCCGGCCGCGGCCTTTGGCAAGTCCGGGGGCAGGGCGGCCAGAACCTCCTCCAGCGCGAGATCCGCCAGCTCAGGCCGCCGGAGCACCGCGACCGAGGGGCCGCGCGGCGCCACCTTGGCCGGGTCGGACTCGCCCGAGAACAGCGAGACCACCGGACAGCCGGCCGCCGCGATCAGGTGCATCGGCCCGGTGTCGTTGCCGACCGCGATGCGGGCCTCGCGGGCCAGCGCCGCGATGTCCTCCAGGCCCGCCTGGCCGCAGAGATCGCGCGCCTCCGGACAGGCCGCGGCGATGGCCGCGAGCGCGTCCTCCTCGGCTGCGGTGCCGAGCACCACGGGGGTCAGGCCGCGTGCGGCCAGCGCTCGGGCCAGCGCGGCGAAGCGCGCCGCGGGCCAGCGCTTGGCCGGCCGGTGCGCCGCGCCGCCGGGCACCAGCAGCGCGAAATCCGTGGGCAGGGCGAAACGGCCGGTATCGGCCCGGACGAATGACAGGTCGGGCGGCGGCACGTCCGCGATGCCGGCGAGCGCGAGCTGCGCGGCCTGGCGGTCGACGATATGCAGGGTGCGGCCGGCCGGCGGCCGGTAGCGGTGCGAGCAGCCGGGCACGACGCCGACCCATTCTGGCCTCGGCCGGCCGAGCAGGCGGAAATACCAGCCGCTGCGCTGGGAGCGCTGCAGGTCGTAGACCCGCGTAAAGCGGCCCAGCCGCAGCCGCCGGGCGAGCGCCAGCCAGCCCGGCGGATCGAGCGGGCCCGGCCGGCGGTCCAGCCAGACCTCCTCGAAGCAGCCGCTGGCCTCGGCCAGGGCGGCGTAGGGCCGGGTGGTGAGCAGCACGATCCCGGCCCCGGGGTGGTGGGCGCGGATCGCCTGGAACGCGCCGATCGACATCACGAAGTCGCCGAAGGCCGAAAGCTTGATGACCAGGACGCGCTCGCTGGGCCGGCGGTTCATGACGATCCCGCCGCCTCGCGCCCATCGTCGGCCTCGGCGCAGAGTTGGGTGAGGGCCAGCGCGGCCTGCTCGACGGCCTCGACCGTAACACTGCCCATCAGGCTCTCGGCCGTCCTGTGGTCGAAGTCGACGGCACCGATCAAGTCTTCGACGCTCTCCTCGGTACGCAGCACCGCGCCGCGCGGCCCCCAGGGGGCGTAGTACTGGTCGCGGGTCGGGCCGAACAGGCCGAGGGTCGGAGCTCCCGCCGCGGCGGCCAGGTGCATGAGCCCAGAGTCGTTGCCGACGAAGAGCGCGCAGCGCCGGAACACCGCATAGGTGGTCAGGAGGTCGAGCCCGATCAGATCTATCCCTTGCCCTGCCGGGACGGCGTCCAGAACCGGGCGGGCGAGGGCGTCCTCCTCCTTGCCGCCGGTGACCGCCACCGCGGCCCCGGCCAGGGGGGCGCCGGGCGCGGTCAGCCGGCGGGCCAACTCGGCGAAGCGCGCGGCGGACCAGATCTTGGCCGGCCAGTTGGCCGTGGGCGCCAGGGCAATGATCGGTCGGCCGGCCGGCAGCAGGCGGGCCGCCGCGTCCTCGTGTCGCGGCGCGGTCCAGAGGCGCGGCGCCGGCGGCGGCTCCAGCCCGAGAGTCCGCCCGAGCAACGCGACCCGGTGGCTCGTCGCATCGGACTTGGGCGGCAGACGCCGCTCCGCGGCCCACAGGAACCAGGCGAGCGCCGAGCGCCGCAGATCGACGACCAGGTCCCAGCGCCGGCCTACGCAAGCGCGCCAGAGCCGCAGCCAGTGCAGATCGGCCGGTCGTTTGCGGACCACGATCACACGCCGCAGCCCGGGAACCTCCGAGAACAGCGGCGCGGCCGGCGCCCCGCAGGCGATCGTGATTTTCGCGCCGGGGTGCCGCTCGACCAGCCAGGCCAGCAGGCCGCTGGAGAGCACGGCGTCGCCGATCCGGGTCGCGGTGATGAAGAGGATGTTCAAGAGGACCGGGTCTCGCTTGGCGGCTGGGACGGGCGGAGGCGAAGGCGCTTCGTGCAGTTTGCGTCAATAGGGCGCGTAGGACTTCTCCTCGCGTATGGCCGAGCCCAGCAGGTCGTCGACCCGGCGCTTGATCGCGGCGCGGCGGTCGTTGGTCCGGTACACCTCGCGGGCCAGGGCGACGAAGCCGGCGGCGAAATCGCCGCGCGCCTCGCAGGCCCGGATCCGGTCCTCGATGTCCCAAAGCGCCTCGTTGGCCGTCTTGAGCTCCCGGGTCAGGCCGGCGAGGGCCTCGGAGTCGGGCAGCGTCCGGTCGCGGGCGGCCGCGAGGATCGCCAGCTCGTGCTCGACGTTGGCCAGCTTCGCCGGATCGCCGATCCGCGCGCACTTGATCTCGAGTATGGTGATCTTGTCGACCAGCTCGCCCGGCGCGATCTCCACCGTGACCGTCAGGAGGGCGCCGCCTCGCGTTTCGCTTGCCATGGGCCTCACTTTCCTGACCGCTTCCTTTACGCCAATTTCGCCCTCCGGGCCAGGGCGAGCGCCGGGGCCTGCGGGAATTCGTCTACTCGCTTCCCGGCGGATCGGTTACAAGTTCCCGCCATGAGCCGAACAAGCGATGCTTCCGCGCGCCGCCTCGCCCCGCGAGGGTGCCCTTGCGCGTGATGCAGGTCATGGCCGGCGCGCGGGTCGGCGGCGCCGAGGCCTTCTTCGAGCGGCTGGTGCCGGCGCTCGCGCGCGCCGGGCTGGAGCAGCGCGCCGTAATCCGCGGCCACGCGGACCGCGCGGAGCGGCTCGAGGCCGCCGGCGTGCCCGTGGTCCAGGCGCCGTTTCGCCGCTATCTCGATTTCGCGACCCGCCGGGCTCTCGCCCGCGAGATCGCCGATTTCCGGCCCGATCTGGTGCTGAGCTGGATGAGCCGGGCCGCCGCCCTCGTTCCCAAGGGGCGGGTCCCGCACGTGGCGCGCCTGGGCGGCTACTACGACCTCAAGGCCTACCGGCGCTGCGACCATCTGATCGGCAACACGCGGGACATAGTCGATTATCTGGTCGCCCGGGGCTGCCGCGCCGCGCGGGTGCATTACCTGCCGAACTTCGTCGAGGCCGTGCGCCGGCCGGCGCAGCCACGTGCGCCGCTGGACACGCCGGAGGACGTGCCGCTTCTGCTGGCGCTGGGCCGCCTGCATGTCAACAAGGCCTTCGATGTGTTGATCCAGGCGCTGGCCCTGGTTCCCGGGGCCTGGCTCTGGCTCGCAGGCGAGGGACCGGAGGAACGGCACCTTCGCGCGCTCGCAGAGGAGCTGAACCTGGCCGAACGCGTGCGCTTCCTCGGCTGGCGCTCGGACGTGCCGGCGCTGCTCGCCGCCTGCGACATCCTCGTCTGTCCGTCGCGCCACGAGCCGCTGGGCAACGTGGTGCTGGAGGGTTGGGCCCAGGCGCGGCCGGTCGTGGCCGCCGCGGCCCAGGGCCCGGCGGCGCTGATCACGGGGGAGGAGACCGGACTTCTGGTGCCGAGGGACGAGCCGCAGGCGCTCGCAGCCGCGCTGAGGGGGCTGATCGGCGATCCGGCCCTCCGCGAGCGGCTTGCGGCCCAGGGCCAGTCAGCCTATCAAGCCGAGTTCACCGAAGAGGCGGTCGTCGGGCGCTATCTCGAGCTGTTCGAGGCGCTGAGCAAATCCGAAAAGGAATGAGAGCGTGGCCGAAACCTACGAGCTGATCGTCAAGGGCGGCAGAATCGCGACGCCCGGCGGGATCGTCGAGACGGACCTCGGCGTCAAGGACGGCCGAATCGCCGTTCTGGGCGACTTGGACCCGGGCCGGGGCGAGGCGGTTCTCGACGCCGCGGGGCTCCATGTCCTGCCCGGCGTGATCGACACCCAGGTTCATTTCCGCGAGCCGGGCCTGGAGCACAAGGAGGACCTCGCGAGCGGCACCGCGGCGGCGGCGCTGGGCGGAGTGACCGCGGTCTTCGAGATGCCCAACACCAAGCCGAGCACCTTGGACGCCGCCGACCTCGACGACAAGCTGTCCCGGGCGCGCGGCCGGACCTGGACCGACCATGCCTTCTTCATCGGCGCCGCCGCCGAGAACGCGGAAAGCCTGGGCGAGGTCGAGCGTCTGCCCGGCTGCGCCGGCGTCAAGGTCTTCATGGGCTCGTCGACCGGCAGCCTGCTGGTCGAGGACGACGAGACGCTGCTCGAGGTGCTCCGGAACGGCCGGCGGCGCGTTGCGATCCATGCCGAGGACGAAGCGCGCCTGCGCGAGCGCCTGGCCCTGGTGCGCGGCGGCGCGGCGGTCGACCAGCACCCGGTGTGGCGCGACGAGGAGACCGCGCTGCGGGCGACCCGGCGGATCCTCGCCCTGGCGCGGCGCGCCGGGCGGCGAATCCACGTGCTGCACGTTACCACGGCCGAGGAGCTGCCGCTGCTGGCCGCGCACAAGGACGTCGCGACAGTGGAGGTCACGCCCCAGCACCTGACGCTGGCCGCGCCCGACTGCTACGAGCGCCTGGGCACGCTGGCCCAGATGAACCCGCCGATCCGCGCGGCGCACCATCGAGACGCCCTGTGGCAGGCCCTGGGCCAGGGCATCGTCGACGTGATCGGCTCGGACCACGCGCCGCACAGCCGCGAGGAGAAGGC
>JAOUCL010000017.1 GCA_029859805.1 Rhodospirillales bacterium | reverse complement strand
CTCTGGCCGGAGGACGAGGCGGCCCGGGCGGTCGCCCGCGCGGTCACCGCCGAGATGCACGCCGGCTTCGCCGCCCTGCGGACCCACATGCCCATGGACCTGCGCGGCCGCCATCCGGGACTGGGCCGGGGTCCCGGCGTTGCCGAGGACGTCGCCCGCATCGTTGCCATCTGGCAGGACTGCCGGGCGCGCTTCGGGCGGGGCGGCGACTTCCTGTTCGGCGGATTCACACTGGCCGATGCGGCCTTCGCGCCGGTGGCGACGCGCTTTGCGACCTATGACGTGGCCCTCGAGGGGCCGGCGGCCGCCTACCGGGACGCGGTTCTGGCCTGGCCGGCGCTGCAGGAATGGTCCGCCGCCGCCCGGGCCGAGCCCTGGGTCATTGAGTTTCCGGAGCGTCAGGCTCCAGGGCCTGCTCGCCGATGAGGCCGTGCTCGCGGTAGTAGCGCGCGGCCCCGGGATGGAGCGGCGCGCCGAGACCGTGAATCGCGGTCTCGAGGCGGATCAGCCGGCCCTTGGGGTGCCCCCTGTCGAGCAGGCGCCGGGAATTTTCGTGCCATAGCGCCTTTGTGATCCCGTAGACCGTCTCCTCCGGCATCTCGGCGGAAACCAGCCACTGGGCGCCGACCGATATGGTCTGTGTCTGACCGACGTTGAAATAGGTGCCGGCCGGGATCGTAATCGGCGCGAAGAAGGGCACGGCCTTGGTCAGGGCCTCGGCCTTCGGCCCGGTGATCGGCAGGAGGTGGATCCGCGACTCGTCGGCCAGTTCGGCCACGGCCCCCGCCGGCGTGCCGGCAACGAAGAAGAACCCGTCCAGCGAGCCCTCGCGGACCATGTCGATGGCCTGGTTGGCGGCGACGGAAACGAGGTCCATGTTCTTCGGGCCCAGGCCGTAGGCCTCCAGGACCAGGAGAGCGTCGACCCTGGTACCCGAGTCCTCGTGGTCGACCGAGATGCGCCGGCCGCGCAGGTCCGCGACGCTGTGCACGGCGATGTCGCGGCGAACCACGAGGTGGACCGACTCCGGAAACAGATTGGCGATGCTGCGGATGTTGGCGACCGCCCCCCGTTTCTCGAAGATGCCGGTGCCGCTGTAGGCCCAGTAGGCCACGTCGGCCTGGCTCAGGCCGGACTCGAGCTCGCCGGTGGCGATTGCCTCGATATTGGCCACGGAACCGTGGGTCGACACCGCCGCGCCGATCAGCCCGGGAACCCCGCAGCTGCCGCCACGCTCGCACTCGCGGCTGCCGGGCGGTTTGCTGATGGCGTTGGCGATCAAACCGCCGACCGGAAAATAGGTTCCGGCGGTCGAGCCGGTGCCGATCCGGAAGAACTTGAGCTCCGCGGCCTGGCCGCCGGCGAGCGAAACAAGCAGACCGAGGCCGAGCACGGCGGCCGTGAAAGCCGACAGCCTCGGCCACCCTGCCCGGAACACGGATTGCCGCCGGTCGCTGGTCTTGGCACGCCGCAAGGTTCGGCCCCTTTCCGGTACCGACCGGCCGGCCCCCCAGGGGCCCGCCATAACAGTGATATAGCAATCCCTTGGCGACCGTACCAGTACCAGTCTTGCCGGTCTTCCGCGATTGACCTCCCGGCCGGGAATCGGACTAGGATGAAGCGTGCCGCGGAATCCCGAGGCGACGGAGGGATAATGAACCTTGCCAACCTGCTGATCCGTGCCGGCCGCAGCCGCCGGGAAGGCCCTGCCGTCGCGGTCGGCGAGGCGGTGCTCTGGCGCTATGGCGAACTGGCGGACCGCGCCGCGCGGCTGGCCGGAACGTTGCGGACGCGGTTCGGTCTCGGGCCCGGCGAGCGGGTCGCACTGGTCATGAGGAACTGCCCCGAGTTCCTCGAGCTTGTCTACGCCTGCTGGCACGCCGGACTGGCCGCCGTGCCGGTCAACGCCAAGCTGCACCCGCTGGAGCTCAAGTACATTCTGGACCACAGCGGCGCACGGCTGTGCTTCGCCACGCCGGAGCTGGCTGCCGTGCTCGAGGCGGAGAGCGCCGGCCTCGAGCGCCTTGTCGAGGTGATCGACGCGCACGCGCCGGCCTACCGCGATCTGCTGCGGGGCGAACCGATCGATCTCGTGCCGCGCGGGCCGGATGATCTAGCCTGGCTGTTCTACACGAGCGGCACCACGGGCCGGCCCAAGGGCGCCATGTTGAGCCACCGCAACCTGATGGCCATGACGCTTTGCTACTTCGCCGACGTGGACGGCATCGCGCCCGGCGATTGCATTCTGCACGCCGCGCCGCTGTCGCACGGCTCGGGCCTCTACGGCCTGCCGCACCTGGCGGCCGGCGTGTGCCAGGTGATCCCGGAAGGCGGCGGCTTCGAGCCGGCAGAGATCTTCGCGCTGCTGCCCCGCCATCCGGGCCTGACGATGTTCGCGGCGCCGACCATGGTCAAGCGCCTTGTCGACCACCCGGCCGTCGGAGAGGCGGACACCGCCAACCTGAAGACCATCGTCTACGGCGGCGGCCCAATGTATCTGGAGGATCTGAGGCGCGGCCAGGAGCGCTTCGGCTACGTATTTGCCCAGATCTACGGTCAGGGCGAGAGCCCGATGACCATAACGGCCCTGTCCAAGGCGGATCACGCGGACACGGCCCATCCGCGCCATGCCGCGCGGCTCGCCTCGGCCGGCCGTGCGCAGACCGCGGTCGAGGTCCGCGTCGCCGATGCCGAGGACCGGCCGCTGCCGCCGGGCGAGCTGGGCGAGGTCCTGGTGCGCGGGGACACGGTGATACCGGGCTACTGGGACGATCCGGCCGCCACCGCCGCGGCCCTCCAGGGCGGCTGGCTGCACACCGGCGACCTGGGCGTGCTCGACGAGGACGGCTACCTGACCCTGAAGGACCGGTCGAAGGACCTGATCATCAGCGGCGGCGCCAACATATACCCGCGCGAGGTCGAGGAGGCGCTGCAGAGCCATGCCGCGGTGCAGGAATGCTCGGTCGTCGGCCGGCCCCATTCCGAGTGGGGCGAGGAGATCGTCGCCTTCGTGGTGCCGAGATCAGAGGCCGGGGTCAGCGCAGATGCGCTCGACGCCCACTGCCTCGAGCGCATCGCCCGCTTCAAGCGGCCGAAGAGCTACCGCTTCGTGGCGGCGCTGCCCAAGAATAACTACGGCAAGATCCTCAAGACCGAGCTCAGGGCCTGGGCCGAAAAAGCGGAACAGGACGCCCCGTGAGCACATCGGCGCGCAGGACGAACAATCGAGGTCGAATGCGGTGACCACGCCACAAGCAACCGTTTTTGCGATCCTGGCCGTGGTCATGGCCCTTCTGATATGGGGGCGCTGGCGCTACGACCTGGTCGCCTTTACGGCGCTTCTGGTGGCGGTGAGCGTCGGCGTGGTGCCCACGGAGCGGGCCTTCTCGGGCTTCGGGCACCCGGCCACGGTGGTCATCGCCATGGTGCTCATCGTCAGCCGCGGCCTGTCGAACTCCGGCGCCGTGGAGCTGTTGGGACGCACCGTCACCGGGGCCGCCAAGACCGTCACGTCGCATATCTTCGTCATGTCGGGTCTGGCCGCGGCCCTGTCGGCGGTGATGAACAACGTCGGCGCGCTGGCGCTCCTGATGCCCGTCGATATTCAGGCGGCGAAAAAGGCCAAGCGCTCCACCGCGCTTACTCTCATGCCGCTTTCCTTCGCCACCATCCTGGGCGGGCTGGCAACCCTGATCGGCACGCCGCCGAACATCATCGTCGCGGCCTTTCGGGAGGACGCCCTGGGCGAGTCCTACACCATGTTCGACTTCACGCCGGTGGGCGGAGCCTGCGCCCTTGCCGGGGTCCTGTTCGTCGCGATCGTGGGCTGGCGGCTGGTTCCGGGGGAGCGCAGCGGCCCGACGACCGCCGAGGCCTTCGAGCTCGAGGGCTATATCGCCGAGGCACGGGTCCCCGAAGGCAGCGAGATCATCGGACGGAAGGTCCGCGATCTGGACGAGCTGGTCGCGGAGTACGAGGTCGAAATCATCGCCCTGCGGCGCGCCGGCAAACGTCGCCCGGGCATGGCGCGCCACGCCGAGATCCGCAAGGGCGATCTGCTGGTGATCGAGGCGGGGCCGGAAGACCTCGAACGCTTCGTCGCCGGCCTGAAGCTCGAGCACGAGGCCGCCGGCGGATCGAAGACCGGTCTGCTGTCCAGCAAGGACGTCACCATCATGGAGGTCGTCGTGCCGCTTGGCGCCCGCATCGCCGGTCGGAGCACCATGAGCCTTCGCCTCAAATACCGCTTCGGCGTGCACCTCCTGGGCATATCGCGGCGCGGCGAGCGGTTTCGCGAGCGGCTCCGCCATCTGGCGATCGAGCCCGGCGACGTGTTGCTGCTCCAAGGCAACACCAACGAGCTGCCCGAGGTGGTCCACTGGATGGGCTGCCTGCCGCTGGCCGGACGGGGCATCCAGCCGGCCCAACCGGGCCGAGCCGGGCTTTGCATAGGCATCTTCGCCCTGGCCATCGCGCTCGCCAGCACCGGGGTCCTCTATCTGCCGGTTGCGCTGGCCTGCGCGGCCGCGCTGATGATCTTCCTGAACATCGTGCCGCTGCGCGAGATCTACGAGCAGGTGGAGTGGCCGGTCATCGTCCTGCTCGGCTCCATGATTCCGATCGGCGTGGCCCTGGAAACGACCGGCAGCACCGGCCTGATCGCGCAGGGCATACTGACGCTCTCGGCGGGGTCTTCGCCGGTCGTGGTGATCGTCCTGCTGATGGTCATCACCATGACGCTCTCCGACGTGATGAACAACACCGCCACGGCGGTGGTCGCGGCCCCGATCGCCCTGGATATCGCGAACCGTTTGGGGGTGAGCCCGGACCCCTTCCTCATGACAGTCGCCGTGGCCGCGTCCTGCGCCTTCCTGACCCCGATCGGGCACAAGAACAACACCCTGATCCTGGGGCCCGGCGGGTATCGCTTCGGCGACTACTGGCGCATGGGCCTGCCATTGGAGGTCCTTATCATCGTGGTCGCGGTGCCGATGATCCTGCTGGTCTGGCCGCTTTAGGGCGGGATCAGGACGGCGGGCCGATGCGTTCGTTGAGCGTCCAGTCGTAGGCGTGGCCTCCCAGTGTGTCGAACCCGGCGAGCCGCGCCGCCAGCGCCGGCTCCGCATAACGCTTCAGGTGCGCGATGACGCCGGCGTCGTCGCCGCCGAAATCCTCGCCGAACCAGACATAGATGCTCGAGACGATCAGCTTGTCCTTGGCAATGCTGACGCCGTGCGGCGAATTGACGTAGCCGCGTGCCGCGGCCTCGAGGAGCGCCTCGGTCCCCTCCGCGGTGAAGGCCCGGCGCTGCAGGTCGGGGCAGCCGACCGAGGCGCAGTTGAGCGCGTAGTGGATCCGCGGGTCGCGCCAGATCGGCCGCAGGATGCGGTGTTCGATGTCGTTCAGCGTGACCGCCTGGCCTTCGACCGTGAGCAGCGGCTTGTCCCAGGGGCCGTCGGCGAAGAGGCCTGGCGAGATGTCGATGTCGCGGATGCTGCCGACCGGGTAGTGGGCCAGCACGAGCTGGACCGTGAGCGCATTGTAGAGGTTGATCCAGTAGGCCCGCTGCTCGGCCCTGGCGTAGCGGCTGACCGGCAGGGCCGCGAGGCCGGCGACGTAGCCGTCCAGCGCGGCGCGGTCCGGCGCACTGATGCCGGCATAATCGAAGCGGTTCACGCCGGCGGCGTCCGGGGCGACGTAGGTGGCGAGGATCCTGTCCCAGGGCCCGTGATCGATGCGCGCGGTGGCAGCCGGGTCGTGCGCCTGCCAGCGCGCCCAAAGCTTCGCCTTGGGAGCGAACAAGGCCTCTATGGAGACCAGACCGGCCAGCGGCGGGACGAGCAGGGCCAGAAGGGCCAGCCGGCCGCCGAAGCGCAGCAGTGCCGAGCGCGCGGCCCGCTGGCTCACGACGCCCCTGCCCGCCAGGCGGCGCCGGCCCGCTGCGCCTGATAGAGCGGGGGAATGATCACCGAGACCCGGGTCCGGTCCGCGGACGGTTTCGCAGGCGCGCGCATGGGCGTCAGGTTAAGCCGATCGCACGGCGAATTCCACTTTGCCGAGCTGAACCCCCATCAAGTTCACGTGAAGCGCGGCGACCGTTCCGGCAGGCGCTTCAGCACCTCGTCGAAGCGGCGGCTGGCGTCGACCAACCGCCCGGCACCGGGCCCCGTGAAATCGAGGACGTAGTAGACCCCCTGCTCGCGGCAGAAGTGCTGCATCGGGTAACCGCCCGGGCGGTCTAGGATCGCCGCCCACATATCGCCCGTCTCGCTGACCCCGCGGGTGACGTAGCCGGGCCGGCCGCGGCCGAGCCGACGGGCGACCTCGTTCCGGAGCGCTTTGAAGTCGCGCTCGGTCAGACCCGAGCCCGGAAACCGAACGACCGACATGGCGCCGCCCCCTGTGTCAGCGCCCCCCGTCGCCAAAGTCTATCCAGCGGGCCTTGAGCTCGCAAGCCAGGCATTGTGGCGTCATCAAATGGGTCATCGTCGACGACATTTCAGGTAAAGTCCTTGGTGGCCTCTGCCAAGAGAATTCCTCGATCCGGTGGCACCATGTCCGAAACGTCAAGCTTGGCCCGACACATCCTCGATGCGCTCGCCCGGCGCGGCGTCGAACGTATGTTCGGCATTCCGGGCGGGGGCTCGAGCCTGGCGCTCATCGAAGCGGCCGGGGCCGTCGGGATCGACTTCGTGCTGACCCGGACGGAGACGGCGGCGGCGATCATGGCCGCCGTGACCGGCGAGCTTTCCGGTACGCCGGGCGTCGTCCTGACCGGAATCGGGCCGGGCGCGGCCAGCGCCGCCAACGGCATCGCCTATGCCCACCTGGAACGGGCGCCGGTGGTCCTGTTCACCGATGGTCCGGCGTCTTCGCTGCACCAAGCCTTCGATCAAAACGCGCTCTTCGCGCCGATCACCAAGACCCAGGGCCGGCTGCGGCCGGAAAACGGCCGCGCGGATCTCGAAGCCTTCCTGGAAACCGCGCTGACGCCGCCTTGGGGTCCGGTCCACCTCGACCTGACAGCCGCGGACGCCGCCGCGCCGGTTTCCTGTACGGCGGGCCAGCGGCCCGCCGTATCGAAGGCCGGCCCGCCGTTGGAAGCCGAGGCCGGGGCGCTGGAGAGGGCCCGCGACATGCTCGCCCGAAGCCGCAGGCCCGTCCTGCTCGCCGGACTGGAAGCGCGGCACGGCGAAACCCCCTCCGCCCTTCGGCAGCTGGCCGAGGCTCTCTCCTGTCCGGTGCTTCTTACTTACAAGGCCAAGGGTGTCCTGCCCGACTCCCACCCGAACGCCGTCGGCCTGTTCACCGGCGCGGCGGCCGAGGCGAAGTGCATCCGGCGTTCGGACTTGATCGTCCTTTTTGGCTTGGACCCGGTCGAGATCATTCCAGGGGCGTGGCGCTACGATGCGCCGATTCTTGACCTGAGGTCGGCCGAGGGGCAGCCGCCGCCGGCGGCAACCAAATGCCGCGTCGTCGGGCGCCTGGCCGAAACGGTCCAGGGACTCCTCGCGGTCGATCGGGCGTCCGGGTGGAGCCGGTCCGAGATCGCGGCCCTTCGCGACGGCATGCGAGCCCGCCTGGCCATGACCGGCCAGGGACATACGGCGCAAACGGTGATCGAAACGCTGTCCCGGGAAACGCCGGCCGGGTGCCGGCTTACCGTCGACTCCGGGGCTCACATGTTCAGCGCCATGAGTTTCTGGCGGGCCGAGGAGCCGTTTGGCGTTCTCAAATCCAACGGCCTGTCGACCATGGGGTTCGCGCTGCCGGCGGCCATCGCCTCCGTCTTGCAGGAGCCGGAACGGCCCGTCGTCGCCGTGACCGGGGACGGCGGATTGATGATGTGCCTGTCCGAGTTGGCCACGGCGGTCGAGCGGCGCTGTCACATCGCCGTCGTGGTCCTCAACGATGCGGCGCTCTCGCTGATCGACATCAAGCAGCAGCGGCGGCAGCGCGGGAGCCGAGGGGTGCGCTATCCAAGGGTCGACTTTGCCGCGGCGGCGAGGGCGCTGGGGTGCAGGGCATGGCGGCTTGGGCCGGACGAGCCCTTGTCGCCGGCCCTCGAGGACGCCTTGGCCGGCGACGGCCCGGCGCTGCTGGACATCGCCATCGACCCGAGCGGCTACGGCGATCAGCTGACGGCGCTCCGCGGGTGAGAGCGCTCCGGACGAGGCGGTCCGCCCGCCTGCCGTTAATCGTTCTATAACCCGGCTCGGATATTTATGGTCCCGCAGAACGCGCAACGATCCAGCCAAAAGGCAGCATGCCGAACATGTCCTCCCCACCGCCCAGCCAGTCGCCAAACAGCAAAGACCACGTTCTCTTGCCGGTCGTGGCCATCGTCGTCCTGTTCCTGGTCCTTCTGGCCCGCGCCGCCGCCGCGTAACGCGCCCGTTCCAAGCTGAGGTCCGACCTTCGCAACCGCCGCTCCCTCCCGGAATTCCGGCCTGGGATACGCCACGCGTTTGGCGGCGCAGCTGCTCGGGCGGCCTCAGGCTCAAGGGCCTCCGGCCGCCCAGGCGATCAGCTTGCGCAGGAAGGCTTCGCAGGAGTCGACCTGCGCCAGCTCGATGAACTCGTCCGGACGGTGGGCCTGGTCGATCGAGCCGGGGCCGCAGATCACGGTGGAGAAGCCGGCTTCCTGGAACAGTCCGCCCTCGGTTGCGAAGCAGACGGCCTTGGCGCGGTTGGTGCCGGTCAACAGACGGATGAGCGCCTCCGCAGGCGAGTCCGATTCCGGGACGAGAGGCGGTACCCGGGCGAGCGCCTCGGTCACGATCTCGGCCTCCGGGGCGGTCTGCCGTAGGCGCGGCAGGACCTCCTGCTCGGCGAAGCGCTCGAAGCGGGCCACGATCTCCTCCCCGTCGTCGCCCGGCAGCAGCCGGAACTCCCAGGCGAAGCGCGCGTGCCGCGGCACGATGTTGAGCGCGGTGCCGCCGGTGACCGTGCCGATGTTGAAGGTCGTGTAGGGTGGGTCGAAGCGGTCGTCTTGCGGGGCCGTGCTGCGCTTCTCCTCGGCCAGGCGAGCAAGGAAGCCGATCAGCTCGGCGGCCGCGACGATCGCGTTGCCGGCGCGGTGCGGCTGGCTCGAGTGGGCTTCCTCACCGGTGACCCCCGTCTCGAAGCCCGCGATGCCCTTGTTGGCGGTGACGAGCTTCATGTTGGTCGGCTCGCCGATGATCACGATGCGCGGCGGCGGGAGGTTCGCCTTGATGTCGGCGATCAGCCCGCCCACGCCGAGGCAGCCGACCTCCTCGTCGTAGCTGAGTGCCAGGTGAATCGGCAGTTCGAGGCCGGCGGACAGCGCGTCGGGCACCAGCGCGAGCGCGACCGCGAGGAAGCTCTTCATGTCCGCCGTGCCGCGACCGTAGAGGCGGCGGTTCCGCTCGGCCAGGGCGAAGGGATCGCCGGTCCACGACTGGCCGTTGACCGGGACCACGTCGGTGTGGCCCGAGAGTACCACGCCGCCTGCGGCCTCCGGCCCCAGCGTGGCGAAGAGGTTGGCCTTCAGGCCCGAGGGATCGACCGTGCGCCGAGCCGGCACGCCGTGGCTCTTCAAGTAGGCCTCGACGAAATCGATCAGGGCCAGGTTCGACTTAGCCGAGGTGGTGTCGAAGCCGACCAGCCGGTCGATCAGTTGCCGCGGGGAGAGGCGCGCAGAGGTCATACTCGGGGTGGCTTCCCTCAACTGCGCCAGAAATCGGGTACCAGCAGCACCAGCACGGTGAACAGCTCGAGCCGGCCGAGCAGCATGCCGGCCGAGAGGCACCACTTCGCCTCGTCGGGCAGGGGCGCGAAGGTGCCGGCCGGCCCGATGATGTCGCCCAGGCCCGGACCGACGTTGGCGATCGCCGTTGCGGCGCCGGACAGGGCGGTCACCAGGTCGAGGCCGATCAGGCCCAGCGCGACGGCCAGCAGGGCAAAGGAAGTGATGAACAGGAAGAAGAAGCCCATCACCGAGGCTGCGACGGTCTCCGGAATCGGCCGTTTGTTGTAATAGGGAACGAAGACGCCGTTCGGGTGCATGAGGCGGCTGAGCTGCACCTTGGCCGTGGCGTAGAGTACCTGGAAACGGAAGATCTTGATGCCGCAGGTGGTCGACCCGGCACAGCCACCGATGAACATGAGCAAAAACATGATGGTCAGGACGAAGCCGCCCCATTGGCCGAAATCGGCCGTGGCGTAGCCGGTGCCGGTCATGACGGAGATCACGTTGAAGGTGGCATAGCGCAGTGCACCGCCAAGACCCATGATGTCCTTCTGCCAGAGCCAGAGGCAGGTCAGGGAAATGGCTACCGCGAGGATGCCGAGCAGCACGCGCACCTGGCTGTCGCGGAAGATCGTCAGCACGTTGCCGCGCGCCGCGCGCAGGTAGAGCACGAAGGGCAGGCTGCCGAGAATCATGAACAGGCTGACGGACCAGTCGATGGCGGCACTGTTGAAGTGTCCGAGCGAGCCGTCGGAGGTCGAAAACCCGCCGGTGGCGATCGAAGTCATGGCATGCGCCACGGCCTCGAAGCTGGACATGCCGAGCGCCCAGAGCACGATCCAGGCCACGCCGGTCAGAAACACATAGACAATGCTGATGCTGCCGGCGATCTGCGCGGCCCGGGGCGCTACCTTGTCGGTCTCGAAGGCCTCGACGCGGAACAGCTGCATGCCGCCGACCTGCAGGATCGGCAGGACGGCGACCGCCATGACGATGATGCCGATACCGCCCAGCCACTGCAGGATCGCGCGCCACAGCAGGATGCCCGGCGGCGCCGCGTCGAGGCCGGTGATCACCGTCGATCCCGTCGTGGTGACGCCCGACATGGATTCGAAGAAGGCGTCGGTATAGCTCAGCTCCAGCTCGGAGAATGCGAAGGGCAGGGCGCCGAAGGTGGCGGTCACCAGCCAGGCCAGGTTGGTCATGATGAAGCCCTGGCGCAGGGTGAACGCGCTCCACCCCGAACGGCTGGTCAGGACCAGCGCGCCGCCGATGAAAAGCGTCACGCCGGCCGCGGCGGTGAAGACCTGCCAGTCGGGATGGCCGATCGCCGCATCGACCGAGGCCGGAATCAGCATGGCAAGCGCCAGGATGGCCAGCAGGATACCGAGCACGAAGGCGATGGGACGAAAGTCGATCATGAGAAGACGAGCCGATTGCCGGCCGGTCGGGGCACCCGGCTCAGGCGCCCTGCAGGCCCCTAGCCCCCGACGCTGACCCGATCAGGGAGAGGAACTCTCGGCGGCTCCGGGCGTCGCTGCGGAAGCGGCCGAGCATTCGGCTGGTCACCATCGCGACGCCCGGCTTGTGCACGCCGCGGGTGGTCATGCATTGGTGCTCCGCCTCGATCACGACCGCCACGCCCTGCGGCTCGAGCACCTCGTTGATGGAGTTGGCGATCTGGGCAGTCATCTTCTCCTGGATCTGCAGGCGCCGCGCATAGGTTTCGACCACGCGCGCCAGCTTGCTGATACCCACCACGCGCTTTTTCGGCAGGTAGGCGACGTGCGCCCTGCCGATGATCGGCAGCATGTGGTGCTCGCAGTGCGACTCGAAGCGGATGTCGCGCAGCAACACCATCTCGTCGTAGCCGTCTATCTCCTCGAAGGTGCGCTGCAGCAGCTCGACCGGGTCTTGGCCGTAGCCCGAGAAGAAGCTCTCGTAGGCGTTGACGACGCGCTTCGGCGTGGCGAGCAGCCCTTCGCGCAGGGGATTGTCGCCGGCCCAGCGAATCAGGGTTTCGACGGCTTGCTCGGCCTCGGCGCGGGTTGGGCGCCCGCTCGCCTCGGCGCGGACACCCTTGTCAACTTGGGCGACGTCGCTGGAGGTCATGGTAGCCTTCCCTTCCGGTCGATGATCCACTGCACAAATCCAGCGGCCCGGGACATCGCCGCACCGCTGCGCAAAGCGGCCCACGGCCGCAAGTCTAGCACGATTTGGCTTGTTTCGGTGCGGCCCCGGATCAGTTCAACTGCACCGGTTGGTGCGGGCTGTCAAGCGAGAAGGCCGGAATGGCCACGTCGAAGCGCTTGCCGTCTTCCGCCGCCATTCCGTAGGACCCGACCATGATTCCCGAAGGTGTCGGCAGCGGCGTGCCGCTGGTGTACTCGAAGGCCTGGCCCGGCGGCAGGACCGGTTGCTCGCCCACGACACCGGCGCTGCGCACCTCCTGAACCCGGCCGAGGGAATCGGTGATCTTCCAGTGGCGGGTCAGCAGTTGCACGGTATCGCCGCCGGTGTTCTCGATCCGCACGTGATAGGCCCAGACATAGTGGTTGTCGCTGGGCGAGGATTGCTCTTCCAGGTAGATGGGCTCGACCGTGACGCGGATCGAATGCGTCGTTTCGCTGTACATGGCCCGCGACCTCCTCGGTTCGCCGCTGCGGCCGGGCCATAGTACGCCGCCCCGCGCGCCGGGCCAAGTATCTCCAGGGCCCCGGTTGCCCTGCCCTCAGCGGCAAGGACAGGGTCACGTCACGCGGAGTTCGGGGTCCGGCCGGCCGCCGGAACACGGTCAGCGCCCGATGAACTTAACACCGATCTTGTCGCCGAACCGCCAGCAGACCTGGCAGTAGTGCAACGGTTCGGACTGCAGTTTCAGGGCGAAGTTTTCGGGGCAGTTGAGCTTGTTCTTGGGCAACCTGATTGCGGCGCCGCCATGGGAAATATTAAGGATGATACAGTCCGTCTGGATCTTCTTGTGAATGATCTTGGCGGCCTTGATGGTGGCGAATCGCCTGTGGCGTCTCTTCTCGGGGCCATGGTGGCCTGGCGGCTCCTGACCGTCAGGTCTGGAATCGCGTTTCTGGGCGCTGCGTTGCTCGGCGCGCGCCATGACGCGGTCCATGCTCTCGATCAGTTCGACCCCGTCGAAGGGCTTAATCAGGAACTCGTGGGTCCCGAACCCCAGCCCGTCCGGCCGGGTGTCGCGATCGACCAGACCCGACTGTATCAGGTAGGGCGTGTCGATGCCGCTCGCGCGCAGGCGCTCGATGACTTCGTAGCCGTCGAAATCGGGCAGCATGATGTCGAGGATGATGATGTCGTAGGTGTTGCGTTTGGCGAGCTCGACCGCCCGCTCGCCCCGGTCGGCGGTGTGGCAGAAATGACCCTCCTTCTGGAGGATCAGCTCCACGTTCTTGGCCATCAGTTTGTCGTCTTCGACGTAGAGGACCTGCATCGCCGACTCCCGCCAGGCGCCGCCTTGGTGGCGATCACCGGCCAAGTGCTACCCCAAAAAGATTAACAAAGCCTCGCGGAACAGCAATCAATGATTGAAAAATTCTTTCATACAACGACCCATGGGAACAGAGAGACAGGTGCGGAATCATTGACCTGCAAAGGATTCGCGTCCAACGGGGCGGCCTCGCCAACTTGGTTAACGACGCGGGTCACGGTTTCCAGAGTCTTGCGCGCGGCCTGTGAAACTCGTAGTTTTCCGGCCATCCCTGGGACGCGGGTGTAGCTCAATGGCAGAGCAGAAGCTTCCCAAGCTTACGACGAGGGTTCGATTCCCTTCACCCGCTCCAGACTCCCGATATCGAGGTCGCCGGATCGGGCCCGACGCCGGACAAGCGGCTCCAGGGTGCTCAGGGGCTGTCGCGGTTGTCGCTCATGCGCTTGATCGTGTATTCGATGCCGTCCTTGAAGGCGCTGCCCACCAGGGCCTTCAGTTCGTCACGGTCGACGCCGTCGTCGTAGAGTAAGAGCATCAGTTCGGCGGTGTGCTCGCTCATGAGATCCTGGGGCATGGTCATTCCTGTGCCGGAGAGCCGGGTCGACGAAGCGTGCCTCGTTCCGGCAGGTCTCGCCGCGGGGAACATCTTTCCGCCGCCGTGGTTAAGAAACCCTGAATGCGGTACCTTGCGGGCGGGGTGGCAGGCGGCAATCCCGCCGCCGTGGGGATTGCCGCCCGACATTTCCCTGCACGGGTGAAAGCGCCATGCTATGCCGCCTGCTCGCCTTCCTCGGCCGGAACGCCCCGCCGTTTCTCGCGGGCGGCGTGTTCCTCGGGTTGGCGCTGCCCGAGCTGGCCACGGCGGTGCGCCCGGCGCTCGGGTCCCTGGTTGCGCTGCTGCTCGCCGTGTCGCTGCTGCGCCTGGACTGGTCGCGGCTCGCCGCCTATGCCCGCCGGCCCGGTGCGGCGGCGCTCGCCACCGGCTGGCACCTGGTGATCACCCCGGTCGTGGTCTGGGGCCTGACGCTCTTCGCCGGCCTGCCGCCGGGCCTGACCCACGCGCTGGTGCTGAACGGCGCGGCGCCGTCTCTGGTCGCCTCCGCGGCGCTCGCCCAGCTGATCGGCCTCGATGCACCGCTCGCCGTGCTGCTGGTGACGGCGACCACCTTCTTCCTGCCGTTCACCCTGACCCCGGTCCTGTTTTGGCTGGTCGGGCTCGATCTCGCGGTTGACCTGGGTGCCTTCTTCGCGCGCTTCGCGCTCTTCGTCGGCCTGCCCTTCGCCACGGCCTGGAGCCTGCGGCGCCTGCTGCCGGCCGGTTTGATCGCGCAGCAGGCCGAGCGGCTCGACGGCGCCAACGTGGTGATCCTGGTGTTCGCGGCGCTGGCCATGATGGACGGCGTGACCGCCCGCCTGCTCGCCGAGCCCATGACCGTCGCCCTGTTCCTGGCCGCCGCCGTGGCCTTCAACGCCGGCTTTCAGGCCCTGGGCGCGCTGATCTACTGGCGGCGCGGGCGGCGCACGGCCTTTTCCATGGGGCTCTCGCTGGGCAACCGCAACATGGCGCTGATGCTGGTCCTGGCCGGCAGCCTGCTCGGCCGGGACCTGGCGCTCTACGTGGCCATGGCCCAGATCCCGGTCTATCTGCTGCCGCTCGTCGCCAAGCCGCTCTACCGCCGGCTGCTCTGAACCGCCGGAGGCTGACGGCTCATCGATCGGCCACCAGCCGGCGGGCCAGCGCTACGGCGCCGGGGGCGTCCTCGCCGTAGCCGTCGGCGCCGATGCGCTGGGCGAAGTCCCGGTTGACCGGCGCGCCGCCCACGATGATCCGGGGCCCGGCGTTGCGCTCGCGCAAGCGGGCCACGGTCGCCTGCATGGCGGGCATGGTGGTGGTCAGCAGGGCCGAGAGGCCGACGATGTCGGCCTGGTGTTCCTCGGCCGCCGCAAGGAAGCGTTCGGCCGGCACGTCGATGCCGAGGTCGATCACTTGGAACCCGGAGCCTTCCAGCATCATGCCGACCAGACTCTTGCCGATATCATGCATGTCGCCCTTGACCGTACCGATGACCACGACGCCGGCCGGCTTGGCCTCGCTTTCGGAAAGGTGCGGGCGCAGGATCTCCAGGCCAGCCTTCATGGCCATGGCCGCCATCAGCATCTCGGGCACGAAAAGCACGCCTTCGCTGAATTGCGCGCCCACCTCGTCCATGGCGGCGATCAGCGCCTCGTCCAGGATGGCGCGGACCTCGGTGCCGGCCGCCAGCTCCGCCCGCACCAGCTCGGACGTCCGCTCGGCGTCGAAGCCAAGGATGGAGTCATAGATGTCGTCCAATGCCATGGCGCTATTCCTCGTCAGCCGGTCCCGGCGAGCCGCCGGTCCGCCGCCGCGACGACGGCGGCCATCTCCCTGCGCGCATCCTCAGGCAGCGGTTCGGGCGCAGGCTCGCTCAGCAGCGCACCGCAGCGTTCGCGTGCCCGCGCGGCCAAGTCGCCCTCACCTTTGGCCTCCCAGGCGTCGCGGGGCAGACGGGTGAACAGCTTGGGCAGGAAGCCCTCCCGGCAATGGCGCAGGGTGTGCTGCGCGGCCAGGAAGTGGCCGCCCGGGGCGGCCGCCGAGAGCTCGTCCCAGGCCAGGGTATCGTCGTCCACCTCGAGGCCGCGGAGCAGGCGCCGGATCATGGCCGCGAGCTCGTCGTCGATGCAGAGTTGGACCGGGCTGATGGCGGTGGCCACCTCGAGCTGCCCGGCGCCGCCCAGGATGTCCGCCCGGGCGAGACCCGTCAGCAGGCCGAGCAGGGCCCGCTCGGCCATCGACTGGCCGTCGGGGACCGGCGAGTCCGTCCCCGAGCCGTAGGTGTGGGTCGGCAGGCCGAAGCCCTGTTTCATGAGCTGCACCGCCGCGGCGGCCCCCTGCATGGCCTCGACGCTGGACTGCAGGCCCCGGCCGGTGCGCATGTCGAGGGCGAAGACGAGCGGCGTGGCGATCACCGGGACCGCCGGTTCCATGACCTGCGCCGCCGCCAGCATGGCCAGGATCTCGGTCGCGGCCATGAGCACCGTGGCCGGCATGGTGATGGGCGCCGTGCCGGCCGCGCTGGGCAGGCTGCAGGCGTGCACCGGCACACCGAAGCGCGCGGCCAGCCGGATTACCTCCAGGTCCATGAACTTGACCGAGAACGGGGTCAGCGCCGTGGCGATGACGCTGACCCGGGGGGCGTCGCGTAGGGCCTGCTCGCCACCGGCGGCGGCCGCGGCTAGGTTCAGCAGATATTCGACGCTTTCGGCGGTATAGGGCTGGATCCAGGCGTGCTTTCGGGTATTGCTCAGGATCGCCATCAGCCCGTGCAGGTCGGCGCTCGGCACGGGCACCCCGTCGACGAAGGGAAAGGCGCAGAAATCGACCTCGTCCAGCCCATCGGCCAGCCTGGCCCAGGCGGCCGCGTCGGCTGCGGTCGCCTTGCGGTACGACCCCGTCTCCGGATCTACATAGCCGTGGGCGCCGGTCCCGGTGCGCAGCAAGAAGCCGCCCTCGGGGCGGGGGACTTCCAGCCTCCGGGCGCCGTCCCGGCCGAACAGCTCGACCCGTTTGGGCGCCCGCGCCAGCACCTCTTCCATGAAGGACGCGGGAAAGCGCACGTTCGAGGTTTCGCCGTCGACGGTCGCGCCGGCCTCGGCCAGGCGCCGGGTTACCTCGGGATGCTCCATCTGGACGCCGCGTTTTTCGAGGAGGTCCAGCACCCTGCCGCGCATCACCGTGATTTTGTCCGGCGGCAGGAACGAAACTTCGGGTGCGTGCATCCTCCCCCCTCGATCCGGCGTCCGCCGCGCCGGGTCATGCGGCGCGCATCGGAATTAGTGTCAGGCCCGCGAAGCGTCCACAATTTCCATAGAGATACCAGGGACTATCGGATCGGTACAGGCGCCCGCCGAACGTCTTGGCCGGCCTCGGCCCTAATCTTTCTTCCTATGCTTTTTCAGCCAGTCTCGCTTCAGCCGCTCGGCCTCGGCGACCTGTGCCGGCGTCATGTCGGTTTCCAGGGCCTGCCGGAGCGCCGTCGCCACGTTCTTCAAATGCTTCTCGTCGCGCGCGGCCAGGCTCGTCCAAAGGTGCGCGGCGACGAGGTCTTGCTGCACGCTCCGGCCCCGCCGGTACATTATGGCGAGCCTGATCTGCGCCAGCATGTTGTCCTGCTCGGCGGCCCGGCGATACCAGTCGGCCGCGGCGCCGTCGTCCCGGGCCACGCCTTGGCCGTTGGCGTGCAGGAAGCCGAGGTAGAGCTGCGCCGCGGAACTGCCTTTCTCGGCAATCGGCCGCCATTCCTTCAAGGCGGTGGCGTAGTCCTGCTTGTAGTAGGCCGCCACGCCTGCCCGGTAGTGGGCCAACTGGTTCGGGTCGCGCGGAACGTCCGGACTGTGGGCCTGGGCCGTCGCCGCGACGCCGAGGGCCAGAAGCGCAGCCAACATGCTTCGTTTCAAGATCATGAACTACCGTCTCTCCTTGGTCGGAGCGTCGTCAAGCGGATCGAAGTCGGCGACCCCCGTTAGTGCATACAGCGCATGTGCCGGGCGCCTTGGCAGGCGAGGCTGCGCGGGCTCCACAGGCTCTTGAGATAAGCCACCAGGTTCCCGGCGTCCTGCTCGGAGATGATCTCCTTGAAGGGCATCATCCGGGGGTTGCGCGGCGAGCCGTTCAGGATGGTTTCGGCGAGGTTGCCGTCGGAGTGGTGCCAGCCGTGCGCCGAGTCGTCGAGCGGCGGCGCCACGACCCCATAGTCGTCGTTGGCGTACATGTCCTCGGGCCGCTCGCCGACGCCCTTCGCACCGTGGCACGACTTGCAGATCTTGTCATAGAGCCGGCCAGCCTCGGCCACGACCTCCGGGGTCTCCCGGTCGTGTCCCGTGTAGCTCACCCAACTGCGCCCGCCGTCTCTGCTGGTCAGCACCGTCCCGGTGTCGGCGACGGCGTGGAACAGATTGGGGTCGTTGGGGTCGACCGTCATGTGGAGCAGGAACCGATCGCCGAAGGCGGCCGAGCGCACCTCCCAGCCGAGACCGGGCTCGGCGCCCGCCACGAAGCCGACTCCGTAGACGAAGGCGTGAACCTCCTGATCCGACACGTGGACCAGCGTCGCGGGACGAGGTTGCGGGAAGGCCCGGGTCCATTTTCCGCCGCCATCGCGGCTTGCGAACAAGCCGCCCCTCGCCGCGGCGTAGAGCGCTTCGGGTGCTCGCGCGGAGGCGGCCAGATCGAAGGTGTCCTTGGGCAGCGGGCCGGCCTGCCGCCAGGTAGCGCCGCCGTCGCCGCTCATCTGCAGACCCTTGTACATGCCGTAGATCATCCGGGGATCGGCTCGGCTGAGGTCCATGGCGTGGAAGTCGACCGGACCGCCCACGCCCGCCGAGACGCGCTGCCAGCTTTCGCCGCGATCGCGCGACGCCAGGACGCCCAGGTTGCCGCCGCCCGGCGGGTGGCCGCTGGCATAGAAGACGTCCGGGTCCGTCGGGTGGACGGCAAAGGACATGAGGTCGTCCTTCGATACACCGACCCGGGTTGCCAGCCCCTTCGGCGTGGCCAGAAACAGGCCGCTATGGGTGGCGAGGTAGAGCCGCGAGGACTGATCGGGATCGACGGCGAGGCCGTGGATGTGTTCCAGGCGATCGAGCGCCACGGTCTCGGCCCTGGCCGTACTCCAGAGCGTCGCCAGGCCGATGGCAAGGAGGCAAAGCCATGGTCTGGATAGCGACAAACGGCGTGTGTTCATGCCAACTCCATCGAAGTTGCCCACAGATCTCGTTCCGCCGATCCGAGGGTTCCCGGATGGCATCCGAGTTCCGGCCCAAGGTGCCTCAGAAGGTCCTGCCAGGCAATGCCGGATCCCGCGGCCGGCCCGCCTCAGAGGCTCGCCGCCGTCTCCTTGATCGTTTCCCAGGCCCTCTGCACGTGGTCGCGCGTGGTGTTGGTCTGGCCGACTGAGAAACGGATGGCATAGCGGCCCCTAACCCGGTTCTGGGTCAGGTAGATCCGGCCCGAATCGTTGAGCGCCTCGAGCAGGCGCTCGTTCAGCCGGTCGAGTTCGGCCTCGTCGCCGAGGCCGGGCGGATGATGGCGGAAGTTGAACAGCGCGAGGCTGACCGGCGTCACCAGGTCGAAGGCCGGGTCGGCGGCGACCTGGCCGGCCAGCTCCTGCGTCCAGGCGATGTGGCTCGCGAGCCTGCGTCGCAGCTCCTCGACGCCGTAGGAGCGGATCACGAACCACAGCTTGAGCGCCCGGAAGCGGCGGCCGAGCGGCACGCCCCAGTCGCGGTAGTCGATCACCCGGCCGCCCTCGCGCGAGGCCAGGTAGGCCGGGTTGATCGCGAGCGTGCGGGTGAGCGCCTCGGGATCGCGCACGAAATAGGCCGAGCAGTCGAAGTTGGTGAACAGCCACTTGTGCGGGTTGAAGACGAAGCTGTCGACGGCCTCGATGCCCTCGATCATCCAGCGCTGTTCGGGCAGAATCAGCGCGCTGCCGGCCCAGGCGGCGTCGACGTGCAGCCAGATGCCGTGTGCGCGGCAGATCTCGCCCAGCGGCCCGAGCCGGTCGAAGCCGCCCGTCCCCGTAGTGCCCAGTGTCGCGATTACGCAGGCCGGAGTAATGCCCCGGTCCAGGTCCGCCGCGACCGCCTCGGCCAGGATTTCGGGGCGCAGGGCGAAGTCCTGGCCGGCGGGAATCTTGCGCAAGTTTTCGCGGCCGAGGCCGGCGACCATGACGTCCTTCTCGACCGAGGAATGGGCCTCCGCCGAGGCATAGACGGCGAGCTGCCGGGCCGTCCCGCCCAGCACGCCGAGACCTTGCTCGGCCGCCGCCCAGCCGGTCGCTCGCTCGCGCGCGGTCAGGAGCGCGCAGAGCGTGGCACTCGAGGCCGAGTCCTGGATCGCGCCGTGGAAGCCCTCGGGCAGGCCGATCATCCGGCGTAGCCAGTCCATCATGCGGGTTTCCATCTCGGTCGCGGCCGGCGAGGTCTGCCACAGCATGCACTGCGCGGCGAGCGTCGCGGTCAGCATCTCGGCCAGCACCGAGGGCGGGCTAGAGTTAGCCGGAAAGTAGGCGAAGAAGCTCGGGTGCTGCCAATGGGTCATGCCCGGCAGTACGTCGTTCCGAAAGTCGGCGAAGATCCGCTTCATCGACTCGCCCTCTTCGGGCGGGCCCTCGGGCAGCTTGGCCGCAATCTCGCCGGGCTCGACCTGGGCACGCACGGGGTAATCTTCGACGTTCTCCAGGTAGTCCGCCATCCAGTCGACCAGAACGTGGGCGTGACGGCGAAAGTCCTCGTTATCCACCCTGCACCTCCTCGTCTCTCCTAGGCCCGGGCGACCGGGTCGCCGGGCCAGCATGGCCCTCCAGTTGGCGAAATCAACCGAATTTCATGCTGTGGCGCAGCCCCCAGCGTGATAACTAGAGCAAAGGAACGCTAGGGTGGAAAGGGACAGGACGATGGCCAAGGCCGCCGGCCTCAAACCGTTTCGGAAGATCCTGGTCGCCAACCGCAGCGAGATCGCGATCCGCGTGCTGCGCGCCGCCAGCGAGCTCGGCATCCGCACGGTTGCGCTCTATTCCCACGAGGACCGTTTCGCCCTGCACCGCTTCAAGGCCGACGAGAGCTACCTGGTCGGCCGGGGCCTTGAGCCGGTGCAGGCCTACCTCGACATCGGCGAGGTGCTGCGCGTCGCCCGCCAGGCCAGGGCCGATGCGGTCCATCCCGGCTACGGCTTCCTCTCCGAGAACCCCGAGCTGGCCGAGGCCTGCGCCGAGGCCGGTCTCACCTTCATAGGTCCGCCGCCCGAGGTGATGCGCGCCCTGGGCAGCAAGGTCGAGGCCCGTGCGCTGGCCGAAAGCGCCGGCCTGCCGGTCATGCCGGCGAGTGGCGTGCTGCCCCGCGACGAGGCCGAAGTCGCGGGCATCGCGCGGGAGATCGGCTATCCGCTCATGCTCAAGGCGAGCTGGGGCGGCGGCGGCCGCGGCATGCGGGTGATCGAGGACGAGGCCGCGCTGGCCGAGCAGGTCGCCGCCGGCCGGCGCGAGGCCCGGGCCGCCTTCGGCCGCGACGAGGTGTTCCTGGAAAAGCTGGTGCGCCGGGCGCGCCACGTCGAGGTGCAGATCCTGGGCGACGGTCACGGCAACGTCGTGCACCTCTTCGAGCGCGACTGCTCCATGCAGCGCCGCAACCAGAAGGTCGTCGAGCGCGCGCCGGCGCCCTACCTCGGCGACGACGCGCGGGCGGAGCTCTGCCAGGCCGCGGTCGCGCTCGGCCGGGCGGCCGGCTACAGCGGCGCCGGCACCGTGGAGTTCCTGCAGGACATCGACAGTGGCGGGATATACTTCATCGAGGTCAACCCGCGGATCCAGGTCGAGCACACGGTGACGGAGGCCGTGACCGGTGTCGACCTGGTGAAGGCGCAGATCCGCATCGCCGCGGGGGCGGCGATCGGGACGCCCGCGAGCGGCGTGCCGCCGCAAGAGGAGATCCGCCTCAACGGCCACGCGCTGCAGTGCCGGATCACCACCGAGGACCCGCAGAACCGCTTCATCCCGGACTACGGCCGGATCACCGCCTACCGCGGGGCGACCGGCTTCGGAATCCGCCTGGACGGCGGCACGGCCTATTCCGGCGCGTTGATCACGCCGTTCTACGACTCTTTGCTCGAGAAGGTGACCGCCTGGGCGCCGACCCCCGAGGAGGCGGTCGCGCGCATGGACCGGGCGCTGCGCGAGTTCCGCATCCGCGGCGTGGCGACCAACCTGTGGTTCCTCGAGACCCTGATCGGGCACCCCAGCTTCCGCGGGGCCGACTACACGACGCGTTTCATCGACGAGACGCCAGAGCTGTTCGACTTCGCGCCGCGGCGCGACCGGGCGACGCGCCTGCTCGGCTTCATCGGCGATGTATTGGTCAACGGCAATCCCGAGGTCGCGGGCCGGCCCGCACCGGGGCCGCTGGCCGAGCCGGCGCTGCCCGACTTGCCGCCCGGCGACCCGCCGGAGGGCAGCCGCCAGCGCCTGGCGTCCCTCGGCCCCGAGGGTTTCGCGCGCTGGATGCACGAACAGGAGCGTGTGCTGATCACCGACACGACCCTGCGCGACGCGCCCCAATCGCTCCTCGCCACCCGCATGCGCAGCTTCGACATGCTGCGCGTCGCCCCGCACACCGCCCGCCTGCTGCCCGAGTTGCTGTCGCTCGAATGCTGGGGCGGGGCGACCTTCGACGTCGCCCTGCGCTTCCTCAAGGAGGACCCCTGGGAGCGTCTGGCGGACCTCAGCGCGGCCGTGCCCAACGTCCTGTTGCAGATGCTGCTGCGCGGCGCCAACGGGGTCGGCTACAAGAACTATCCCGACAACGTGGTGCGCTTCTTCGTCGCCCAGGCGGCCGAGGCCGGCGTCGACCTGTTCCGCATCTTCGACTCGCTCAACTGGGTCGACAACATGCGCGTCGCCATGGACGCGGTGCTGGAGAGCGGCCGGCTCTGCGAGCCGGCGATCTGCTACACCGGCGACCTGAGCGACCCGGCCTGCCGCAAGTACGACCTGGGTTACTACGTTGGCCTCGCGAAAGAGCTCGAGGCCGCCGGCGCACACATCCTGGGCATCAAGGACATGGGCGGACTGTGCAAGCCGGCGGCGGCCGATCTCCTGGTCCGGGCGCTGAAGCAGGAGATCGGCATCCCGATCCACTTCCACACCCACGACACCAGCGGCATCGCCGCGGCGAGCGTGCTGGCCGCGGCCGCGGCCGGGGTTGATGCGGTCGACGCCGCGATCGACTCGATGAGCGGCCTGACCTCGCAGCCGAATCTGGGCTCGATCGCAGCCGCCCTGCGCGGGGGCCCGCGCGACCCGGGGCTCGACCGCGAAGCGCTCGGCCAGCTGGACACCTACTGGGAGGGCGTGCGCCGCCAGTATCTGGCCTTTGAGAGCGACATGCGTGCTGGCTCGGCCAGCGTCTTCGAGCACGGCATGCCGGGCGGCCAGGTTACCAACTTGCGCGAGCAGGCCCGCGGGCTCGGCCTCGAAAGGCACTGGCCCGACGTGGCCCGGGCCTATGCCGCGGTCAACGAGATGTTCGGCGACATTATCAAGGTGACCCCGACCTCCAAGGTAGTCGGCGACATGGCGCTCTTCATGGTGACCAACGACCTGACCGCCGAGGCGGTGCTCGAACCGACGCGCGATATCGCTTTCCCGCAGTCGGTGGTCGAGTTCTTCCGGGGCGAGATCGGCCAGCCGCCGGGCGGCTTTCCCGTGGCGCTGCAGGCCAAGGTGCTAAAGGGCGAGACGCCGATCACCGAGCGTCCCGGCGCGGTCTTGCCGCCAGCCGACCTGGAGGCGGAGCGCGGCGCGGCGGAGCACGCGCTCCGGCGCCACGTGAGCGACCGGGACCTCGCCTCCCACCTCATGTATCCCAAGGTCTTCGAGGACTATGCCAAGCACCGGCGGCGCTATGGCCGGGTCAGCGCGCTGCCGACGCCCACATTCTTCTACGGGCTCGAGCCGGGCGAGGAGATCGCCGTCGACATCGAGGCGGGCAAGACCCTGGTCATAAGCTATCTGGCGACCAGCGAGCCGGACGAGGAGGGTCAGCGCACAATCTTTTTCGAGTTGAACGGCCAGCCGCGCACCGTCAAGGTGGCCGACCGGGCCCTGGCCGCCGCTGGCAAAGCGCGCCGGAAGGCCGACGAGGGCGATCCCGGCCAGGTCGGCGCACCCATGCCGGGGCTGATCGTCAGCGTCACGGCGGTCGGCCGGAAAGTCGCCCGCGGCGACCGCCTGTTCACGATCGAGGCCATGAAGATGGAGACCGCGGTTTACGCCGAGCTGGACGGTACCGTCGGCGAGGTCGCGGCGCCCGCCGGAACGCGGGTCCAGCCACACGATCTGGTGGTGAGGATCGAGCCGGATGGCGGCGAGATCGTGGAAAAGGAGAACCCGGCCAGGCCGTGACCCGCAAAGGTCTGGCCGTGCGGCCGGGTTCCCGAAGACTCGGGCCTTGGTGTCAGCCCGTCAGAGCGGCGAAGGCCGTGACCGATACCAGAGCGGTGATCAGGCTGTATTCGATAGGTCCGGCCTCGCCTCTGAAGACTGAGGATATGAATTCGATCATGGTGAGACCTCGGCTAGCAAGGGAACAGATAAAAGGGGACCATATGAATAGCATAAAGACGGAAGCAAATGAATGGAATCTTGGTGAAGAAATAGTTCGTCTTTATAACAAAGAACAATTGTCGATCTAGTTTTAGAGATAATTACAGCAATAAATGTGCAAGTTGCTTTTGCGCCAAGCTGCGCGTCCGCCGCCTTGCCGTGGCCTCGAATTCCTCATGCGCCGGGTTGCCCTCGGTGCGGGCACCCTGCGGCCAGCCCTCGAAATCACCCCGCCCTTGATCGGCCGACCTGCTTTGAGGCAGGCTTGCGGCAGAGGGCTACCCTGCAAAGCGCAGGCCAAGGACAGGAGGGTAGCAGCCATGGCCGCCCCGGCCGCAGGTTCAGGGTCCGGAGGCCGAGAAAGGTAAGGCATGTTTTTTCAACGAAGCCTAACTACGAGCCTGATCTCTTGCGCCGTTGTCGGCCTGGTCCTGCTGATGCATGCGGGATCCGGCGCCGCACAGGTCCCGGCGACGATGCTGATCGGCGACAGCGGAGAAACGGGAACGGCCGACCGGCCGGTGCCCGAGGCGCTGCTGTCGGGCGAGCTCAGCGCCGAGGAGCGCCGCGACCTCCTGGCGCGGCTCAGCGACAGCCAAATCCGCGAGCTGATGCTGCAGTACCTGGATACGGCGGCCGGTGCCAGTGCCGGGCCGGACGATACGCCCGGATTCATCGACGACTTCGAAGACACGGCCGCTCGTGTGCGGAAAAGTCAGCGGGAAATGCTGGGCGCCATAGACGAGCTGCCCTCGGTCGTGCCCTTCCTTTTGAACCGCCTCGCGGCGGGCAGGGACAAGTCCGATCTGCCTCTCATCCTCGTTGCCTTCGCCGTGATCCTCCTGGCCGGGTTTGCTGCGGAATGGCTCTTTCGGCGGATGACACGGAATTACGGCCGGCGGATCCAGGAGGCCGTCGCCGAGGGCATGACGGCCAAGCTCGGTTACTTCGCCGCGCGCCTGGTCCTGGAACTCCTGAACCTCGGTGTCTTCTGGCTCGCGGCGATCGGCGTCTTCTTCGTCATGTATCAGGGGCACGAGCCGAGCCGCTGGGTCATCCTGACGTATCTCTCGGCTGTCGTTCTGTTCCGGGTCGTCGCGGTCGTCTCGCAGTCGCTCCTGGCGCCATCGACACCGGCCCTGCGCATGGTGCCGCTGAACGACGTGGGTGCGCACCTCCTGCACAACAGGGTGATTCTATTTGCCGCGGTTGCCGTTTTCAGCTTCCACACCGCCGCCTTGTTTCAGCTGCTCGGTCTCGATTGGCGCGTGATCCAGCTGTTCAACTCGATCAACGCCATTGTCATGGTGGCCGTGATGGTGGTCACGATATGGCAGGGCCGAAAGCCGGTGGCCGAGTTGATCCGCGGCGAGGCTCCGCCCGTCATGACCGCGACATATCGTATCCGGGGAGTCATCGCCGAGATCTGGCACATCCTGGCCATCTGCTACGTCGCTGTGATAGCGGTGCTGTCGAGAATCGGAAGCCTGTTGACTCAGGAGCCGGTGGCCGGGCGGGGGATCGGCAGCCTGCTCGTCGTCATCGCCGTTCCTCTGGCTGACGGGGCGATCCGCCAGGTGCTTATCGAATACTTCGCCGCCAAGCGCGCCGAGCGATCCGATGAGGAAACGGCGGTATCCGAGGACGGCTACGAGGTCGTCGTGCTGCGCGCCGCGCGCATCGTCCTCGTCCTGGCCGGGACCCTGGTATTCCTGCGAATCTGGGGCGTAGACATCTTCGCCTTGTCGCGCACCGGCTTCGGCGTGGAGGTATCACGCGCGGTGCTGCATGTCGGGCTCACGGCCCTGCTGGCCTATGTCGGCTGGGCGCTCGCCAAGACGGCGATCGATCGGCGGCTTGCCCTGGAAGGCGGCGGCGCCGCGGGGCCGGGCGACGAGGGCGGCGGCCACGGCACGGCCTCGCGGCTGAAGACCTTGCTGCCCCTGTTCCGGCGCTTCCTCTTCGTCACCATTGTCGCGATGGCGGTCATGATCGTCCTCTCGTCGCTGGGCGTGCAGATCGGCCCCCTGCTGGCCGGCGCCGGCGTCATCGGCATCGCGATCGGCTTCGGCGCGCAGACCCTGGTGCGCGACATCGTCTCGGGGGTGTTCTTCCTCTTGGACGACGCGTTCCGCATGGGCGAGTACGTCGATGTGGGGGTCGCCAAGGGCATGGTCGAACGCATCACGGTCCGCTCCCTGGTGCTGCGCCATCACCGCGGTCCCTTGAACATCATCCCCTTCGGCGAGATCGCGAGCCTCACGAACTTCAGCCGCGACTGGGTGATCATGAAGCTGCATTTCCGGGTCACCTACGACACCGACGTCAACAAGGTGAAGAAGATCTTCAAGAAGATCGGCACCGAGCTGATGGCGGACGAGACGCTGGGCCCCGGCTTCATAGAGCCGCTGAAGTCGCAGGGCGTCTATGCCATGGAGGACTCGGCGATGATCGTCCGGGCCAAGTTCATGGCCAAGCCCGGCGAGCAGTTCACCATCCGCAAGGAGGTCTACCGGCGTATCCAGGAGGCCTTCAAGGAGCACGGTATCAAGTTCGCGCACCGCGAGGTGACCGTCCACGTCCCGGGCGTTTCCGACCAGGCCGAGCCCGGCGAGACCCCCGCAGAGGCGGCGCCGCCGCCGCTGTCCGACGCGCAGGCCAAGGCTGTCAAAGATGTCGCCGCCGCGGCGGCGCTGGGGGTCCTGGCCGAGGAGGAGGAGGCCGAGGCTGCCGCGAAAGGCGAGACCGCGGCCTAGTCCGTGAGCCGATCTTCGCTGTTGCTGCCGGGAGGTCAGGCCGGTTTGATGCGCATGAAGAGGCTGTAGAGCACCGGCACGACCAGCAGCGAGAGCGCGGTGCCGAGCGCCAGCCCGAAGGCGATCACGCAGGCCAGGGAGTAGAACAGCGGATCCCTGAATATGATCAAGGGCAGAACGCCCAGCATGGTCGTGATCGCCGACATCATGATCGGGCGGAAGCGCGAGATCGTCGCCTGGACCACGGCCTGATAGGGCTGGGTGCCGGCCGCGCACTCGCTGTCGATCCGGTCGATCAGGACGATGCCGTTGTTGATGATGACGCCGGCCAGGCTCAGCAGCCCGAGGATCGCAAAGAAGTCGAAGGGCGCGCGCATGACGAACAGGCCGACCAGGGCGCCGGCGAAGGCCATGGGAATCGTCAGCATGATGATGAAGGGCCGCCGGAACGAGTTGAACTGCCAGATCAGCAGCACGACGATGAGCAGCGCGCAGGCCGGCAGCGGCGCGAACAGCTTCTCGTTGGTCTCGGTCGCTTCCTCGATTTCCCCGCCGATCTCCCAACGGTAGCCGGGCCTGAGATCGAGGGCCTCGAGCGCGGGCATCATGGCGGCGACGTACTGCGGCGCCTTGAGGAACTGGTGCTTGGTCTCGATCGTAACGGTTCTTTCCTGGTCCTTGCGGGCGATGCGGCTGAACTGCCATTGGCCCTTGATATCGGCGATCTGGGTCAGGGGCACGTTGACCCCGCGCGACGAGGAGTAGACGTTGATGTTCCAGAGATCGCCGAGCGCCTGGCGCTCCTCGTCGACGGCCTGCAGCACGACGGGGATCGAGAGATCACCTTCCCGGTAGTCGGTCAGGGTCTTGCCGTCGAGGAAGGCCTCGAGCGAGAGGGCGACCTCGCGCGAGGTGACGCCGGCACGCCGCGCGCGCGCCTGATCGACTATGGTGTTGATCCGGAGAATCCTGTTCTCCCAGTCGGTTCGCGCATAGTCGATCCCCCCGAGCTCCCAAATGGCGTTCTCCAGCTCCTGGGACTTGGCGTAGAGATAATCCGGGTCGAGGCCGACCAGGCGGAACTCGACGAAACCGGGCTCGTTGGAGCCCATCCACATCCGCTTGACCTGCGGGTTCGTGTTCGGGAAATTCTCGATCAGATAGCTGCGCACGCGCTCCACGACCGCCGGGGTCTGCTCGGCCGTTTCCGTATTGACCACGGCGAAGGCGACATGAGGGTCCGGGTCTATGGGCGACAGGGAAAGGAAGAAGCGCGGACCGCCGGTTCCGACATAGGCGATGTTGCTGGTGACCTCGGGATTGATCTCTTCGTCTTCCAGCCAGGCGGTAAACCGCCGCACCACCTCGTCGGTCGCCGTGATGCGGGAGCCGGCGGGCAGGTAGATGTAGACCAGAAACTGGTTGCGGTCGCTCGGTCCGAAGAATTCGCGCACGATCAAGGTCGAGCCCAGGGCGGCCCCCGCGAGCAGCGCCAGCGTGAGGCCCACGACGACCAAGCGGGCGTTCAGGGCCGCCCGCAGGACACCACGGTACATGTGGTAGAAGCGTGAATCGTAGGGGTCCTTGGGCGGGGCGCCGCCGTCCTCGCCTTTCGGCGGCTTGACCTTGATGAACCAGAAGCACACCGCCGGCGTCATGTACATCGAGAGGAACCACGACCCGAGCAGCAGAATGATCACCACGACCGGAAGCGAGTAGGCGTATTCGCCGGTCTGGCCCTGGAGCAGCAGCATGGGCATGAAGGCCAGGATCGTGGTCAGCGACGATGTGAGCAGCGGGATGGCCAGGGTCCGGCCCGACTCGATGCAGGCTTCGCGCCGCTCCTCTCCCCGTTCGAGCCGGCTGCGGATGTCCTCGGTGACGACGATCGCGTTGTCGACCAGCATGCCGAGCGCGACGATCGCGGAGATGATCGAGACGCGCTCCAGCTCGATGCCGAACTGGCGCATGACGATGAGCCCCAGCAGCATCGCGATGGGCACGAAGGAGCCGACGATCAAACCCGAGCGCAAGCCGAGGAAGAGCATGACCACGACGAGCACGATGACCAGGGTCTGATAGACCGAGGACAACGCGCCGTCGACGGCGGCCACCACGAGATCCGGCTGGAAGGTGGCGTAGTCGAGCACGTAGCCGATCGGCAGGTCGGCCTCGAACTCCTCGAGCTTTCTGGTCAGGCCCGCGCCGAATTCCACGCTGTTCACGCCCGGCACGATCGACAGGCTGATCACGATCGTCGGCCGGCCGTTGAAGTAGGCCAGCGAGTCGGGCGGATCGGCATAGCCCCGCTCGACCGTGACCAGATCGGTGAGCCGCACCATCTGCTGGGTTCCAGGGATCGAGATCAGGACCGCCTCGATGTCCTCGACGCTGCGGAAGTTGCCGGATGGCGAGAGGACGACGTCCTGACCCTCGCTGTTGATCGAGCCGCCCGGAACGATGACGTTCTGGTCTCTCAGGGTCTCGACCAGCTCCCAGGCGGTGACGCCGAACTGGGACAGCTTGGCATTGGAGAACTTCAGGTAGACCTGCTCGTCCTGAACGCCGTACAGCTCGACCTTGCGGATCCCGTCCAACTCGTAGAGGCGGTCGCGAATGTCCCGTGCAACCAGCCGCATCTCGGCCATGGAGAAGCCGTCGGACCAGAGAGCGATCGTGGCGACCGCGGTCAGGCCGAATTCGTCATAGACGACGGGGCCGATCGTGCCCGCGGGCAATTCCGGTTCCACGTCGGCCATCTTGTTGCGCAGCCGTTTCCAGATTTCCTGGAGGTCGTCGTACTGGTCGCGCGTCTCGGCATGGATCACGGTGACGCCGGTCTTGGTGTCCGAGGTGATCTCTTCGATCTCCGGCATGGTGCGGATCTGCTCTTCGATCCGGCGGGTGACCAGTTCTTCCATGAGCTCGGGCACCATGCCGGGGAAGAACGCGGCGACCACCGCCTCGCGAATCACGATGGGCGGGTCCTCCTGCCGGGGGAAGGTCAGGAACTGGCTGATGCCCGCCGCAATCACCAGGAGAATGAAGGCGATGGTCAATCGCGAGGTACTGAGAGCGAATCCGGTTAGGTTCAGCATGGGCCAGCCCCATTCCTTTCCAAAGGCCGATCCTGCCTACTGTGACATCAGCCGGACTTTCTGGCCGTCGCGCAGAAAGGAGACGCCGGCTACGGCGATGACGTCGCCAGGCTCCAGCCCTTCGGTGATCATCACGCGGTTGTCGCGCACGCCCTTGCCCTGGATCGGCGTTCGACTCACGGTCGAGGTCGCCGAATCGAAGACGAAGACGTAACCGCGTCCGGGCTCGTCGCCCGCCGCGATCGCGGAGAAGGGGACAAGGAACGAGGTGGCGTTGTCTTCGCTTCCGAGAATCAGGGAGGCCTCGGCGGTCATGCCGGGCAGCACGCTCGGCGGCACATCGATCAGAATCACCTTCACCGGGAAGGCATTGGCTTCCGAGGCGACGCTGCCGATCTCGGAAATTCGACCGCCCAGCGGCTGTATCCGCTCTCCTGGAAACTGGACTTCCGCGGGCAGTCCAAGGTAGATATCGCCGATCCTGGTTTCGGGGACGCTGAGCACCACCTCCATCGCACCCTCGATGTAGATGTCGAAGATCTTCTCGCCCCGTGCGACCTCCTGGAAGGGGTCGGCGTACTTGGCCGCGATCACCCCGTTGAAGGGTGCGACGAGGACGGTCTTCTCCAGGTCCCGGCGCGCCAGGTTCAGCTTCGAGTTGGCATAGGACAGGGAGCTGGCGGCGCTGTCCCGCGCCGCCGTGGCCTGGTCGAAGGCCGCCTTGCTGACCCATTCCTTCTTGTACAGCGTTTCCTGCCGGTCGAACTCGGTGGTCTTTTCCGCGAGCACGGCCTTCGCCCGGCCGACCTCGGCTTCCGCCGCCTCGACGTTCAGCTGAAAGGGCGTTTTATCCAAGTTGGCGAGCACTTGACCCTCGGTTACCCGGTCGCCGACGTTGACGTTGACTTCGCGCGTGTTGCCCGCCACCTCGAAGCTCAGAATAGAGGTGTCCACGGCCTCGATGAGCCCCGGATAACGGGTGAGCTGTCCGGATCCGCGCTCGGAAACGATGACGGTCTTGATCGCACGGATCCGCTCCACCACCTCCGGCTGCTCCTTCTCGCAGGCCGCGAGCGCGATCGGCGCGACGGCGGCGATCAGGGCCGCCAAGATCGACTGTGTCCTCATCCGTTGCCCCCCATGCAATCGTGCCGTTGCCGCCAGCCGCGGCAAAGCTCGATGGCCTTTGCGCCGAAGACCCTCGAGCAGCGTCTGGCTGGGCTTTTAGTTCATCCGGTGCCGGAATGCCAGACACTCGTCGAGCGTCATGGTCCCGTCGCCGTCGGCATCTACCGCCTCGATCTTGACGAAGGGTGCCTCGCCAATCTCACTGCGGTGCTCGGCCCGTCTTCGGTGAATTCCCTCAACGTCCGTTCGAAGGTCGCGCGGTCCAGATCGCGGGTGATGAAGACCAGGCGCGAGCTGCGGTCGCCGTCGGGCCAGCGCTCGAGCGGCACGGGCGGGTGGAACAGGTGCTGCACGCCGTGGACGACCAGGGGCCGGTCCATGTCCGCGACGTTGAGGATGCCCTTTAGGCGCAGGATGTCGGCGCCGTAGCAGGCGACCAGCATCTCGATCCAGCCGTTCAGACGGTCCCAGTCGAGCGGCCGCTCGGCCGTGACGACGAAGGCGCGGATGCGGTCGTCGTGGCGGTTGATGTCGTGGTCATGCCCGTCGCCGTGGCCTGCATCCTGGTAGGCCTCGGCCTTGAGCCAGCGCCGCACGTCCAGGCTTTTGGTCGTGGGATCGTAGAGCCCGGCATTGAACAGGCGCACGGGCTCGATCGCGCCTTGGACCACCTCGTGGACCGGGGCCGCCGGGTTGAGGGCCGCGAGCCGCGCGGCCAGGGCCTCGACCGCTGCCCGCTCCGCCAGGTCGGTCTTGGTCACCAGCAGGCGGTCGGCCACCGCCGCCTGCTTGACCGCCTCGCCGTGGCGGTCGAGGGTTGCCTCGCCCGTCACCGCGTCGACCGTCGCGATCACGCCGTCCAGGCGGAAGCGGGTGACCAGCATCGGGTCGGTCATCAGGGTATGCAGGATCGGCGCAGGGTCGGCGAGGCCCGTGGTCTCGATCACCAGGCGCTGGAAGGCCGGCACCTCGCGGCGGACCCGCCGCTTGAAAAGGCGGCGCAAGGTGTCGATCAGATCGCCCCGCACCGTGCAGCAGAGGCAGCCGCTGTTCAGCAGCACCGTGTCCTCGTCGGCCTTCTCGACCAGCAGGTGGTCGAGGCCGACCTCGCCGAACTCGTTGACGACGACCGCGGTCTCGTCCATCGCC
>JAOUCL010000413.1 GCA_029859805.1 Rhodospirillales bacterium | reverse complement strand
CGTGACCCGGAGCAGAACTTCGAGGCCTAGCTGGATCGTTGACATAGTCGGTGATTCCCGGGGGAGCTCGAACAGCCCCGGCGGGCAGAGCAAAGCGTCTCAAGGACACGACAAACCAAGTCGTTGACCAGCAGCGTGTTGCCCTGACGCCCGTTCAGCTGCATCGTGGCCTTGGCCAGTGGATCCCTCGGCAGGGGCTCCGCGACATTGCCCTCCGCATCCAGCAGCACGTCCTCGAGGACCAGGACGTGCTCGCTCTCCGGCAGCCCGAGCGAGGAGTCCTCGTCGGGATCGCGGACGACGAGCGCGGCGTGCAGTCCCTGCTCGATCTGCTCGTTGGTCCGGATGTGCGGGTGGTACCAGTAGGTCGCCGCGCGCAGCAGCTTGAACTCGTAACGAAAATACCCTCCCGGTTCGACGGCGTTTTGGGAGATGTTGCTGCCGTCCATGTTGGCCGGCACTTCGAGGCCGTGCCAGTGGATCGTCGTCTCCTCGGGCAGCTCGTTGGTGAAATGCACGATCACGGTGTCCCCGACCTTGCCCTCGATCGTCGGCCCCGGAACCACCCCGTTGTAGGTCCACATCTTGGTCGGCTTGCCCTGCCCGATCTGAACCATCTTCTCCTTGGCCGTCAGGAAGACCTCGACGATGTCGGGGTTGCGATCCACCGCGACGTGCGGCGCGATGCGCCTCATCCCGGCATCATTCGCGTCGGCGCCTTGCGCCAAGAGGGGAACGGCGAGCGCGGCCAGAAATCCCGCTGGTCGTGCAATTCGTCTGATGCTTGTCGACATTTGCCCGTCTCTCTTTCGACATCTGGCGCCGGTAAGGGGCTTTACCGGCGCAGCCCAAGAAATGACCGGCCCCCGAAGGGGCCGGTCTTCGCCGAGGCTAATCACGACCCTGACGGTCACCCGTGATTAGCCTACCGGTTTATCGAGAATTCCTGGGTCTGCGGATTGAGGCCGTCCAACCTGATTGCCCCGGCACGCGCCTGGTCGCTCAGGCCAAACAACTCAAGCCCTTTCGTGATGTCGCTGTCGAAGATGAAGTTGTTGTACCAGTAGGTCGACCAGGAGCCGCCGATCTGGCAGTTACCGCCGCAGAACGGACCCGGCCCCAACGACACTGGGTCGACCCAGCCGACGGTCCTGGCATTCGCGGGGTCGGTGAAATCCACCACCCATACGCCGGCCTGATAGTTGCCCATCACGACGACGTCGGCGCCACTGCGCAAGGGAATCATGTTGTAGTTGTGAATCGTGCAGTTCTCATCGGCACCCTGGGCGCGCGGCAGCACCCACTGGCCGAGCTTGGCTCCCGTCACGGCATCGTAGAAGAACAGGCTCTTGTCCAGGTCGGGATCGGTCGCCTCGCACTCGCCCGCGCCGCCGCCGCCCGGCTCCCAGCCGGCGACGACGATCTCACCGTCCCAGGAGAACCCGGCCGAGTGCCACCGCCCGTTCGACGCGGAGCTTCCCACGCCCGGCTCGGTTATCGTGACCAGGGGTACCGGATCCCTCGGATTGCTGATATCCCACACGTTGATCGTGTCGGCGCTGGCACAGACGGCCTTGTTGACATCGCCCAGGATCACGCCGGCGTCGTGGCACCCGGTGCGGACAAGCGGGTCCGCGGGGCCCGCCAGCGGCTCGCGGTGGATGAGGTGGGCTGCGCCCGGATCGCCCAGCGGCACCGCTATGACGTCCATGAAGTCTCCAAGCGCATCCTGGCCGGCTCTATCCAGACCAACACCGCAGCCCGAGCTGCTCGAGTTGTTGCTGTAGATGATGAGGTCGCCCTGGTCGATACCGGCCATGGTGGCGGTATGAGACCCGCAGGGCAGCTCCACGGACCCTACGAGCTGCGGGTCGGCCGGGTCGCTGATGTCCCAGATGTGCACGCCCTCGAAGCCGGCCGGCACGATCTGGTCGCCGCACTCCCGGTCCTCCGATCGTTTGGTGTTCCACGACCGGACCAGAATGTGCTCCCAGACCACGATGTCACCTTGGTCGCCGTTGCATTTCGGATGGGCGATGAGCCTCGGGTTACCGGGAGCTGAGATGTCGATTACCCGAAAACCATTGTAGTTGCCCTGATAGGCGAGGCGCCCCTGAAAGGCCAAATCGCTGCTGATCTCCCGCTGCCCGTCAGGGACCGAAAAGGTCGCCTCTTTCAGGTCATGGCCCATTTCATGCGTATTCTGTGTGCTTGGATCCGTGTCATTGGGGCTGGGTGGGGCGGCGATCACTGTCGGCGCGACAGCGACGAGCCCGATCGCCAGCATGCTTGGCAACAGGATCTGTAATCGTTTCATCCTTGATGTCCTCCCTAGGGAATAGAGGTTGGCAGATCGAATTCCAATCGTGGAGGAAGCTTCGCCCCGGCGCACCCAAGGGTCCGTGCACTTCTTCAAAGGACGATGACCCCAATCATGGGGGCCACCGGTTTCATCCGAAGACGCGCCCGAAGGATGACTGGAAACAGGAATCGCCGGAGCTCCCTCCCTCACCGACTGGACAATTGCGATTGCTTCTTATTGCTTTCGGGCGATTATGCGCCGCCACGAGAAGCTCGTCAATGTCGGGTTGAAAGCCACCCGACGCATCCTGCATGTTGATCGAGTATTTCGGGCCAACGGCTTTCGCAGTATTCAGCATGCCTCTGACGCGTCATATCCTTCGCGTGGCCTCTCCGCTCACTCACACGTCACTCAAACGTGAACAACTTTGAGTAGTTCACCCCTGCCCCCTCTCACAGGGCCGCGCTAAGCTTGAACCGTCCCGCGCAGGCGCACGGCACCTTGACGACCGCTTTCGGCAGCACCGCCGCGTGTCGGCTGGGCAAGGGGCCGGGAGAGCCTTGGATCTATGGGTCCGACCGTAACGGTGGACTTCGTATCTTCAAAGAGTTCGGGGCCGGCACGGCCAAAGTCGCGAAGAACTGAGTTGTACGGCTCTCTCTTGAGCCTTTGACACTCGAAAGGCGGCGTCCCGGCGCCGCCTTTCATTCTTCACTCTGCGCCGTCCAGATGTCTTTAAGGCAGCGCAATGGAAGCTTGCTTCTTCGCAGTTTCTTGCCAGGTATATCTCAATACGCAAGTTGATTTCGGCAGCGTCCAAAATCCGACTGATTGCCAGTTGAACGCGGGGGCGCCGTATCGAACCCTTTCCTGTGTCCCCAATTGTCTCATCTCCGAGCCGCACAAATCCGAGCCTGTAGACAGGCCGTGCGGCGGAATTCCATATCGCCAAAATCAGACTTCCTTGGGCTTGCCACAAGATCTCGGAGGTCTCCTTTTGGCTACAAGCGGCGGTGCGCACCACCGCTTGGCTACGCCTGAACTACCTCCGGGAGCCGACATTCGCGACCGAACTTCCGCTTTTTTGGATTTTCGTCGGCTGTACCCTCAGGTGCAGACGCTCAGGATAGCGGCGCGGATCGTCCGGAGGTGACCCAGAGCGGTCTATGCGGC
>JAOUCL010000412.1 GCA_029859805.1 Rhodospirillales bacterium | reverse complement strand
CCGTGCCGGTGCTTTGGGACACGCGCGAAAGCACGATCGTCAACAACGAGTCCGCCGAAATCATCCGCATGCTGAACAGCCAGTTCAATGCCATGGCCGAGCGCCCGGAGCTGGATTTCTATCCGAAGGAACTGCGCGGGACGATCGACGAGATCAACGAGACCGTCTACCACACCGTCAACAACGGCGTGTACAAGGCCGGCTTTGCGACCGGCCAGGAGGCTTACGAGCAGGCTTTCGACGCCCTCTTCGACACCCTCGACGCCCTGGAGGACCGGCTGGCGCACCAGCGCTATCTGGTCGGCGCGCGCCTGACCGAGGCGGACTGGCGCCTGTTCACGACACTGGTTCGCTTCGACCCTGTCTACGTCGGTCACTTCAAGTGCAACAAGCGGCGCCTGGTCGACTATCCGAATCTTTGGGCCTACACACGCGAGCTCTACCAGGTGCCGGGCGTGGCCGAGACGGTCGACCTGCACCACATCAAGCAGCACTATTTCGGCAGCCACGCGACCGTCAACCCGACCGGCATCGTGCCGAAGGGCCCGAAGATCGATTTCGACGCGCCGCACGACCGGGAGCACTTGAAGGCCGCGTAGCGACGGATAGGCGATGGCTCTTGCGGAGCGCCGTGCTAGAGTGGTGCGGCGCCAACCGAAAGCGGGCCCAAACTTGCCGTTCCGCCACGCCGCAAAATTGTTTTGGCTCGCCACCGTCCTGTGGCTGTTGACCGGCGCCGCCGCGGCGCAGGAGCCCCAGCGGCCGTTCAGCACCATAGTCGGCGACTGGAACCAGTCGCTCGACCTCGCCGCGCAGGAGCTCGCGCAACCGAGCCTGTCCGAGGACCGTGCCGCGAAGCTGTCGCAGCACCTCGCGACGATCCGCGCCGAGGCCGAGGAGATTCAATCCAAGAGCGCGGCGCTGGTCGAGCCGCTGAGCGCGCGGGCCGAAGCACTGGGGCCACCGCCCCAGGAAGGCGAACCTCCGGAAGACGAGACGATCGCCGAGGAACGCCGGAAGATCGCGGAAGACATTACCGCCTACGAGACACGCATCAAGCAGGCCGCTCTGGCCTTGAAGCGGACTGACGAGCTGGCCGACGCGATCAAGGCGCGCACCCGGGGGGCACAGATAGAGACCCTGTTTAAACGATTTCCCCTGCCCTTGGCGCCAAGCACCCTGGCCATCGCGGTTCCGGAGTTCTTCGCGCACCTGTCGACCCTGGCCCGATCGCCGCTCGAGTGGTGGCGCGATCTGACACCGCAGCAACGCGAGCAGGAGGCTTTTTTCCGCTCGGTCATGCTCGCCGCCTTGGCGCTGCTTTTCGGATTGGTCATTCGCATCGCCTTGCGGCGCTGGTTCGGGCGCGATCGGACGATCGAGGAGCCGACCTATGCCCGCCGGCTCCTTGCCGGCATCTGCGAGGGCTTGGCCAGCGGCATCGTGCCGGCCCTGATCTTTGGCGCGCTCTATTACTATGTCTCGAGCGAGGCCACGGTCGTCGGCGGCCTCTTCGCCGATGCGGTCGCGGCGGCCAGCATCATAACGATCTTCCTGGTCCTTGCCTATGCCCTGCCGCGCGCGGTCTTGGCGCCGGAGCTGCCGGCCTGGCGCCTGGTCGGACTTTCGCCGGCCAACGCCCGTACGATCAACCACCGCGTTACCTTTCTCGCGTCCGTCTTCGCCGTCGACCTGTTCTTCACCACCTTGAGCGGAAGCCTCGTCTATTCGGACCCGTTCACGTCCGTGTTCGAATTCGTCGTTGCCGCACTCGAGGCAGCCGGCGTCCTGGCCCTGGTCCAGGGCAGGCTGTGGATCGGCGGGCAAACGAGCACCACCGCGCAACCGGGACAAGGCCCTGAAGCCGACGAGCCGGCAGCCCAGGTGCCATCGGCGTCGTCTTTCTGGAATGGAGTGCGCATTCTCATCGCCGCCGTCGCGCTCGCCGCCGTGCCTGCGGCCTTGCTCGGCCACGCCAATCTCGGCGCCTATTTGAGCGAAAGCCTGCTCGCCAGCGGGGTGGTCGTCGGAATCCTGTTTCTGTTGCGCGGCCTGTGCCGGGAGCTGATCGGCGGCGCGCTGCGCTCCAACTTCCTCCAGGAGCGCCTGGCGGTCCGGCACGCCACGCGCAATCTGTTCAAGTTCTGGCTACGCGCCCTGCTCGACATCGTGACCTTCGGTATCGGTTTGTTCCTGGTTCTCGTTCTATGGGGCGTGCCCGTGGCCGACATGTGGGCTTGGACAAGAGACGCGCTCCAAGGCATCACGGTCGGCGACGTCACGATCTCCATCGTGGACATCCTCACCGCGCTGTCCATCGTCGTCATCGCGCTCATCGTCGTCCGGATGCTGCAACGCCTGCTCAGCGAGCGCGTTCTGCCGCAAACCGGGCTCGATCCCGGTCTGCGCCATTCGCTCTCGGCGGGCTTCGGCTACCTGGGCCTGATCATTGCCCTCGCGCTGGGCATCTCCGCTGTGGGCCTCGACCTGACCAATCTGGCGCTGATCTTCGGGGCGCTCTCGGTCGGCATCGGCTTCGGCCTGCAGGGCGTGGTCAACAACTTCGTGTCCGGCCTGATCCTGCTGATCGAGCGGCCGATCAAGGTCGGCGACTGGGTCGTGGTCGGCACCAACGAGGGCTATGTCAAGACCATCCGCCTGCGCGCCACCGAGCTCGAGACCTTTCAGCGCGCCTCGATCGTGATTCCCAACAGCGAAATCGTTTCGACCGCCGTCGTCAACTGGACCCACAAGGACCGGTACGGCCGCGTCGACGTCCCGGTGGGCGTCGCCTACGGCTCGGACGTCGAGCAGGTGAAGGAAATTCTGATGACCTGCCTGAAGGAGAACCAGGACATCGTGGCCTGGCCGGCGCCGAGGGTCCTGTTCAGGCGCTTCGGCGACAGCGCGCTCGAATTCGAGGCGCGCGGCTTCCTTTCGAATATCGAGAATCTCTACACGGCGCAGAGCGACCTGCTGACCGCAATCGACAAGGCCTTTCGCGAAGCCGGGGTTCAAATCCCCTTTCCGCAGCGCGATCTGCACGTCAAGAACATCGACCGGCTCGCAGACGCCATCGCCGCCCACCGCCCGGAGCCGGAGGACGCGGCGACGGCCGGCCGCCCACCGCGCCTGCGCAAGGTGGAGGGCGGCGACGGCGAAGACTGACCGCTTCGGCCGAACCGCTCAGAACGAGGAGCCGGGCTCCTTCAGGAACGCTTGCTCCTCGGGCGTGGTCTCGCGGCCGAGGGCCGCGTTTCGGTGCGGAAAGCGGCCGAAGCGGGCGACGACGTCGCGATGCCGGACCGCGTAGCCGTGCCATTCCGGGTTCTCGTCCAGCGATCCGGTGAGCGTCACGCAGAGATCCTGGTCGGCCAGGTCCTCGCAATGCTCCAGCGGCAGGTAGAGGAACATGCGCTCGGCCTGTCGCAGCGTCTTGTCGAGGCCCTCTTGGAGCGCCCGCTTGGTTACGGCAGCG
>JAOUCL010000410.1 GCA_029859805.1 Rhodospirillales bacterium | reverse complement strand
AAACGGCAGCGGTTACGGCACCGTTGCCGGCGGCCGCTTGTCGAACCAGGGCCGCGCCTGCTCGAGCTGGCCGGCGAGCCGGAACAAGGCCGCCTCGTCGCCGAAGCGCGCGGCGAACTGGATGCCGATCGGCAGGCCGGCATCGTTCCAGCACAACGGCACCGAGGCCGCAGGCTGACCGGTCATGTTGAACAGCATGGTATTGGCGGTGGTCTCGAAAATCTCCTTGGACAAAACGTCCAGGACCCTGTCGAGCAATCTCTTGATCGGGAAGGTCCTCAGGATCGCGAGCTGCACCGTCTCCGAGGCCTTCAGGTCGAAATGACCGATCGGCACCGGCGGGTAGGCCATGGTCGGGGTCATGAACAGATCGTGGCCTTCGAAGAAGGCCGCAACGCGACGCCCCGCCAGGTAGGCCGCTTCGAGCGCTTCGGCATAGTCCACGCCGGTCATCTTGCGGCCGATCAGACCGACTATCCAGGTCTGCGGCTCGAAACCGCGAGGCGTGGGCCTTCGTCCCATGGACCGGCCGGCCGCTGCGATCACGTGCCCCACTTCGGCCGCCATCAGCACCAGAAAGGCACGTACGAGCTCGACGCGCTCGAAATCCGGCATGGCCTCCTCGACGTGGTGCCCCAGGGACTCGCAAAGCCTTGCGGCATCCTCGAGCGCCGCCACGCAGTCCGGATGGGTCGCCTGGCCGAACAGCGACTTGCTCGTGAAGGCGATGCGCAGGCGGCCCGGGTCGCGCCCGACCTCGTCCAGAAACGGGCGCAGGACCGGCGGGGCGCTGTAGGGCGCGCCGAGATCCGGGCCGTGGGTCGCATCCAGCATCGCCGCGCTGTCCCGCACGCTTCGGCTGAGCACGTGGTCCTGGATGAACCCGGCCCAGCCTGCGCCGACATCGGGGCCCAGGGGATTGCGGCCGCGCGTCGGCTTCAATCCGAACAGGCCGCAGCAGGACGCCGGGATGCGGATCGAGCCGCCACCGTCGTTGCCGTGGGCGACGGGAACGAAGCCGGCCGCGACAGCCGCCGCCGCGCCGCCGCTGGAGCCGCCCGGCGTGTGGTCAAGATTCCACGGGTTGCGCGTCGCGCCCCGGAACCGCGGCTCGGTCACCGGCATGATGCCGAATTCCGGCGCGTTGGTCTGCCCGAGGACAATCAAGCCGGCGCGACGATAGCGGGCGACCAGTTCGCTGTCGCGCTCGGCTACGTAATCCGCAAGAAAGCGGCAGGATGCGGTCAGCGGCTGGCCTGCATAGGCCGCCAAGAGATCCTTGAGCAGGAACGGCACCCCTGCGAAGGGGCCGTCGGGCAGCGGCCCGCCGGCCGCGACGCGGCCCTGTTCGTACATCGCGTGCACCACGGCATTCAGCCGCTGATTGCCCGCCTCGATCCGCTCGATGGCGCAGGCCGCCAGCTCTACCGGCGCGACCTCCTTGTTTCGCACGAGTTCGGCCAGCCCCAGGGCGTCATGGCTCTCGTAATCCTCGGCAATGGACATCAGCGTTCCGGCCCCGGCTCCCGCACCACATTTTCACTCTTCGACTTTCAGGTCGATGCGCTTCAACTCGTCCGCTGAACGGAAGACCGTCCAGATGGTCTCCGGAAGCCCTCGGAAGGCGGCGGCGAACCGCTCCCCTTGGTCGTCCTGCGGCGACACGTTCCGAATAAAGACGTGCCTAACCTGTCCGCCGTGCCGTCTGGCGATGGTGCCGTAGATTTCCGGGTCCTTCTCGCCCGAGTCGCCGACCAGGACGAACTTTCGAATGGGATAGTCGCGAAGAATGGATTCGATGACCGGGATCTTGGACTCTTCGGGCGCGGCGAAGAGGTTGAAGAAGGTTTCGTCCTTCAGGCGAAACCACCTCAGGTGAAAGGCGCCCGGGGGAAACCCCGCATGGCCCATGAAGGTCGAGAGCGCCGGGTAGAGCTGCCAGGGCGAGGAGGAAACGTAATGGAAGGCGGCGCCGGCCTCGGCCCATCGGCCGTAGGTCTCGGTCATGCCGGGGACGTCGCGGAACTCACGCAAGAATGTGTTGGCCAGGAGCTCACGCTTGTCGGTCACGACGCTGATCTTGATGGTGTCGTCGATGTCGGAGATGACGGAAAGTCCCTTGGGATCGAGAAACTGGACCTGTCCGGTGAACTGCCGCCGATCGCCCTTCGGCATGACGGCCTCGAACGGCAACCAAGCGTTCCCGGAAACTTCCGCGAGCCGTTCCCGGCGCAGGCCGAGGCGCCCCGAGAAGTGGCCGTTGGGCGCAGAGCGGGCCAGGGCGAAGGTCTGGCCGCCGAGCCGAATCTCCAGCTTCTTGCCGCGCTCGTTGTCGACCAGGAACATCCGGGCGCGCTCGCGAAACCGCTCTTCGTCCCGCGCCGCGGGATCGAGCTCGAGATGCTCGAGGAGTTCTTCGATCACTTCCGCGCGCCAGACGGACTCCGGTTCAAGCTCGAAAATCCAACCGTGAACGGGGATGATCCAGGCCTCGTCGTCGAGATGCGCGGTCGTCGGAAAGAAAACAACTTCTTCATCGGCCTTGATCGGTGAAGCGGCCGCCCATCCCGGCAGAAGACATGCGATCGCCACGAGCGCCCCTGTCGCGGTGCCACGTGGTTTGAAGCGAAAAGCCATGTTTGGAATCCTTTCCGTTTGCAGCCACTCTATGGCCGCGGAACATCCTGGGCGATCACCATGGGGACTATGGCCCCGCACCCGGGAGCGCGGTGACCGTCAGCCCGCCGGGCCGCCGCGCCGGGCGATCAGGCCGCGACCCGGATCGTAGCCATAGATCGCCAGCGCCATGAAGACCAGCGTACAGATCACCACGACCGCGAGCGCCTCCAGGTTCACCTGGCCATAGAGCGCGAAGCGGATCAGCTCGACGGCGTAGGTAAAGGGGTTGGCGGCGCAGATCTTGTACAGGACCAGGCTCGATTCCTGAATGCGCCAGAGCGGATAGAGCGCCGAGGAGGCGAAGAACATCGGGAAGATGACGAAGTTCATCACGCCGGCGAAGTTCTCCAGCTGCTTGATGAAGGAGGACAGCAGCAGACCCAGCGCCCCCAGCATGAGCCCCGAGAGTACCAGCGCCAGCAGCACGGTCAGGTAACCGGCGAGAGGCGGCTGCACCTCCCAGAACCAGGCGATCGTCAGGAAGACATAGACCTGCAGGATCGAAACGATGACGCCGGCCAGGAGCTTGCAGGTCAGCAGATACCAGCGCGGCATGGGGCTGACCAGCAGCGTGCGCATGTTGCCCATCTCGCGGTCGTAGACCATGGACAGGGAGGATTGCATGCCGTTGAACAGCTGGATCATGCCGATCAGGCCGGGCGTGATGTAGATCTCGTAGAGCACGTAGGTCTCGTAGGGCGGGATGATCGACACGCCCAGGACCGAACGGAAGCCGGCGGCGAAGATGAACAGCCAGACCAGCGGGCGGACCAGCGCGGCAACGAAGCGCTCGCGCTGATGT
>JAOUCL010000411.1 GCA_029859805.1 Rhodospirillales bacterium | reverse complement strand
TGGATGCTGCGCCCGAAGTGCCTTGAGGGAGGGCCGGGCCTGCAAGATTGCGGTATTGGGGTCCATGGCGGTTTGGCGAAGGCCGGCCGCTCGGCTGATCTCCGCTCGACGCTGGCTACACCAGATAATGAATTTATGCAGACCCGGCTTCGGTCCTAAAAGCCTGCCGACCATGGAAACATAAAACAAATATTTTCATTTTCTCCCCAAAACACACAATAAGTTACAAGTATTGCAAATAACCAGGACACCGCAACGCCGAAAATAATAAAACGATTGGCCCACCTCAAAAGTCGCCCCTTATCTCTGAAACTCGAGTGCATGTCTAGACCCACTTCGGCGAAGATCGCCTCGCGAAAAGGTGCCAAACACCTTTTCCGGCTCCGCTTGTCCCGCGGAATTCATCCCCGGCCCCGGTTGTGAGGTGAATGCCATATTTGTGCGGTCATACAACAACGGGGAAAACAGGGCCAGTCTCGATTCTCCTGGGCGCCCCGGACGACCGGGAACATGGGAAAAACAGGGACAGTCCCCTTTTTCGCGTAGTGCGGTTTGGCGAAGGCCGGCCGCTCGGCTGATGTCCACCGGACGCCGGCCACACCTAACAATGCAGTTATGCTGGCCCGACCCCGGTCCGCCGAATTCCGTTTGGTCACTCGGCGGCGCGGGCCGCGCGCAGCGCCCGCTCGCGGTAGTCGTTCAACGTGGCGGCGATCTCGTCGAGGGGCGCCTCGTATTGGTCCAGGATCTCCCCCTTGCGCAGGCTGTCCGGGTCCTGACCGGGCAGGTGAAACGCGATGTTGGGTGGAGCCTGGTTGGCTTCGTGGGTGAAGGCCGGCAGGTCGCGCCAGGGCCAGCGGCGGGTCCGGAAGCGGCCCGATTGGGTCAGGCCGTCGCGGTCGAGGCGAAGGTATACCCGCGCGATCAGTCGCGGATGGGCCTGCAGCAGATCCAGGGTCAACAGGACGATCAGCATGATCACGGCCATGCGAAAGTCCTGGATGATATCGTCCCCTGCCGCAAACCAGTAGTCGGTGAGGCCGGCGGAGTCGTCCACGTTCTTGAAATATCGAAGCAAAGTGGTCATCAGCGGAAACGAGAGCATGACCAGCGTGGTCGGTATGGGGCTGAGAAGTCTGCCTCGGATCTTCGCAGGATCCGCGTGGAAGGTCGTGACTTTCACGGTCCGTTGCCAACCCAATGCACTGCGCCACCCAGGAATCGCGCCGACACCCGCCGCCGGCGGGGCTCTCCAACGCAGGAGTAGCGGTATCGGGATGAAAGCCCGGTTAAGATGATCCTCGCGGCGGCCTCGTGTGGAGGGCCACGCAGGCGAGAGGCGAGGGTGAGGCTGTGTAAGGGCCCAAAACACCGGCCTCAACCACCGCCCCCGGAGCCACCACGTCGGTGTCTTAACCTTGGCGCAATACCTCGGTGGAAAAACGCGGACCGATGGAGGGGAGTACGGAAAATACAGCCGAGAGGGCGGGCGATGCCCTCGGAGGTTGTTGAAAAAGTCCCGAGGACCGGAATTCCTGAAACGATGAGTCAAAGCCCGGGGCGATGTCGAATCGAAACGACTTCACGCTCGGCTAAGAAGAACGATTGTTGCATGAGATTTCACGGCTCCGACTCTTTCAACAGCCTCCTAGCGCCACGGATTACGGATTTGCCGCTCCGGCGGAAATTGGTACCTATCCTGACAATCGTTTTCGTTATCACGGCGGGCCAGGTCCTCGCCTGGGGTATCTTGGCCTTTTTGGATCCCGGGAGGGGGCACGAATCCGCTGTTTGGAGTCTTTTTGCGGTGATCCTCGTCCCCATGGGCCTGTTCATGCCGTACGCTCGGCCGCAAGCACGTCGACACTGGGTTATCCTCCACTGTGCGACCCTTGTTTCCATCGTCCTGGGAATGCTCGGGCTTCATCTCTCCCTGCGCCTCTCCATGCGCCTTTTCGCCCCGATTACGGAACCGACCCTGCTCGGCGAACTGCCGGCCCAGTTGATCGCGTACTTCGCGGGAGCCGGTATTGCAATCGGGATATGGCTGCTGGTCCGCAGGGCGACGCGCGCCGCGGGCCTTTGGTAAGCGTCTCGCGGACCGATACGGGGGACCTGTGGTGGGCGGGTCTCGACGACGGGTTCCTGCCCGGTGTCGACCTCCGCGGACGCGCCTATCGCGCCTATGGCCACAGAGGGCAGTACGTGATCGTGATTCCGGCCCGGAACCTCGTCGTCGTTCATCTCGTGGATCGATGGGACCCCACCGAATACGTGAGCTTTCAGCAGATGGGCACCCTGTTACCCTCGCCCAGGCTGCGCCCTTCGGGCGGCTTACGCGGCGCCACCGGCGCCACGGTCCGCCCGAAGCTCCTTCCGCCGCAGCCGCTCCAGCGCGCGGCGCTGCCGGCGGTTCAAGGGCGGCGCCGGTTCGGGCGGCGGCGCCGGCACGCCGGCGCCGACGGGCTCGGGCGTCGCGGGCCTTGGCGCGTATGCGGCTGCCGGGTCGGCCGGGATGTCGGGGTCGACGGCACCATCGGCCTCCGCCTCGGCGGTCGCCCCGCTCAGCCGCCGCTCGAAACGCTGGGCGAGGCGCTCGAAGATCGCCTCGTCGGTCGTGGGCCCGGTCGGGGTGCCGGCCAGGGCGGCACGGGTCGCCAGGCGCCGGGCGTGGCGGGTGGGGTAGATCATGGCCTCCTCGGCCTCGCGCTCGGCGTCCTGCTCCGCGAAGCGGCGGCGCAGCGCGGCGTCCTGCGCGGCACTCTCGGCGGCCTCCCGCTCGGCGCGCAGGTGCGTCCTGTGGCGCTCGAGCGCGCCGAGCTGCTGGGTGAAGAGGGTCATCAGCCTGGCCCCGGTCCTGAGCTCGGCCGTCCGCGCGCTCTCGGGCAGGTCCTGGCGCCTGGCGTTGGTGAGGCAGGCCAGCGTCGCCTCGTGGCAGGCGGCCATCTGGGCGGCCAGCGTCTCTTCGACCCCGTCCCTTGGCGCAATGCCGGCCCACAGCGCCGCCGCCGCCCGCTCCGCCACCTGTGTCCCCTCCGCCGCCATGTCCTTCTCCCGCTCTGATTCCGATGTTAGGATATATACCCTATTATAACGCCATTGTCAAGAACAAAGCGGAACCGCGTCGGAACCCCGCATGCGATCGCCTTTTCTCTTCCTCCCCCCTCGCGGGGGAGGATCGAGGAGGGGGGCGGTCGAACCTGTCCGGTGGAAACGACGCGGTCGGCCGTGTTGCCGGCGTCGACCTCACCCCCATCCAAACCTTCCCCCGTCGAGGGGGAAGGCTTGCTGCGGGTCGAGTCACTTCCTCTTGGTCATTGCCGGACGCGATCCGGCAATCCAGCCGCCCTGCGCGGAGCCGAGGCTCCGCTTCGGCGAAGGCAGGTCGGCGGGCGAAGGGGAGCTGTGGTGAAATCTCTTTATTTTCAATGGCTTAAGGTCTGGTCCTCTGCCCGCCAGTGCCCTATAACCCATTGAAATC
>JAOUCL010000409.1 GCA_029859805.1 Rhodospirillales bacterium | reverse complement strand
GCCGAGGAAGCTGCCAAAGACGGCGGCTTGGAGGCGCGGAACAGGCAGAAATGTGCAGGCAGCTTAACCAGGCATGGCGGTCGGGCGCCGATTGGGCCAGACTGGCGTCATGAGCGCGACGGTGATCGCCTGGCTGGTTCTGGTCTGCGGCTTCGTGCTGCCGCTGGCCCATGTCGTTCTATCGCCGAGCGGCGGCTCGTGGACGCCGCCGCCCGGCGCGCGCTGCCCATTTGGCCCTCGCGTCGGCTGGCTGGTCATGGTGTTGTTCCTCGGGCCGCTTGGCTGGCTACTGTTCGTTCGCTCGCGCCGCCGGCGGCCTCAAGTCTTGAACAGGCCCGCCGCGCCCGAGAGATAGGCCTTCTTGGCGGCGATCTTCTCCTTGACCCGCGTCGCCTCGGTTTCGAGCTCGGCGAGATACTCCTCCAGCTCCTCGACGCCCATGACCTCCAGGTCCTTGACTTTCGGGGCCTTCTTCCGGGGTTCCAGGTCCTCGAGTTCCATGGCCGCTGCCTCCCGCATCGGTGTCTTGCCAGGTTCGGGCAATCATACTAGACAACAGGCCCGCTAGGCCATGCCGACCTGTTTCACCCGACCGGAGACGCCGATGAGCGAGCCGCTTCCCGCCACCATGACAGCGATCGAGGTCCGCGAGCCCGGCGGCCCGGAGGTCCTGGTCCCCGCGAGCCGACCGCGCCCGGACCCAGGTCCGGGCGAAGTGCTGGTCAAGGTCGCCGCCGCGGGCGTCAACCGGCCGGACGTGCTGCAACGCCTGGGCGGCTATCCGCCGCCGCCGGGCGCCTCGGACATCCCCGGCCTCGAGATCGCCGGCCCCATCGTGGCCCTGGGCGATGGCGTCGACGGCTGGGCGCCGGGCGACGAGGTGAGCGCGCTGGTCACCGGCGGCGGCTATGCCGAGTACTGCGCGGCGCCGGCGGTCCAGTGCCTGCCCGTGCCCGAAGGTCTCGACCTCGCCGAGGCGGCCGCCCTGCCGGAGACCTTCTTTACGGTGTGGAGCAACGTGTTCGACCGCGGCTCTCTGACGGCGGGCGAGTCCTTCCTGGTCCACGGCGGTTCGTCGGGCATCGGCACGACGGCAATCCAGCTCGCCAGGGCCTTCGGCGCGCGGGTCTTCGCCACCGCCGGCTCGGCCGAGAAGTGCGCGGCCTGCCAGGCCCTGGGCGCCGAACGGGCGATCAACTACCGGGAGGAGGATTTCGTCGCGGCGGTCAAGGAGGCGACCGGGGGCAAGGGTCTCGACCTGATCCTCGATATGGTCGGCGGCGACTATGTCCAGCGCAACATCGAAGCTCTGGCGCCGGACGGCCGCCTCGTCTACATCGCCTTCCTGGGAGGATCCAAGGTCGAGGTCAACCTGCTGCCGATGATGCTCAAACGCCTGACCCTCACCGGCTCGACCCTGCGCGCCCGATCGCCCGAGTTCAAGGCCGCGATCGCCGATAACCTGAGGCGAAAGGTCTGGCCACTGATCGAAAAAGGCGAGGTCAAACCGGTCATCGCCGAGAGCTTTCCTCTGGCCGAGGCCGCCGCGGCCCATAGCCTAATGGAATCGAGTGCCCATATCGGCAAGATTGTATTGACGAATTAGTGGATCGAGCCTTTCAATTTCGGGCCGGCGGGCGCATATACTTCAATAGATTCGATATTTCCAACAAGAGAGACACCGTCAGGACGCCAAGGCGCGACGGTGGCCGGCCAAAGCCGGCGCAGGCACGGAGAGGATCCATGGCACAGCCGCTTATGCCGAAAGCGACCGCCGTCTGGCTGGTCGAGAACACGTCGCTCACCTTCGAGCAGATCGCCGCATTCTGCGAGCTGCACACGCTCGAGGTGCAGGGCATCGCCGACGACGAGGTGGCTGTGGGGATCCAAGGCATGGACCCGATCGCCAACGGCCAGTTGACCCGGGAAGAGCTCGACCGTTGCCAGAACGACCCGACGGCGGTTCTGACCCCGGCCAAGCAGGACCTGCCGCAGCCGTCCAAGCGCACCAAGGGGCCGCGCTACACGCCGGTCGCCAAGCGCCAGGACAAGCCCGACGGCATCGCCTGGCTGCTGCGCCATCATCCGGAACTCAGGGATTCCCAAATCGCCAAGCTGATCGGCACGACCAAGACCACGATCCTGGCGGTCAAAGAGCGCACTCACTGGAACTCCCCGAACATCCGGCCACGCGATCCGGTGCTGCTCGGTTTGTGCAGCCAGAGCGACCTGAACGCGGTCGTCGAGCGGGCGCGCAAGGCCGCCGAAAGAGCCGGCAAACCCCTGCCGGAGCCGGTGGAGTTCGACGAAAAGGCCGAAATCTCCCTCGGCACCTTCGACTGAGCCCCGGCGACTGAGCCCCGGCGACTGAGCCCCGGTTATTCCTTCACCGGCACTGTGTAGTTGAGCGCCAGGCGGCCGCCGTCGGGGTATATCGTCTGGCCGGTGATGTAGCTCGAGTCCTCCGAGGCCAGAAAAACCGCGACCTTGGCGACCTCCTCCGGCTCGCCGACGCGCCCGAGCGGCGTGCGCGACAGGATACCGGCCATGGCCGCCTCGTCTTTGACAACCTGCTTGAAGACCTCGGTCATGATCGAACCGGGGCCGATGGCGTTCACCCGGATACCCTTGTCGGCCAGCGCCAGGGCCATCACCTTGGTGAGCTGATTGACCCCGCCTTTGGCGACCACGTAGGGCGTGATCGAGGGAATCGCCATCACGGCGTTGACCGAGGACATGTTGATCACCGTGCCGCCCGTGCCTTGCGCCACCATCTGGCGAGCGGCGGCCTGGCCGGTCAGGAAAACGCCCTTCAAGTTGATCCGCAGGACGCGGTCGAAGTCCTCTTCGGCAAGATCCAGGAAGTCACAGGCGTACACGATCCCGGCGTTGGCCACGGCGCAGTCGAGCCGGCCGTAGGCGGCCACGGCCGAGCCGATCAGTGCATCCACCTGGGCTTTGTCGCCGACGTCGCACGCGACGAAGAGGGCCTCGGCGCCGCCGGCCTGGAGCTCCTCGGCCGCCATTTCGCCGGCGGCCACCTCCACGTCGGCCAGCACGACCTTTGTACCCTCGGCCGCCAACGCCTTGGCGCAGGCCAGGCCTATTCCCTTGGCCGCGCCGGTGACGACCGCGACTTTGTCCTTCAAGCGCATGCCAAGGTGCCCTCCCTCTGGCTCCATCGTGGGCCAAGCTGCCACGGCCTTCGGCCAGGTTCAAGCCGAGAGCGTGAACGGTGGCCGGAGACTGCGCCAAGCGCGATCGTTTTTCTGGAACGGCACAGTCCAGGTCCTGTAGACGCTCCATAACAAAGGCGTGAAGCTTGAGGGCCGTCACTGGTCGAACGAGGTTCCGGGCAGGAGCTGCGTGGTCGTCACCGGCGAAGCCTGGCGGAACAAGAAGCAAATTGCGCTGGGCCGGCAGGCATCCGGTAGGCGTCATGCCTAAGGTCTTCGATCGAGAGCCTGGGATTCGACGGCTCCGCGACGACCCGGGCAACG
>JAOUCL010000408.1 GCA_029859805.1 Rhodospirillales bacterium | reverse complement strand
GCAAGGACGGGAATGGAGAGGCCCTCGAGGTGCCGGTCGTCGACCTAAACTTCAAAGAGGCAAAGGACGGGGCCGACACCGTTGGCGGATCGGCCAGCGCCGTCGACGGGATCATCAGCACGCGCCGCGGCAGTGCCAGCGCCTGGACCGCCATGCAGGGCAAGGGGCCGGTCGGCGAATGGGAAATGGCGCTGCCGGATACCCAGGTGGTCAGGGATCTGTTCGCGAAAGAGCAAGTCGAGGACATCCTGTTCGTCCTCACCTACAAGGGCCGCACGCCCGAATGGCCCAATTAGCCTTGGGAAAATTCCGAAATCACGATCTCAACGGGAGTGTGAATGGCGCGAACGTATAGCGTTGAAGCTTGGCCTTCGCACCTATCTCCGCAAAAGGGATGGTGTCGACGTGCACTTCATCGCCGACAAGATGCCCAAGGTAGGGTGAGACATGCGGTATTTGCGGGAGGGTTCTCGATAGACATGCCGAGCCTCGATTCCAGGATAAGAAAAGAGACTATCGGCTTCCCTGTTATGGTAAGCGTCCTGTCGTCGCACGTCGGTCAGGGGTTGAAGGGTTGAGCTGCAGCTTCGAACACCGCTTGACGCCGTCGCTGGCCGCAGGCCGACGATTTCCTCTCAAATCGGCAACAAACCCGATTGCAACTTGAGTTGGTTGCGTGCCCCCGCAACCAAACAATTCCCAAGGAAAATCAAACACTAAGCCCCGCTCACGCGGGGCTTTTTGCCGTCCGGATGCCTTACAATGCCGTGCCACCGAAAACCGCAGGAATCCGAGGATTCCCATCCGTTGCCGGGGATTCCACGCAACATCCATGCAACATGCGCATTCCGATGAAAACGGCCATCGATTCCGACGGAAAGCGGCCACCCATTCCGATCGAAAACGGCCACTTTGGCCGCGGGTCGATATGGGCGGCGTGATCGGTGCCGTTGGGTGATTTGTTGATGTCATTTTCCTTGTGTCTGGTCAATGGTGCTGGCGCCGTTCTTGGCGGCCATTGTCTTTCGCATGGAGGGTCCGTCGAGCTCCAGTCTGTGGGCGTTGTGGACGATGCGGTCAAGGATGGCGTCGGCGAAGGTGGGCTCGTCGACGACCTGGTGCCACTTTTGCAGAGGCAGCTGGCTTGTGATGAGGGTGGCGGCGTTTTGGTATCGGTCCTCGACGATTTCGAGGAGATCGCGGCGCTGCTCGGCGGTGAGGCGCTCGGGTCCCCAGTCGTCGAGGATGAGCAGGTTTGTTCTGACGAGAGCGGAGAAGAGACGGGCGTAACGGCCGTCGGCGCGTCCCATCTCCAGCTCGGCGAAGAGTCTGGGCAGGCGTTTGTAGAGCACGGAGAAGTCCTGGCGGCAGGCCATCTGGCCGAGCGCGCAGGCGAGCCATGATTTGCCGATACCGCAGGGCCCGGTGATGATGAGGTTCTGCTTGGCGGCGATCCACCGACCTCTGGCCAGTTGCTGGATGAGGGCTTTGTCGAGCCGTCGTGGGGAGTGGGTATCGATGTCCTCGATCGCGGCATCGGCGTGGCGCAGGCGTGCGTTGCGGAGCCTGTATGTGAGGCGTCGGTCACTGCGCTCGGCCTCCTCGCGGTCGAGCAGGAGAGCGAGCCACTGGGCGTGGTCGAGTTCGTCGGCCTGGGGATTGTCGCTGAGTTCGGCAAAGGCGCGGGCCATGCCGTGCAGCTTGAGGTGCCTGAGTTGGTCGAGGGTCGGGTGTTGCAGCATGATGTCTCCTCAGTGGAAGTCCCGGTCAATGGAAGTAACCGGAGCCACGGATGTTGGCGTGATCGATCGCCGGCCGGTGGTCCGTGGTCCCTTTGGCTGATTGGCCTGGCCTGCGGCGATCGAGGTTGTTTTTGAGGATGGAGGCGACGGAGGAATAGGATCTTGCACCGATCTCCAAGGCCCGCTCGCAGGCGGCCTCAAGCCTGGGTGCGTCATGGGCTTTGGCCAGGCGCAAGATGCCGACACAAGACCGGAAGCCCTGTTCGGGGTGGGGCTTGGACTTGAGGATGATCTGGACCAGGGCGGCGGTGTTGGGGCCTGTGGTGCTGGCTTGGTTGCAGATGCGTTCGTGGGTCCAGCCGGCATAGCGGCGGTGGGATGAGGGCATGTGTTCGGGGATGGTGGTATGGCGCCGGTTGCCGGGCGCGCGCAGATGGCAGGCGACCCGCTTGCCCTTGTGGAAGACCTCAACGCTTTTGTCGGTGATGCGGGCCCAGAGCTTGTGCTTGGCGAGCGCGTGGGGCACCGAGTAATAGTGCTTGGCGACCTCGACATGGTAGTCGAGGCCGGCTTTGCGCTGTTTCCATTCGGCGTATTCGTAGGGCTCGGCAGGCAGCGGTTTGAGGGCCGGCCGGTCGAGCTCCTCGAACAGCTGGCGGCGCGATGCGCCCAGGTGCCGCGTGACCCGACGGTTCAGATCGTCAAGCAGCGCGGCCATGGCCTGGTTCAGCTCGGCGAGGGAGAAGAAGCGGCGGTTGCGCAAGCGGGCCAGGATCCAGCGCTCGACAACCTGAACGGCGACCTCCACCTTGGCCTTGTCTCTGGGCTTGCGCGGCCTCGCCGGCACGATGGCGGTGGCGTAGTGGGATGCCATGTCGGCGAAGGTGCGGTTGATCTCGGGATCGTAGAGACAGGCCTTGACGACGCCGGACTTGAGATTGTCGGGCACGACCTGGGCCGGTACGCCGCCGAAGAAGGCGAAAGCACGGCAATGCGAGGCAATCCAGTCGGGCAGGCTCTGGGTCCAGGTGGCCTCGGCGTAGCTGTAGCTGGAGGCGCCCAGGGCAGCGACGAAGACCTGGGCCTGGTGGATCTCGCCGGTCAGGGGATCGATCACCTCGGCGGTAGCACCGGCGTAGTCGACAAACATCTTCTCGCCGGCCAGATGCGCCTGGCGCATGGTGAGATTGAGCGTGCCCCTCCAGGCGCGGTAGAGGTCGCAGAAGCGGCTGTAGCCGTAGCCCTCGGGATGGAGCGCCCGGTATTCCTCCCACAATAGTGACAGAGTCACGCCGGGCTTTCTCAGCTCGCGGTGCAGGGCAGGCCAGTCAGGGCACGGCCGGCGATCCGGAGAACGTACCCTGAGCGCCGGGAACAACAGCCGCTCCAAATCCTCGTCGCCCAGGCCCGCGGGCAGAGGCCAGCTCAGACCGGCGCGGGTCGCGCGCTTGATGTAATCGCCGACCGCCGTGCGGCCAAGCCTCAGGCTGACGGCAATCTGCCGCTTTGACAGCTTGTCGGCATGAAGCCGCAACACGTCACGTATCTTGCGCATGGGCAATCGCTCTCTGGACATCCTCGCTCCTCTCGAAAAGGCGCGAGGCTAGCCCCCAAGGGATCACCCAACGACGTCGATTACAGGCCCACTAAGACTGGCCGCTTTGCGTCGGAATCAGTGGCCGCTTTAAATCGGATTCCGTGGCCGTTTTGGATCGGAATCAGTGGCCGCTTTGCCTCGGAATGCGCACCCACTGCATCAAACT
>JAOUCL010000153.1 GCA_029859805.1 Rhodospirillales bacterium | reverse complement strand
CGCGACCATCTCGCCAGCCTCAACCACCTCAACCAAAACCTTCAGGCAGCCCAATGACAAAGACGGTTGCTCACCCGGCGCCCGCACGCACGCTCCCGTCGCGGCGGTGGACGACGACGGCGACCCGCTCGCGGCCGGCGCGTACGCGGGCCGCGGCGATGGCGGCGCGCTGGGTCTCGTGACGGGCACTCGCCCGGCTCGCCCCCTCGCGGCGGATGGCCCAGCCGCCCGCCGGGTGCGGCACGACATGGATATCCTGCTTCTTGACCTTGCCCGCCTTGGCTTCCGGCGCGCCCAGTACCCGCGGCACCACGTCGGGGTCGCGTTCGATGACCGCGAGCAGCAGGCGCGCGGGCCCCTCCGGGCGCCGCCTGCCCTGCTCCCAGTCCTGCACCGTGCGCAGGTTGACGCCGAACCGGGAGGCGAAGGCCGCCTGCGACAGGCCGAGCCCTCTCCGGACCGCCTTCACATCGACCATCGGAACCGGGCGAAACTCCTCCAGCTCGCTTTCGGTCGCCGGTCGTGCGTCCTCGTCCGACCGGGCGGCCGCAAGCACCTCCTCCTCGGTCATGGCGCGCAGCCGCTTCCAGTCGGTTCGGTCGCGGCCATGCTTCGTCTTCGCTCGAGGCTTCATTCTAATTCCCCAGGCTCTCGAGCAGGTCCTTGATCAGGTCCTTGGGCTTGACCTTCCGGGGCGGCGGCGGCGCGTCGGGGGCCGGCTCGCTCTGCGGCTGGTCGCCGCCGGCACTCGCCGGCGCCGGCGCCTTGCGCTGGAACGCCTGCCCGCCGATCTTCACGTCGGGCTCGTCGAGCGGACCCTTGAGCCGGGCGGTCAGGTAGGGCGTCTTGGGGTCGGCGGCGCGGAATACCTCGGTCCGGCTGTCCAGGCGCCACTTCGGCAGGTCCGCCCTGGCCCGGGTCAAAGCCCGGGCGTCCCGACCGTCGATCTGGGTGTCCTCGGTCACAACCACGCCGTCCTTCACCGTGAAGGTGCCGCTGAGCGCGGCCGGACCACCGGCGAAGGAGCCGAGCAACATTGTGGTGGCGTCGGCAACGCCACGCACCTCCTTGACCTTGGCACCCAGGATGTTGAGCGCCAGGGCACCCAGCTGCTCCTTCTTCTTGGGCTTATAGGTGAGCGTGCCCTTGAGATTGCCCGTGCCGGCCAGCGCCGCGATCAGCTCCGCTTCGCTGGCTCCGGCCGTGGTCAGGTCGGCGGTCAAGTCGACGGGTCCGGACACGCGTTTGAAATCGGCCTGCTCGCGCAGCAGCGGGCCGAGCTCGACCGCCTGCGCGGTCAGCGCCAGGCCAGCCTTGAGGCGTTTCGTCGCCTCGAGCTTGCCGGCCAGCCGGACCGCGCCGCCGTGGAGCGTGCCGGTCAGGCGCTTCAGGTCCAGAACGCCGTCGTGCAAGACGGCCTGGAGCGCGGCGTCCTCCAAGCGCAGATCGTCGAGCAGCAGGGCCCGTGCGGTCAGCGCCAGCTCGGCGTTCAGCGCATGGAGCCCCGCCAGGTCGATCGGCGCCTCGGACCAGCGCGGCTTGGCCGCCTTGGCGCCGCCGCCGGACCCGGGCTGCTTGCGGTCCGCGGCCGGCGCGAACAGCTCGGCCAGCGACAGCTCGCCGGTCGCAAGCGCCGCCTCCAGCACCGGCTTCGGACCGCTCAGGTCGGCGCTGATCCGCCCCGAGAGATCGGTCCCACCCAGCTTGCCGGACAGTTGGCTCACCGTTAGGTCGAGCGGCGTGCCCGCCACTTGGCCCTTGAGGTCCAACGCGCCCAGATCCGGCTTGAGGTCCTTCGGACCACCCAGCGCCGCGACGAGCCCGGCCAGATCCGGGTGCCTGGCGGTGACCGCGACGTCGAAGGCGAGCGGCCGGGCAGTCGGCCGGGCGGTGCCGGCAAAGCCGAAGCTGCCGCCCAGCGCCGCCAGTTCGCTGTCGAAGCTCAGATCGTCCGGCGAGCCCTTGACGGCGCTCTTCACCGTGAACCGACCGAGCCGGGCGAGCGACGCCGGGTCGATCCCTAGCGCCTTGGCCAGGCGTCGCGGCCGGGTCACTTCGAACTCCAGTTCGCCGTCCACGGCCGCCCCCGTGGCAAGGCCGCTCACCGTCCCCGAGAAGCCCGCCCGACTGCCGGCGATCTCACCGATACCGGCCTCGCGCAGCACGAGGGACCCGTCCTGCAGCGTGCCGCTCAGGCGCAGGTCCTTGGCCGTCTCGCCTTTCCACGCCAAGTTGCCGACTCGGAGGTCCAGGTTGGCGTCGACACGGTCCAGCAGGGCCAGCGGGCCGGCGCCCGAGCCGTCCCCCGAGCCGGCGCCGCTCCCCGCCTGCTGCGCGGCCGCCCCGGCACCGGATTTCGGTGCGCCTTTCTCGGCCGGCAGATAGGCGTCCAGGTTCAGCGTATCCAACGCCAGGCCGATGCCCAGGCCCAAACGCTGGCGCAGCGCCGCCACCACGCCGCCGGTCGCCCGGCTCAGGTCGACCCTCAGGTCGATCTCATCGACGCTCACCTGTTCAGCCGTGGCGTCGATCAATCCGGAAAAGCTCATCCGCCGCAGGCGGTCGGCGGGCACCGCTCCGAGGGAACCGCCCAACCACGCCACGAGACCGCGCAGGTTGTCGGAGGTCGCCTCGAGCCGGCCCTGAAACCGCGGACGCCCGCCCTCGGACGAGAGCACGCCGTTGACCGACAGGTCCGAGCCGCCGGGCAGAAGAGCCCTGGCGCGGCCGATCGTCGCCCGGCCGTCCTTCAAGGCGGCATCGAAGCGGATCTGGCGCACCGCCTGCCCGCGGTAGACGACCCCTTCCACCGCCAGCTCGAGCCCGACCCTCACGTCTTCCGGCAGCTCGAAGCGGGCCGCCTCGCCCTGGCCGGCCTTTATGCCGGCCGGCGCCGGGGAGGTCGGCTTCGCTGCCTGCTCCACTGCCGGCTCGGCCTGGCTCAGGAGCAAATCCAGATCGATGCGGGTGGTGCTGAGCGACACGGACAGGTCCGGCGTCGGGCCCAGCTCGAGCAAGGCATCGCCTTCGAGGCGCGTCTCGCCGAGCCGCAACCTGAGCTCCGAACCCTTGACCTGGGCGAGATCGCCGGAAAACTCGGTCTCTACGGCAAAGGGCTGTTGCAGCGGCACGGGCAGGGCGCCGGTCCGGCCGGCCGAAAACATGCGCAGGGCCGCCGACAGATCGCCGCCCTCGCCCTTGACGCGACCGCGATAGCTGAGCGTCTCCGGGTGGTTCGACAGCGACCCGGCGAGGTGTATCCGTGTATCGGCGGCCGCCCATTCGAGGTCCAAATTGATCGGCGTGGCCCCGTCCCGCAGCAGACGGCCGATCGCCAGTTCGAATCCGGTTTCGACGCCGCGCAATTCCGCGTCACCCCGCGCCGTGAAAGGCCCGGCCAGCGACTCGGCGACGACCTGGGCATCGAGGCTTTCGATGCGCTCCTCCCGGCCGCTCGACACATCGCGGTAGATCAAGGTGCCGGATTCGATCGTGAAGCTGTCGAGCTGAATCTGTCCGGACATACCCTGCTCCGGATCGGACTCGCCGGGCCCCCCCAAGCCCTCGGCCTCCGGTGCCTCGGTGTTAAACTCCCAGTTGCGGCGGCCGTCGGCCAGGATCTCGAGCAGGATCTTCGGCTCGACCAGGGAGACGCTCTCGACCTGCATCCGGCCCACGAGCAACGGCAGCAATGCGATCCTGACCCTGAGCTCGCGGAGCTCGGCCATAGTGGGTTCCGAGCCGCCCGCGACATTGGCAAAACGCACCCGATCCGCCGAGAGGGCCGGCGCCGGAAGCACCGCCAGATGCACGTCGCCGTCGATCATGAGATCGCGCCCCGTGGCCTTGCGGACTTCCGCGGCGAGCCGGTCCTTGTGAGCGTTCCAATCGACCAACCCCGGGCCGATCAGAGCCGCCGCAACCACCAGCACGATCAGCCCGAACAGGCCATAGAGGAAGATTTTCACTGCTGCACCCTTGTCAACGACGGCCTAGCGACACCCGGGACGCCCACCAGGCATTGCTTACCGGGTCGTTTCGTCTAATCTTAGAACAATGGACCGGTCTGGGAAACGGCCACGTCCTTTAGCAGTCGGCGGAACGACAGTTCCATGGGCGACGTCATAGATCTCGAAAAGTACCGCCAGCGCCGCGCCCGCGAAGCGGCCAGGGCGCGCGACGGCAAATCGAGCCGTAACCGCCGACGAGAGCGCAAGGCGCCGCTTTCCGAACCGACCGAGCACGTCGAGGACGGCCCGGACGACGATTCGGAAGACTGAGCGGCACCGCCCGCCCGCCTCGTTAGAGATAAGCTCCTTTGCCACGCTCTTGAAGTCCTGCTGCCGCGTCAGCGGAGGCGCGGCGCGACCAGCAGCTTGTAGAGCTCGACCACGACCAAGAGCGACAAGGCGACGGGCGCCACGATGAACCAGTCCGCCAAGCCGATCGGCTGCACGTCCAGCACTTCGCGAAGCCCCGGCAGGTACATGGCGGAGATGTGCAGGACTTGGGCGCCCAGCGCGGCAAAGACCGCGAAGGGATTGGCCGCAACGGAAACCTTGAAGACCGAGCGCGTTTCGGACCGGGCGTTGAACACGTGCACGTTCTCGAACAGCACGAGGAGCAGCAGCAGGAGGTTGCGCGCCTCGGCCGTAGCCATGCCCTGATCCAGGCACCAGCGATAGAAGACGAATGCCGCCGCGCCCACGTAGACCCCGGATACCAGGACCTGAACGATCATAGGCCGGTCGAACAACGGCTGACCCGGCGGCCGCGGCCGGCGCTGGAGCACGCCGGGCTCGCCCTGCTCGAAGGCCAGTGCGACGGTCTGGGCCCCTTCTGTCACCAGATTGAGCCACAACAGCTGGACGGCGAAGAGGGGGATCGGCAGACCGGCGAGGATGGCGAGGAGAAACAGCGCGATCTCGGCCAGACCCATGGCGATCAGCAGGAAGATCAGCTTGCGTACGTTGTCGTAGGCGATTCGGCCCTCCTCGACGCCGCCGACGATGGAGGCGAAGTTGTCGTCGGCGAGCAGCAGGTCGGCGGCGCCGCGCGCCACGTCGGTCCCGCCGCGACCCATGGCGACGCCGATGTCGGCGGCCGAAAGCGCCGGCGCGTCGTTGACCCCGTCGCCGCTGACCGCGACGACCTCGCCGGCGCGCCGCAGGGCCTGCACGATGGCGAGCTTCTGTACCGGCTCGACCCGGGCAAAGACGCGTGCGCCCGCGACCCGCCGGTCGAAGGCGCCCTGGTCGTCCCCGGCCTCGGCCAGCTCCGCGCCGGTCGCCACCTCGGCCGCGTCCCGGGCGATGTCGAGCTGGCGGGCGATGGCCAGCGCCGTATCCGGATGATCGCCGGTGACCATGACGACGGTGATCCCGGCGGCGCGGCACCGCCCCACGGCCTCCGGCACCTCCGGGCGCACCGGGTCGATCAGGCCCACCAGGCCGAGCAACTCCAGGTTGCGCAGTGCCTCCGGCGCCGCGGCGAGCGCAGCATCCATGGCCACGGTGCCGCGTGCGACCGCGATCACCCGGTAGCCATCGGCGGCCAAGCGATCGGCCTCGGCGAGCGCGGCGACCCGGTCCAGGCCCGCGCACATGGGCAGCAGGATTTCGGCGGCCCCCTTGACGTGAGCGACGGCCTGCGCCTCGCCCGCTTGGTCATCGCGGATGAAGCCGGCGCCATAGCGCCGGTGCGGCTCGTAGGGAATGAGACCCAATTGCGGCGCCGAGGCGCGCAGCGCCCGCGGGTCGAGACCGAGCTTTGCGGCCAGGACCAGGAAAGCGACGTCCACGGTATCGCCCAGATGCTCCGCCTCGCCGCCGGTAAAGCGAATGCTCGCCTCGTTGCACAGCGCGCCGGTCTCCGCGAGGCGCAGGAGAGCGGCCCGCTCTTCGGCCGCCGGTTCGCGTCCCGCCAGCACGACCGCGCCCTGCGGCCGGTAACCTTCCCCGCCGACCTCCGCCAGTAGCGGCGGGGCACCCGCGCCGAGGCGCCCGGCGCCGAACAGGAGAATCCGTTTGACCGTCAGCTCGTTGCAGGTCAGCGTCCCCGTCTTGTCGCTGGCGATCAACGTACAGGCGCCGAGCCCCTCGACCGCCGGCAGGGCGCGGACGATCACGTTGCGGCGCGCCATGCGCGTGCTGGCGATCGACAAGGCCACGGTGATGGCCACCGGCAATCCCTCGGGGATGGCCGCCACGGCGAGCGCGACCGCGAACAGGAAGACTGTGACGAGCGGCAGGCCCTGGGCCAACTGGGCGCCGGCGAGCAGGACGATCAGACCCAGGGTGACGAGGCCGACCACGCGGCTGAGCTGCTCGAGCCGAACCACAAGGGGCGGCGGTGCGGCCGCCCCGGACACCAAGGCCGCGGCGATCCGCCCGACCTGGGTCGCGCCGCCGGTTGCCGCGACCACGCCGGTCACCCTGCCCAGCAGCACGGTGGTGCCGGCGTGCAGCATGTTGCGGCGCTCTACAAGCGGCGTGGCCGGCGCGAGCACGGACTGGGCGTCCTTTGTGACCGGTGTCGATTCGCCGGTCAGCAGGGACTCGTCGACGGTCACCTCCCACCCCACCAGCAGGCGCAGATCGGCCGGCACCAGCGTGCCGGACTCCAGCTTCACGACGTCGCCCGGCACCAGCTCCAAGGCGTCGACCTGCCGGGGTGCGCCGTCGCGCAGCACGACCACGACGTTGCGGATCAGCGCGTCCAGCGCGGCGGCGCTGGTCTCGGCCGTCCATTCCTGGTAGGTGCCGATCGCCGCGTTGGACTGGAGCACCACGAAGATGAAGGCGGCGTCGGTGAACTCGCCGACACCGAGCGACACGGCGGTCGCGCCGAGCAGCAGGTAGACCAGAGGGTTCTTGAACTGGTGCAGATAGATCCGGACCAGCCCGGCCCGGGCGGCCCGCGGCAGCTCGTTCGATCCGTAGTCGCGGCGCCGCGCGGCCGCATCGTCCTCCGTCAGGCCGCGCTCGGTGGAGGCCAGGGTCGCCAGGGCCTCCGACGACGTCAGCGCGTGCCACGCGCGCGAGGCGAGGGTCGCCGGCCGCGGTTCCGGAGGATCCGCCCGGTCGGTCGCGCTTGGGGCCTCGGACTCCATCACGGGGAGCAGCATGCGAGGTTCCGCGCCGCGCAACAAGCGCCGCGTCAGTTCACGAACTGGCTGAGGCCCAGAAGGACGAAGTAGAGAACCAGGGTCGTGCGGATAAGCATCGTCGGGCTCGTCCGAAATGCGTCTTGAGAAACGGTTGGTTTGCTACGACCGCCCCGTTTTCAGATACCCGGCTCGCCGGCCGGGGCGTCGAGGCTGCGCCACTCCTCGCCCGCGGCCACCAGGCAGCTCACGCCCTTGGGCGAGGTCACGATGATGGTCCAAGTGCCGCCACTGGTGTTGCTGAGGACCTCGACCAACTTGCCGTCGTTGCCCACCCCGATGGCCACCGAGGTCTCCTGATACTTTTGCGCCAGCTGCTCGACGATCTTCTTCCGCGTCTCGCAGGTAGGCGCCGCCGACGCGGCCGAGGCCACGATCGACAAGGCCGTGCCAAGGGTGAGAATCTTCCACATCGCTGCTTTTCCCGGTTCCGTGGTGTCCTTAGGGTTCGACTCGAACGCCCCTATCTAGGCACCAACTCCCCGGCCGGCTCGAAATGTGGTTTCGGGGTCTTCGGCCCCGTTCCTCTCGCCGCTCCCGGCGCACGCGCTCCTGCCTTCCGCCGAGCGACTCGAGAGCGTCCTGATGCCAGAGTTAGCGGAATGCGGCCACGGATTGAATCAGATATTCTACGGTCAGATATCTTACTTATGCGTCGGACAGCCGCCCCAAGGCCCGGGGCGTTCAGCGGACCAAGATCGCCGAAGAACGGGACGACGGTCGGCCGGGAGGACGAGTAGGCGCATCCCGGCGCGTCTCCACCGTCACACGCGCAGCACCTTGCCCGGGTTCATGATGTTGTCCGGGTCGAGCGCCTGCTTGACCTGGCGCATCACCGACACGGCCTCGCCATGCTCGGCGGTCAGGAAATCCATCTTGCCGTAGCCGATGCCGTGCTCGCCGGTGCAGGTGCCACCCATGGCGAGCGCGCGCAGCACCATGCGGTCGTTGATTTCCTGGCTTCTTGCCATCTCGGCCTTGTCGTCCGGATCGAGGATGAAACAGACGTGGAAGTTGCCGTCGCCCACGTGGCCCACGATCGGCGCCAGGAGGCCGGACGCCTCGATCTCCTGCTTGGTCTCGGAGATGCACTCGGCCAGGCGCGAGATCGGCACGCAGACGTCGGTCGCCCAGCCCTTTGCCCCGGGCCGCAGCGCGAGCGCCGCATAGTAGGCGTCGTGGCGGGCTTGCCAGAGCTTGCTGCGCTCCTCCTGCAGGGTCGCCCAGCGGAACGCCCCGCCGCCGTACTCGGCGGTGATCTCGCCCACCGTCTCGGCCTGCTCCTGCACGCCCTGCTCGCTGCCGTGGAACTCGAAGAACAGGGTCGGCAGGACCGGGTAATCGAACTCCGCGTACTTGTTGATCGCGTCCATCTGGACCTCGTCGAGCAGCTCGATGCGCGCCACGGGGATGCCCATCTGGATGGTGGTGATCACGGTATTGACCGCCCCGTCCAGCGTCTCGAAGGAACAGACCGCCGCCGAGACCGCCTCGGGGATGCCATAGAGCCGGAGCTGGATCTCGGTAACCACGCCCAGCGTGCCCTCGGAACCCACCATGAGCCGGGTCAGGTCGTAGCCCGCCGCCGACTTGCGCGCCCGCCCGCCGGTCCTGATGATCCGCCCGTCGGCCATCACGACCGTGAGGCCCAGCACGTTCTCGCGCATGGTGCCGTAGCGCACGGCGTTGGTGCCCGAGGCCCGGGTCGCGGTCATGCCGCCGAGCGAGGCGTCGGCCCCGGGGTCGATGGGGAAGAACAGCCCGGTATTGTGCAGGTGGGTGTTGAGCTGCTTGCGGGTGACGCCCGCCTGGACCCGGCAGTCGAGGTCCTCCGCGTTGACCTCGAGGACCTGGTTCATCTGGGTCACGTCGATCGAGATGCCGCCGTGCAGCGCGGCCACGTGGCCCTCGAGCGAGGTGCCCGTGCCGAAGGGGATGACCGGGCGCTTGTGCGCCGCGCAGATCCTGACGATCTCGGCGACCTCCTCGGTGCTCTGGGCAAAGGCGACCGCGTCGGGCGCGTGGGTCGGGTGATAGGATTCGTCGTGCCCGTGCTGCTCGCGCACCGCCGCCGAGGTCGACAGCCGCTTGCCGAGCAGCGCCCGCAGCTGCTCTACCACCGGGTCCTTGAGCGATGTTTCGGCCATGACCTTCGTCTCCCCGCGCAGTCTCGCTTCATCCAGATCATAGCAGAGGTGGCCAAGGGACGCACCCTCGGGGAAATCGGGTAATTCGGGCAAACGAGCCCATGCAAAGGCAAGCGGGCGTTCGCTGCCACGGACCGGCGCCGAACCGGTCATCCTTGCGGTTCAGCTGGCGGTGTCCCTTGGTGCCCGATCTCGGAGCAGCGGCTGCAAGGCCTGTTCGACTTTCTCCATGGCGACTCCAACGGCCATGATTTCGCTCTGCTCGATGGCTGAAATCATCTTGTCGACCACTTCTGTTTGAGCCGCCAGCGAGGCCTCGACGATCTTCCGGCCGTGCGGGGTCAGGAAGATCCGCCGGATGCGGCGATCGTTCTCGTCCTTGGTCCGCTCCAGAAGTCCGCTCTTCTCCATACTCGACAGCAGCATGCTGACGTTGCTGCGCGCGACCAGTAGACGGTCGGCGATCTCCTGTTGGGTCAGGCCCGGGGAATGCACCACGTTGGCCAGCACGTCGTGTTGGGCAAGCGATATGCCGAGCGGCGCCACCCTCTGCGTGATCGCCCGTTCGCAGAGCTGATAGGTCCGCGCTATGGTCAGCCAGACGTCGAAGCCCGGGACGTTCCAGGGCAGGCCTTGAAATTTGTTCAGCTTTGAACTATGTTGTTCAGTCATGAACAACAATAATGGGGATCCGTGGCGATGGGAAGCCTGGAATCGCGAATGACCAAAGCCGCCGTCGGCGCCGCGAGCGCGGTCGCGCCGGCCATGGCCGGGCGCGGGGCCGCCTGGTTGTTCTTGACACCTTTCAAGCCCAACGCGCTCACCCGGCAGCAGAAAGCGCTCATGGCGCGGGCACAGAAGCATCTCGACAAGGGCGAGGCGTTTCGGGTCCGCCACCCCGGCGGAACCCTCCAGGCCTATCGATTTCGCGGCTCGGCAGGCGGGCCTACGCGCGGCACGGTGATCCTCGTCCATGGCTGGATGGGCCGTGCCGCCCTCATGGCCGGGTTCATCAACCCGTTGACGGCCGAGGGCTTCGACGTCGTCTGCTTCGATCTGCCGGCACACGGCCGCTCCGACGGCCGCCAGACAAACGGGCTCGTCTGCGCTGCCGCCTTGCAGGCGGTCGCCGCCGAGGTCGGGCCCGTGGAAGCCGCCGTGGGACACAGCTTCGGCGGGTTCGTGATCGGACTGGCCGCCGAGGGCCGAGCGCCGATGAAATCCGCGCTCGATGTCAAGCGCATGGCGCTGATCGCCGCGCCGAATTCCTTCACCGACCTTACGACGCGCTTTGGACAGGAAATTGGCCTCGGGAAACGTGCGCAGGCCGTTTTCGAGAAGACCCTGAAGAAGATCGGGAGCCGCAGGCTGAGCGAATTCGACGGCAACCGCATACTCGGCGGGATCGACCGCCCCATCCTGGTCATCCATTCCCGCGACGACGAGGAGATCCCCTTCGCACAGGGTGCCACCTTTCAGGCGCTCGGCGAGCACGTCACCTTCCTGCCCGCCAACGGCCTGGGACACCGCCAGATCCTGTACGCCCCTTCCACGATTCGATCGGTTAGGGATTTCGTCGCTCGTCATGGCATTCGGACTGACCGGCAAGGCGCCGTTCGCCAGAATTTTCAGTAATTGAAGTGTATTCTTAGAGGCCTCGTCGGCTCCCTGGCGAGATCCGAGGTGGTATTGCGCGCGTCTTCCCACGTCAAACCGGGGCAAAGGAGGCGGGTGGCGGCGATATCTCCCGCGTGCCACGCTGCTTGACCGACCTTGCATCGTTCCATACTTGTCCCTTCTGTTATGCTTGCGCCCGAAGGCGTGCCGCGCGGCGCGGCCGGAATGGAGAGTCGATGTTCCCGAAGTTGTTTGGTACACGCGCCGGCGACATGGCGATCGATCTGGGGACCGCCAACACCCTGGTCTATATGAAGGGCCGGGGCATCGTGATCAACGAGCCGTCCGTCGTCGCCATCCTCGACGCCGGCGGGACGCGCAAGGTCCTGGAGGTCGGCGAGGAGGCCAACCGCATGATCGGCCGCACGCCCGGCAATATCCGGGCGATCCGGCCGATGCGCACCGGCGTGATCGGCGATTTCGAGGTCGCCGAGGAGATGCTCAAGCACTTCATCCGCAAGGCCTATCGGCGGCGCCTGCTGGTTCACCCGAGGATGATCGTCTCCGTGCCGTCGGGCGCCACCAAGGTGGAGCGGCGCGCGATCAAGGACGCCGCCGACGCGGCCGGCGCCAGCAAGGTCTACCTCATCGAAGAGCCCATGGCGGCGGCGATCGGCGCGGGCCTTCCGGTGACCGAGCCCAGCGGTTCCATGATCGTCGATATCGGCGGCGGCACGACGGGAATCGCGATCCTCTCGCTCGGCGGCATCGTCAACTCCCGGACCCTGAGCACCGCCGGCTACCGCCTGGACGAGGTCATCAGCGCCTATATCCGCCGCGCGCACAACGTCGCGGTGGGCGAGACGACGGCCGAGCGGATCAAGATCGAGATCGGCTCCGCGCTGAGGCCCGAGAACGGCGCGGGCAGGACCGCCGAAGTCAAGGGTTTCGACCTGTTCCGCGGCGTCCCGCGGGCGCTCGAGATCACCGAGCGCGAGATCGCCGACTGCCTTGCCGAGCCGGTCGGTGCCATCATAGAGGGCGTCAAGCAGACCCTGGAGCAGATCGCGCCGGAGCTGTCGGCAGACATCTCCGACCGAGGCATCGTCCTGACCGGGGGCGGCGCCCTGCTCGGTAATCTGGACACCACCCTGCACCTCGCCACCGGATTGCAGGTCACAATCGCCGAGGATCCGCTCACCTGCGGGGCGATCGGAGCCGGGCGGGTGCTCGAGGAGCACGAGGTGCTGAGCGA
>JAOUCL010000152.1 GCA_029859805.1 Rhodospirillales bacterium | reverse complement strand
AGGTCGATCGTGCGCCGCTCGCCTGGGTGAACCAGGACACCGCCGATGGTGATCGGATTTGCCTGCGGGTCAGCCACGGCCGCGCGTCTTTGTTCTGTTCGGCTTGGCATTCTTCTCCAGGAACTCGATGATCTTGCCGGCGATATCGATCCCCGTGGCCTTCTCGACGCCTTCCAAGCCTGGCGAAGAATTTACCTCCATGACCACCGACCCGTGATTCGACCGGAGCAAATCGACGCCACAGACGTTCAGACCCATTGCCTTGGCCGAGCGCACCGCAGTCGAGCGTTCTTCGGGAGTGATCTTGATCGTGTCAGCCGAGCCCCCACGATGAAGGTTCGAGCGGAAGTCTCCTTCGGCACCCTGTCGCTTCATGGCAGCTACGATCTTGTCTCCGACAACAAGGCATCGGATGTCCATGCCCCCGGCTTCCTTGATGAACTCCTGGACCAAGATGTTTATCTTTGCGCCGCCGAATGCCTCGATTACGGACTTGGCGGAATTGTGTGTCTCGCCAAGTACCACACCGATGCCCTGGGTGCCTTCCAGCAGCTTGATGATGACCGGTGCACCGCCGGCGACCTTGATGACATCATCGGCAAATTTCGCGGAGTTGGCAAAGCCGGTCACCGGCAGGCCAATGCCGTCGCGCGCCAAGAGCTGCAGAGAGCGCAATTTGTCGCGCGACCGGCCGATGGCGACGGACTCGTTGAGCGGATAGACGCCCATCATCTCGAACTGCCGGAGTACGGCCAGACCGTAGAAGGTGACCGAAGCGCCAATTCGCGGGACAACCGCATCGTAGCCAGTCAGCTTTTCTCCTTTGTACCGTAGTTCCGGTCGATGCGAGGTTATGTTCATGTAGCACTGGAGCGTGTTGATGATGTCCATGCTGTGGCCTCGCTGTTCCGCCGCTTCCACCAGCCGTTTATGCGAGTAGAGGTTGGGATTGCGGGCCATCATTGCGATTTTCATCTGCTATTCCTCTTCTTCTCCATTTGAGAAAGCATGGCGAGGTACGCTAGATCTGCGTACTTTTTTATTTTTATTTGGCTTGCTGAGGCAATAGGACATCGCGGGGTCCACGATGAGACGCCTATCCATCGCGGTTCGGCCGAGCAACATTCGAAAGCCCATCTGGTCCCTGTCGGTCAAGGTCACCTCGATCGGCCATGCGTTCGAGCCTAGGTGGAGCATCGTCACGATGACGAAGCGCTTCTCCCTTCCGCCGCCAGAATTCGTCACCCAGCGATAGTCCACGACCTCCGCGCTACACGTTTTGTAGACTTCATCGTTGCGCTGGTAGGGGTGCACGTCGAAGCGCGCCCAGTCTTCGCCATCCTTGTGAAAGGCACTGATGTTGAACGCATGAATCGCAGAGGTCCGGGCGCCGGTATCGATCTTTGCCTTGATCGCGTCGATGTCGAACTGCGGCAGCGCCACCCACTCGCGCCACCCGACCACAAGCTTCGAATCCAATTTCGCTCGTTTCTTTCCATCGTGACGAGGCGTCGCTGTTCTCGGCATCATTGTCGCTTTTTTCTGTGTCGGGTTAGTCAGGCCGAATTGCAGGTGTGCGAAAGGTCTTCCATGCTTGCACTGCCATCTCATTGGCGGTCTAGGGATAGCTGTCGATTGGCAGTTGGCGTTGAATGGCCAACGGGCTTCGTTTGAAGGACGATGCTGTTCTTCCCGCTCGCACAGCTCCTCAAGGTCTTGTGGATCTCGCCTGATTTCTGGCCGTGCCCGGGAGGTCATGCTCGTCCAAGTTCTGCGGGCGGGGTTGCGAAGCGCCATTGGCAGCGGACATGGCCGTGAGACAGCTGTCACTGACCCGCCGGTAGCTACGAAACGTGCTCTGAGCCAGGACCACGAAGAACGTCTCGAGATCGATGAGCACATAGCCGAGCTCGAACAGCTCCTCGCCGATGCTCCGGATGTCCGCTCCCGGAACGCGCTTGCGGCCGGTCAGCGCGCGCATCTGCTTCATCGAAATGCGGTACCGGCCGCGCAGTTTGCCGCCGAACTTTTCCTCGTAAAGCGACGCGAGCCGTTCGGCGACCAGACGTTCGTTGGGCCTACTTTCCATCATTTCCTCAATCGGCATTATCCTCTGCTCAGCCCTATATGAGATGTTTTTTCGTGTATGTCAAAATTTTTTTTGCTATAGAGAAATAAATTAATGACAGGAGTGTGCGACTGATGGAAACCATCATCGAGGAGAGGCCCTGGGACACACTGCGCGACCTGGCCTTGGCCGGCGATCGAAGGGCCTTGGAAATCCCGCTCGAAGAGCTGCCGACCAGCGAGGCCGTCCGGGCGCTGCTGCGCCTCAACCCCAAGGACCAACAACGGTTGTTGACCACGCTTGATCCCTCCGATGCGGCGGAGCTGATCGAGGAGGTCCCAGATCATCTTGCTGCGGAAATGGTCGAACGCCTGCCGGCCGCGGAGGCCGCATCGATCCTGCAGGAGTTGCAGAGTGATGATCAGGCGGACCTCATTGGCGACATTGACACGGAAGGGGTCGAAGCGATCCTCGCCGAGATGGCGCCCGAGGCGGCGGCGGATGTCCGCCGTCTGGTCGAATAAGATCCGGAGACGGCCGGCGGTGTGATGATGACGGAGGTCTTTGCCTTCGACGAGAGCGCGACGGTGCGGCATGTTCTGAACCAGCTGACCTCGGATTCCGCCGATCTGGAGAGTTATCACGGCCAGCATCCCTAGGTCGTTTCGAAGTCCCGAGAACTGTTGGGTGTGGTCTCCTTGAGGAACCTCCTGCTGTTGCGGCGAGATACGCCGCTGGCGGCCGTAGCCTCGGGGTGCGGCACAGACGATCGCTTCGATGTCTTGACAGCTAGGTCAGCAATACTGTCTTAATTGCCGGACCTATGGATCGAAACGAAGGCCGAACGAGACATGAGAATGCCCTTGCCCGATTGGGAGCCGGACTACGCCAACCGGGCGGCCCGCATGAGCGCGTCGGAGATCCGCGAGCTGTTGAAGCTGCTCGACCGGCCCGAGATCATTTGCTTCGCCGGGGGGATCCCCGACCCGGCCCTGTTTCCGAGGGAGGAGGTGGCGGACGCTTACGCCGAGATCATGGGCGACCCGGAGTTGGCGAGCGCCGCCCTGCAATACAGCGTGAGCGAGGGCTATCCGCCGCTTCGGCACTGGATCGCGGAGCACATGAGGGCCCTGGGCGCGCCCTGCGATGTCGACAATATCGTCATCACCTCGGGCTCGCAGCAGGCGCTCGACTTTCTCGCCCGGCTCCTGCTTTCGCCCGGCGATACGGCGCTGGTGACTTGGCCGACCTATCTCGGCGCGCTGCAGGCCTTCAATGCCTACGAGCCCCGCTACGACCGGATCGCGCCGGCGGACACCGGCAGGACGGCGACGGCCTACGCCGAGGCGGCGGCGCGCGGCGCGAAGGGCGGGCGGGTCAAGTACGCCTACGCCGTGCCCGACTTCGCCAACCCGACCGGCGCTACCATGACCCTGGCCGAGCGGGAGCGGCTGATCGCCTTGACGAGGGAGCTCGACGTACCGATCATCGAGGATGCTGCGTATTCAGCGCTGCGCTACGACGGCGAGGCGGTCCCGTCGCTCCTCGCGCTGGAGGCCCGCCGCAGCGGTCACGTCGACGGGACCCGAATCCTCTACTGCGGCACCTTCTCGAAGACCCTGACCCCCGGCCTCCGGGTCGGTTGGATCTGCGCCGCGCGACCCGTCGTCCGCCGGCTCGTGCTGATCAAGCAGGCCTCCGACCTGAACAGCCCCCTGGCCAATCAGATGGTCATGCACCGCCTGGCCGAGAGCGCCTACGACCGCCAGGTGGCCCTGGCCCGCGAGCGGTATCGGACCCGCCGCGACCGAATGCTCGCCGCGCTCGCGCGCCATATGCCGAAGGGCGTGACCTGGACGACGCCCGAGGGCGGGCTGTTCGTATGGCTGAAGCTTCCCGCGAGGGTCGACGGCGCGGAACTCCTTAAACGGTCGGTCGACACGGCCAGGGTCGCCTTCGTGCCCGGCCGCGCCTTCTTCGCCGACGGCACGGGCGCCGATACGATCCGATTGAGTTTCTCGCTCGCCGGCGAAGAAGAGATCGAAACAGGCATCGCGCGCCTGGCCGGCATCGTCGAAGCCTGAGCCGTCCGGCCTGAGAAAATTCTTGACGAACCGCGGCCCGATACGGCCAAGCTGACGGCTCGACGGACTGAAGGAGTGAGGGCCATGCCGGAGACAGCGAAGGACTTCTTCAATTTGGCCGACATGACGCAGGGCATCCAGCGCGAGCTGGCGCCCGGCGTCACCACGCGCATCTTCCCCGGCGACCAGGCGATGCTGTCGGTCGTCCGCCTGGAGCCGCACGCCGAAGGCAAGATGCATCAGCATCCGCAGGAGCAGTGGGGCGTCCTGCTCGAGGGCTCGGCGCTGCGCATACAGGGCGGCGAGGAAGTGGCCGTCGAGAAGGGAGATTTCTGGCGCACCCCGGGCAACGTGCCGCATACTATGAAGGCGGGTCCCGAGGGCGCCGTCGTGCTCGACGTCTTCAGCCCGCCCCGCGACGAATACCGCAAGCCCGGCTCGGGTTTTGGAGCGCGGGACTAGCGGGTTGCTGAGAAGGTGCGAGCGCTCACCCTCGTCCTTCGACAAGCTCAGTGTGAGGGTGAGCGTTTTCAGGGAGTTGCCCTCATCCTGAGCTTGTCGAAGGACGAGGGCAACGGGCCGCCGCGGACGCTTTCAGCAGCCTGCTGGAGCGGGGGCCGACCGGCCGGAACAGCAACCTTCTATGGGAACGTGGACATGCCGATCTATCGCCACGAACGACGCCTCCCGGGTCTCGGAATGTCGGACTTGGAGGCCTGGCGCGCCATACCGACCGCCGTCGCCTCCGACTGCATGAACCGCGCGCAGACCATGTCGGCGGCCATCAAGCCGCTTGCTCCGGGAACGAAGCTCTGCGCCCAGGCGCGGACCGTCGAATGCATGGTCGGGGACAACAGCGCCATACATGCCGCCCTGCGCCTGGTCGGACCGGGCGAGGCCCTGGTCATCGCCGCTGGCGGCTACGCGGACACGGCGCTCTGGGGCGGCCTGCTGACGCGCGCCGCCCTGGCCCGCGGCCTGGCCGGCGTGGTGCTCGACGGCGCGGCGCGCGATGCCGCGGAGATCCGCGAGCATGGCTTCGCCTGTTTCGCATCGGCGATCGTGCCCGCGGGCCCACACAAGGGCTTCGGCGGCACCCTTGACGGCGTCGTGTCCTGCGGCGGCTGCAGCGTCGCCCCGGGCGACCTCGTGCTCGGCGACGACGACGGCATCGCGGTCGTTCCGCTTGGGCGCCAGGCCCAGATCCTCGCCGCCGCCCAGGACAAGATCGCGCAGGAGGAACAAGCGCTCGAGCGGCTGGCCGCCGGGGAAAGCCTCGCCGACCAGCTCGGCGTGCCGGAGCCGGAAAGCTTGGAGTGAGCCGCTTTCGCGGCGAGACGTCGTATTTGAAGTCCGGGGACACGGGCCGAAGTCCCGGTGGCCGTCGCGGGCCGTTATCGTTCGCTGTCGGGGGAGTGCAACGTGGCTGTCGTCGAGACCTATGATCCGACCGGAACCTTGAAACCCGTGGCCGAGGGCGTGTGGATTGTCGACGGCCCGGTGATCCGGTTTGGCTACCTGGGCCTGCGGTTCCCCTTTCCCACCCGCATGACCGTCGTGCGTCTGGCCGACGGCGGGCTGTGGGTCCATTCCCCGACGGAGCTGTCGTCATCACTCGAGAGCGGGATCAAGTCTCTTGGATCGGTGAAACACCTGGTTGCCCCAAACCGCATCCACTACTGGTGGCTTGGAGATTGGGCGGAGGCTTTTCCTGGCGCCGCGACATATGCCGCACCTGGTGTGCGAAAGCAGGCTCGCGGCAAGCACCGGTTTGCTGGCTACGATACCGATCTGGCGCGGGGCGCCACCTACCCGTGGTCCAGAGAGATTGAAATGCTCCTGGTACCCGGCTCCTATCTGACCGAGGCGGTCTTTTTCCACGTCCCTACACGGACATTGATCCTGACCGACCTGATCCAGAACTACGAGATTTCCAAGATAACAAATCCGTTCTTCCGTTTCATGTCCCGCCTTTCCGGAGCCGCCCATCCGGACGGCAAAATGCCGATCGATCTGCGCTCCACCTTTGTGAAGCACCGCAAGCAGATGGGTGAGGCCGTGCGAACCATGATTTCATGGGGGCCCGAACGCATTATCATCTCGCATGGCCGCTGGTATGAATCGAACGCGGTTGCAGAACTCAGACGGGCGTTTCGCTGGCTTCCGGGATTTTGACGGCGCTCTGAACAGCCCGTTCTCATATCGCGGTTCGCTTGGCGAGCTCTCCATTTGTGCCCGTCTCACTCAAGGGGTGCAGTCCACAACACTGTCCCCAGAATTGATACCTTCCATTTAAAGAATCGCTAGATAAGGCGCGCCGGGTCGCCCTATGATATTTTGCCGAGCCAGTTCAATCGAGTTTGTTCAGAAATAGGCAGCTCAATGGTAGATGGAGTAGAACGCCGATCACAGATCGACACCGAAACTGTCAAAGCATTGCTTCTAATCAATGGCGGTGGAGCGATTGCGTTATTGTCTCTCCTCCCATCCATCCTTGATAAAGACGGCTATGAGCGACTCGCATTTACGATTTTGATAGGCGTGTTGATCTTAATGTTCGGTCTTGTTTGCGCGGTAGTCCACAATCGCCTTCGACGGAAATGCTCTCTTCACTACGACCAGCACGCCATGCGTCCGCCGAAAGGACGTCTTTTCGGTTTCGCGCTTTGGGAGCCTGCAGTCTGCTGCCTAAGTACTGCGTTTATGTGGATTTCCATTGCCGCGTTTTTTCTCGCCGGTTCTTACGTTGCCATCGGCGGAATTGTGACCCTTGAAACAGTTCAGCGCCAGCCGTGTGGGTCGACGGCCAGCCGCACGATAGAGGAAAATACCAACACCACGCATACAGCGTCTCCGATACACTGAAGTCACACACGCCTCTTCGAGGCGGACACTTAGGCTAATGTCAACTTTTGGCCGCACGCAGAGTTCCGCGGCGCCCAGACCCAGGCCCCGCCCGGTCCCGTGGACCGCGCGCTCCCGCCCCCGCATCACTTCTCGAGGATCGAGCCGGCCAGCTTGACGCCGGTCGCGACCAGCTCGGGGACGACGGTTTGGGCGCCGGCCTTTTCCAGCTCGGCGGCGTGGGCGTCGTCGTAGGCCCGGGCGTAGATGCCCAGCTCCGGAAAGAGGTAGGTCAGGAACGCGACCAGGGTGAGCGCGGCCTTGGCGTTGTCGATGGCGACGACCACGGCGCGCGCCCGCTCGACGTGGAGCGCGTCGAGGATCTCGGGCCGGGTCGCGTCGCCGTAGTAGACCGGCCGGCCGCGCGCCTGGGCCCGGGCGATCGTATGCGGGTTCAGGTCGACCGCGATGAACGGCACCCCCGCGGCCTCCAGGCTGGCGGCGACCGCCGTGCCGACCCGGCCGAAGCCGGCGATGACCACGTGGTCGCGCAGGGCCCGGGTCGCCTCGGGGGCGGCTTCGACGGGGATCACGCCCGAGCGCTCGGCCCGTTGCTCGACCCCGCGCCCGAGGCGCGCGAGCAGCGGCGTCGCCATCATGGTCAGCGTGACCACGAGCACGAGAAGCTGGCCGTCTTCCGAGGCCAGGACGCCGACGGCGAGCGCCGCGCCCAGCAGCAGGACGGAGAACTCGCCGCCCTGCGAGAGCAGCATGCCGAGATGCAGCGCCTGGGCCCAGGCGAATCCGAGCAGCCGCGCCAGGCCCGCCAACAGCAACGCCTTTCCGAGCAGCAGCGCGAGCACCAGCAGGACGACGGTTCCGGGCCGCTCGATCGCGAGCGCCAGGTCGGCCGACATGCCGATGGTCATATAGAACAGCCCGAGCAGCAGGCCGCGGAACGGCTGGATCTCGGCGGCCACCTGGTGGCGGTAGTTGGTGCCGGCCAGCAGCATGCCGGCGAGGAACGCGCCGAAGGCCATCGAGAGGCCCGCCAGCTGGGCGAGCCAGCCGGTCGCCAGGGCGACGAAGAGGGTGAGCGCGGCGAAGATCTCCGGTTCGCGCAGGCTCGCGACCTGCCAGACCAAGTGCCTGAGGGCGACCCGGCCGAGGCCGAGGATCACGACCACGGCGACCAGCATCTTGAGCAGCGCGAAGCCGACCGCGGCCGGCAGGGTCAGCTCGGTCTGGCCGAGCGCCAGAACCCAGACCAGGAAGGGCGCGACCGCCAGGTCCTGGACCAGCAGCACGCCGAAGGCGCTGCGCCCGAACTGCGTGGTCAGCTCGCCCCGGTCGGACAGCATCCTGAGGACGATCGCCGTCGAGGAGAGGGCGAGCGCCCCGCCGATCACCGCCGCGGCCGCGCCGTTTGCCCCGGCCCAGAGCGCGACGCCGGCGACCGCCAGCCCGGTCGCCAGGATCTGCCCCGCGCCCAGCGCGAAGGTCCGCCAGAACAGCAGCTTGATGCGTTCGACCGGCAGCTCGAGGCCGACGGTGAACAGCAGGAAGACTATGCCGAGCTCGGCCAGGGCCCGGATCGTCTCGCCTTCGCTGACCAGCCCCAGGGCGGCCGGCCCGATCACCGTGCCCGCGACGATGTAGCCGAGCACGGTGCCGAGGCCGAGGCGCTGGAACAGCAGGGTCGAGACCACCGCCGCCAACAGCACCACGATCACTTCGAGCAGATAGCCGGCCTCGACCATGGGTCTCTCTGGGGTTGCGGCCTTCAGGCTAACAGGAAGCCAGCCGGTGGACTAGCGACGGCGTGTCCCGCCCAGGGCGAGCGCCCGAAAGACTAAAGCCTTCCCCCTCGACGGGGGAAGGTTTGGATGGGGGTGAACAACGCCGCGCGCACCGCACTCGGACCCATCATTCCGGTCGAAGAGCCCGCTCCGGCCCGCCCCCCTCCTCATTCCTCCCCCGCAAGGGGGGAGGACGCAAAACGGCACTTCAAGCGGCTCCGGTAAACACCCCGCCAACCTCTCCGGTCACCGAAACGCCGGTTCGTCGAAGCTGCGCAGCTTGCGCGAGTGCAGGGTCTCGACGCCGGCGTCGCGCAGGCTGGCCAGCGCGGCGATGCCGATCCGCAGGTGTTGGCCGATGCGCTGGCGGTAGAATGTGTTCGCCATGCCGGGCAGCTTGATCTCGCCGTGCAGCGGCTTGTCCGAGACGCAGAGCAGTGTGCCGTACGGGACCCGCAGGCGGAACCCGTTGGCCGCGATGGTCGCCGACTCCATGTCGACCGCGATCGCCCGCGACTGGTTGAAGCGCTTGGCCAGCTCGTCGTAGCGCAGCTCCCAGTCCCGGTCGTCGGTGGTGAAGACCGTGCCGGTGCGCAGGCGCACCTTGAGCTCGCGGCCTTCCAGGCCGGTCACCCGGGCGACCGCCTCGGTCAGCGCGATCTGCACCTCGGCGATCGGCGGCACCGGCACCGGCTGCGGCAGGTCCTCGTCGAGCACGTGATCGCCGCGCAGGTAGGCGTGGGCCAGCACGTAGTCGCCGAGGCGCTGGGTCAGGCGCAGGCCGCCGCAGTGGCCGACCATGAGCCAGCAGTGCGGACGCAGCACCGCCAAGTGGTCGGTGATGGTCTTGGCGTTGGACGGGCCGATGCCGATGTTGATCAGGGTAATGCCCTCGTGGTCGTCGCGCAGCAGGTGGTAGGCGGGCATCTGCGGCAGGTGCTCCGGCGCGCTGCCGCCGGCGGGCGCGTCCGGGACCCGCGGGTTGGGCGTCGCCACGTCGCCCGGCTCCACGAAGGCGTCGTAGTCCTCGCCGTTCGCGACCTGGTCCCGGCCGTAGGCGACGAACTCGTCGACATAGCGCTGATAGTTCGTGAACAGGACGAAGCGCTGGAAGTACCTCGGCGACGTGCCGGTATAGTGGGCCAGGCGCACCAGCGAGAGGTCGACCCGCTCGGCGCTAAACAGAGAGAGAGGTCTGGGCTCTCCGGACACGGGCAGGTAGGTGCCGTTGGCGACCGCGTCGTCGATGCGCGACAGGTCGGGCAGGGGAAACCGGCTGCGCAGGGCCTGGACGTGGTCGGTCGTGATGTCGGCGGTCGCCTCCTCTATGACGAAGGTGAGCGGGATCGGCCGGTCGCTGGTGCCGACCCAGACCGGTTGGCCGTGGTTGCGCAGCAGCAGGTCCAGCTGCTCCCGATAGTATCCCCTGAACAGGTCCGGCCTCGTTAGCGTGGTGCCGTAGGCGCCCGGGCCCTGCAGCTTGCCGTAGGCCAGCGCGCCGCTCAGGTTGACCTGGTCCGGCCCGATCACGATGCCGACGTAGGGATAGCAGTCCGGCGCGCCGGCCGGCTCGGCGGCACCGCCGGGAAACTGGGCGAAGCGCGCGCGGATCGCGGCCGTCCCCGCCGCGTAGATCTCGGTGATGCGCGCCAACGCCGCATCCGCGTCAGTAAAGGCTGTCAGGCCGGTGACATGGCCGTGCTGGTGTTCGGGCATTCGGTCCTTCCCGCTCTCCTGCAACCATAGGACAGCCGCCGGGGCAAGGCCAGACGACTCCGACCTTGGGGGATCAGCCCAGCAGCTCGGGGCGCAACATCCAGGCGACCGTCCAGCCGTTCCCGCTGCCGCGTTCCAGGCAGACGACGCTGCCGGGGCGGTAGGCGACGAGGTCGCCGTGCTGCTCTCCGGACACGAGCAGGGCGGCCAGCCGTCCCATGAAGGGCAGGTGGCCGACCACCATGACGTCCTCGTTCCACTTGGCCAGCTCGCGCGCCAGGTCCTCCGGCGGATCGTTGGGGTTGAGGCCGGCGCGCGGCTCCATGGGCCGGCCCGGCGCGAGCGCTGCGGCAAGGATCTCGGCGGTTTGGCGGGCGCGCAGCTTGCCGCTGTGCGCGACCCGGGCGACGACGAGCGGCCGCGCTGCGAGAAAGGCTGCCATGTCGCGGACGGCCTCGCGGCCGGCGTCGCTGAGCGGCCGGGCCGGATCGACCTCGTCGGAGAGCGCCTCGCCGTGCTGGACCAGATAGAGTTTCATGACTCGCCTCTCGCTCTTGGAGATCTGGCCTAGGACCTCCGCGCTCCCTAGACTGCATTGCCGCCTTGCGCCCGGCGGTTCGGCGAAAGGGAAGCCCTATCATGGCCAGCGACATCATTACGATCCCGGCGCGCCGCGGCAAGGCTGCTCGCGTACCGCGCGGACGATCGGTCAAGGTGATCAACACCCACGGCCAGCAGGTGGTCGACACCTGGGCGTTCAACGCCGAGGACCTGCGCGAGTTCATGTCCATGGAGCACAGCCGGGTCAACTTCATGAAACTGCGTCCGGCCCTCGGCGACAGTTTCTTTTCCAACGCCCGGCGACCGATTCTGACCCTGGTCGAGGACACCTCCGGCGGCGCACACGACACCTTGATGGCGGCTTGCGACAATGCGCGCTACGGCCTGCTCGGCTGTGCCGAATACCACGACAACTGTACCGACAACCTCGCGGCCGGCCTGGCGGAGTTGGGCCTCGAGCCGCCCGAGACGCCGAGTCCGCTCAACCTCTTCATGAACATCCCCTGGACGCCGGCCGGCGAACTCGCCTGGGGCGAGCCGGTCAGCAAGCCCGGCGACTACGTCGTGCTGCGCGCCGAGCTGGACCTGATCGTCGCCTTCTCCGCCTGTCCGCAGGACATCCTGCCGATCAACGGACGCGCCGGGCCACCGACCGAGGCCCATTTCCGGATCGAGTGACGGCCCGCCGCCGGCGCGCCGGACGGTCAATCGTGGCGCGTGGTCACAAAGCCGCAGCGCCTGCACTCGATCTTCGACACGTTGCCACCCATGCCGAAGCTGAAGGTCACCTCGACGACGTGGAAGTCGTGCAGACCCAGAAGGCAGAGCAAACGTCCGAACAGCTTCAGCATGTCGCGCGTTCCTCGCCGCGCAGCGGTCCGGCGGTCATGGGGCGTTCGCCGGTGGGCCGCTTCCTCCTCCCGAGTCTGTTTGACTCTTCGGCCCGGGGCAAGTGGTATATCCTGAAGGTTGTACACGGTCGCAGCCAGCGACCGGGGACCCATCGTGTGACCCGGGTCGGGTCAAGCTGCCCCCAAAGTCACGCTCTGGGTCCGGACCCCCGGCTATCTGGTTTGGCGCTCGGGACAAAGATGGTACAAGGGCCCCCCGGCCCCT
>JAOUCL010000407.1 GCA_029859805.1 Rhodospirillales bacterium | reverse complement strand
ATTGGTGGGAACACGCACCCTTGGTAAGGGTGGGGTCGTAAGTTCGATTCTTACCGGCGGCACCATTTCTCCCAGATCTGCCGAATCACGCCAAACCGCGGCGGCGGCCTGCTCAGACGGCCTGCCGGCCGAGCTGGACGACGCGCCGGGCCGGTAGCCGCAGCGCGACCGTCGTCCCTTCCCCGAGGGCGCTCTCGAGCTCCAGCGTGCCGCCATGCAGCTCCACCAGGGACCTGGTCAGGGGCAGGCCGAGGCCCGTGCCGCCGTACTTGCGGCTGATCGAGCCGTCGACCTGGCTGAAGGTCTCCATCGCGCGGGGAATATCGGCGGGCGCGATGCCGATGCCGTTGTCCCGGACCTGGACGATCAGGTCGCCATTCTCCGCCGTGAAAACCGCCAGCTCGACCCGGCCGTCGGCCGGCGTGAACTTGATGGCGTTCGACAGGAGATTGAGGATCATCTGCTTGAGCTTGCGTTCGTCGGCCTTCACTGCTGGCAGGTGCTCGGCCAGGACGGAGTCCAGCGTCAGCACCGCCTTCTCGACCTGGGGCGCGACGGTTCTCAGGCACACCCGAACGAGTTCTCGAAGCTCGACGGTATCCTCCCGAAGCTCTGCCCTGCCGGCTTCGATCCTGGAGAGATCGAGCAGGTCGTTGATCATGCTCAGAAGGTGGTCGCCGGCATCCTTGATGTCTGTGGCGCAGTCGACGTAGCCTGGATTTCCCAGCGGGCCGAGCCCCTCGTTCGCCATGAACTCGGCGAAGCCGATCACGGCGTTGAGCGGCGTCCGCAGCTCGTGGCTCATGTTGGCCAGCAGCTGCGCCTTGGCACGCGCGGCCGCCTCGGCGGCCAGGGTGGCCGCGCGCAGCTCGCTCTCCGTCTCGCTGGCGCGCAGGAGATACCTGACGTGATGGCCCAGAAGGGTCCAGTTGATCGGCTTTGTGAGAAAGTTGGTCGCCCCGACCTCGAAGGCCCGCTCGATCGATTCTTCGTCCTCCAGGCCGGTGACGATCAATATGGGGATGTGCGCGGTCCGGGATTCCTGGCGCAGGGTCCGGCAGACGGCGAAGCCGTCCAGGTCCGGCATCATGACGTCCAGGATGACCAGGTCCGGCTCCAGGTCCGTGATCCTGGCGATGCCCCCGGCGCCGTCCTCGGCCTCGTCGGTGTCGAATCCCGCGGCCCCGAGGGCTTCCTGGACCAGGACCCGTTGCGCCAGGTCGTCGTCGACGACCAGAACGAGGGGATTCTTGCGCAAGGGCGGCCGCTGGTCCATCAGGCGCTCTCCGACAGCGGTGCCGCGGCCGGCAGCTCGGCCTCGAGCGCCGGCCTGACCCTCTCGAACTCCGCCTCGATCCGGGCGAACAGGGCCGGCGCCTCGGCCAGGACCTCGCCGCGGCCCCTGTGCTCCAGCTCTTTCAGAAGCCCGGCCAGCGTCTGGGCGCCCAGGTTCGCACTGCTCGATTTGAGCCCATGTGCCAGCTTCGCCACCGCGGCGGCGTCCTCCCGGGCGACCGCCGCGCCCAGGGCCTGCAGCTCCGCCGACGTGTGATCCAGGTAAATGCCGATCACCTTGGACAGGACCCCGCGCCCCGTCTTTCGATCGACCGCGCGGATCTTGTCCAGGGCCGACTGATCCAGCACCGCCTCGCCGGCCTCTTGCGCGACCTCCTGCGGCGCGGCGTCCCGCTGACCGGTGTCGAGCATGGCCGCATCGGGCAGCCAGCGCCGCAACATGACGCGCAGCTCCTCCTGGTCGAAGGGCTTGGCCAGATAGTCGTCCATGCCGGCATCCAGGCAGCGCTGGCGCTCGCCCGGCGTGGTATAGGCCGTCACCGCGATGATCGTCATGTGCTCTCTCGCCCCGGCCCGGCGCTCCTCCTCGCGGATCAGCCGGGTGGCCTCGAAGCCGTCCATCTCGGGCATCTGGCAATCCATGAGGATCAGGTCGCAGTCGGTGCGGCCGAAGGCCTCGACGGCCGCGGCCCCGGTCTCGACGATCTCGACGCGGCAGCCCAGGTCGTCGAGGTATTCCCGCGCCACCTCCTGGTTGACCGGATTGTCCTCCGCGAGCAGCACGCGGGCCTTTAGCGCGGAGGGCGCCGGGGACGCGGCGGGCGGATCTTCCGCCGGCAGCTGCGGCGGCGCGGGGGCGCAACTACCCGGGAGGTTCAGGATCCGCATGACCTGGCGGCACAGTTCGGTCTGCCGGACCGGCTTGGTCAGGTAAGCGCAGAACCCTGCCGCGTCCGCCGCGCTGTCTTCCTCCCAGCCGATCGAGGTGAGCAATATGAGCGGGGTGCCGGAGATCTCGGGCGAGGCCTTGATCGTCCGCGCCAACTCGAGGCCGTCCATTTCCGGCATAGCCATATCCAGAATGGCCAGATCGAAGCCCGCGCCGCCGCCGGCGGCGTCGTACAGCAGGGCCAGGGCATCGATGCCGCGCTCCGCCTCCCGGGAGACCGCGCCCTCTGCGCTCAGGTATTGGGACAGCACCTCCCGGTTCGTGGCGTTGTCGTCGACCACCAGAATCCGCGCGCCTGCCAGCTCGGATCCTGCCGCGCGCCTTGTCGTGGGTTGGCGGTGGCTGCGCTCGAAGGCCGCCGTGAACCAGAATCGCGAACCCTGCCCAGCCGCGCTCTCCACGCCGATCCGCCCGCCCATCATGCCCACGAGCTGCTTGGTGATCGACAGGCCGAGACCGGTTCCGCCGTAGTTTCGCGTGATCGAGTCGTTGGCCTGCTCGAAGGATTCGAAAAGCTTTGCCTGGTCGGCCGGATCGATGCCGATTCCCGTGTCCTTGACCTCGAAATCGAGCGTCACCGTGTCGGCGGATTGGCGGGCGAGCTTGACCTTGATCTCGATCTCGCCACGCTCGGTGAACTTGATGGCGTTGCCGATGAGATTGGTGAAGATCTGCCGCAACCGATGGGGATCGCCGCACACCCACTCGGGCACCTCCGGCGCCACGAGGTAGACGACCTCGAGCTGTTTGCGCTGGGCCGGCTCGGCGAGCAGCTCGACCACGTCGGCGACCAGGTTGCGCAGCTCGAACTCGATCCGGTCCAGCGTGAACTTGCCGGCCTCGATCCGCGAGAAATCCAGGATGTCGTTGATGATGTGCAAGAGAGTCTCGGCGGACTGCCGCAGGGTGCCCACCAGGCGTGACTGACGGTTGCCCAGCCCGGTCCGTCCCAAGAGGTCGGTCATGCCCAGCACGCCGATCATGGGGGTGCGGATCTCGTGGCTCATCTTGGCCAGGAAGCTCGACTTGGCCCGGTTCGCCTCCTCGGCCTGGTCCTTGGCCCGCTGAAGCGCGGCGGTTCGCTCCTCGACCTTGGCCTCGAGGCCGGATTGGTAGGCCTGCACCTTTTGCCGGTATTCCGCAAGGTTATGGCTCATATCCTTGATCGAGTACGACAGGTCGCCGATTTCGTCCTTCAGGTCGATGTCCAGGGGTACTTCGAGGTTGCCCAGGCCGATCTCGCGGGCGGCCGCGCTCAGCTTTTGTATCGGCGCCACGAGGATCGCCTTC
>JAOUCL010000406.1 GCA_029859805.1 Rhodospirillales bacterium | reverse complement strand
AAAAAGTAGACCACGGTGCCGTTGCGTAGCGCCATCTGCGGCGGCCAGGGCTCGTCGAGGAGCGTCTCGAGCCCGAGTGTCGAAAAGGCAAGGAGCCCGAAGTCCAGCACGACGAAGATATAACCCAGCCAGGGCCAGTCCGGGCGCCTGCGCCGCAATCGATAGTGGGCGAGGCCCAGCAGTGCGAAGACGACCAGGAGCACCTCGAGGACCTCCGTCCGCGGCGGCTTTGTCCAGACGAAGAGCCAGACCGCCACCACAACGAGCGCCACCAGGCGGGCCTGGGCCGCCAGCTTGAGCCCGGCCAGCTCCTCCGCGCGGAAGGCGGCCAGCAAGCGGTCGCCGCGGCGCGCCTCGAGCCTCGTGTCGGTCATGACGAACCTCCTGCGTTCGGCCGGCCCCGCCTCATGCCGCCAGTTCGGCAAGGTCGCCGAGCAGGCGGCGCACGCCGGCGAGGCGGGCTTGCGAATCGTCCCAGCGGCGCTGATAGATCAGCTTGTGGTCGGGCCTCAGCTTGACGCTGCCCGCCTGCCGCTGGACGAAGCCGACCAGGCCCTCGAGGTTGGCGAAGTGGTCCTGGTAGAACGACACGACCGCGCCCTTCGGCCCGGCCTCGACCTTGTCGACCCCGGCATCCTTGCACAGGCGCTTGATCGCGACGATCTGCAGCAGGTTCTCGACCTCCTCGGGCAGGGGGCCGAAACGGTCGATCAGCTCGGCCGCGAAGGCGTCGATCTCGGCGCGGTCGACCAGCGTGGCGACGCGCCGGTAGAGGCCGAGCCGCACGTTGAGGTCGGCCACGTAGCGCTCGGGGATCAGCACCGGGGTGCCGATGGCGATCTGCGGCGTCCAGGCCTCGGGCGCAAGCTCCTCGGCCGGCGCGCCGCCGGCCCGCGCATTGGCCACCGCCTCCTCCAGGAGCTGCTGGTAGAGCTCGATGCCGACCTCGCGGATGTGCCCGGACTGCTCCTCGCCCAGCAGGTTGCCGGCGCCGCGGATGTCCATGTCGTGGCTGGCCAAGGAGAAGCCGGCGCCGAGCGTATCGAGGGTCTGCATGACGTGCAGGCGCTTCTCGGCGGCCGGGGTCAGGAGACGGCCCGGCGGCAGGGTCAGATAGGCATAGCCGCGCAGCTTGGCCCGCCCGATCCGGCCGCGCAGCTGATAGAGCTGGGCCAGGCCGAACATGTCGGCGCGGTGGATGACCAGGGTGTTGGCGTTCGGGATATCGAGACCGGATTCGATGATGTTGGTCGAGAGCAGCAGGTCGAAGCGGCGGTCGACGAAGCCGGTCATTACGGTTTCGATCTCGGCCGGGGTCAGGCGGCCGTGGGCGACCCCCAGCTTGACTTCCGGCACCAGCTTCTCGAGCCGCTCCTCGAGCTTCGGTAGGTCCTCGATGCGCGGGCAGACGTAGAACACCTGGCCGCCGCGGTAGTGCTCGCGCAGGATCGCCTCGCGCACGACCACCGGGTCGTAGGGCAGCACGAAGGTGCGCACCGCCAGCCGGTCGACCGGCGGCGTGGCGATCAGGCTCATCTCCTTGACCCCGGTGAGCGCCAGCTGGAGGGTGCGCGGGATCGGCGTGGCGCTGAGCGTGATCACGTGGACGTCCTCGCGCAGCTGCTTGAGGCGCTCCTTCTGCTTGACGCCGAAGTGCTGCTCCTCGTCGACGACCAGGAGGCCCAGGTCGCGGAACTCGACGCTCTTGGCGAGCAGCGCGTGGGTGCCGATCACGATGTCCAGGCGGCCGTCCTTCAGGCCCGCCTTGACCTCGGCGGCCTCGCGCGCCGAGACCAGCCGCGACAGCTGGGCGATCTTGACCGGCAGGCCGGCGAAGCGTTCGCCGAAGGTCCGGAAGTGCTGGCGGGCGAGCAGCGTGGTCGGCACGACGACCCCGACCTGGCGGCCGGTCATGACCGCGACGAAGGCCGCGCGCAGGGCCACCTCGGTCTTGCCGAAGCCGACGTCGCCGCAGACCAGCCGGTCCATCGGCCGGCCCGCGCCGAGGTCGTCCAGCGTGTCCTCGATGGCGCGCTGCTGGTCCTCGGTCTCGGGATAGGGAAAGCGGGCGCAGAACTCCTCGTAGAGGCCCTCGGCCGGAATCATGGCCTCGCCGGTCTTGAGCTGGCGGGCGGCCGCCACCTTGATCAACTCGTCGGCGATCGACTTGATGCGCGCCTTGACCCGCGCCTTCCTGGCCTGCCACTGGCCCTGGCCCAGGCGGTCCAGCTCGGCCCCGGCCTCCTCCGAGCCGAAGCGCGACAGCACCTCGATGTTCTCGACCGGCACGAAGAGCTTGTCGCCGCCGTGGTAGATCAGCTTCAGGCAGTCGTGCGGCGCGCCGCCGACGTCGAGCGTCTCCAGGCCCTCGTAGCGCGCGATGCCGTGCTCGATGTGGACGACGAAGTCGCCGTCGTGGAGCGCCGAGACCTCGGTCAGGAAGTTCTCCGGCCGCTGGCGCTTGGCGGCGGGCCGGGCCAGGCGCTCGCCCAAAATGTCCTGCTCGCCGATCACCGTGACCTCGGCGGTGCCGAAGCCCTGCTCGAGCCCGAGCGTGATCAGCCCCAGGGTCCCGGGGGCGAGGCCCGCAACCTCGGCCCAGGACCCGACCTTGGCCTCGTGCGCGATCCCGTGCTCGGCCAGGAGGTGCCCGAGGCGGTCCAGCGAGCCCGCGCTGAACGCGGCTACCAGGACCCGGCGGCCCGCCGCCTGCTCGCCTAGGACGAAGTCGCGCACGGCGTCGTAGAGCCGCCCGTCGGCGGCGGCCCGCGCCTCGGCGAAGTCGTGGGCCCGGCGGCCGCCCGCATCCAGCACCTCGGCGGCGAGCCCCGGCGCCCCGCCCTCGGGCGCGGCGAAGGGCCACATTTGCCCGCCGGGCCGCGCGGCCAAGCGGTCGCGCCATTCCGGGCCGTCCAGATAGAGCCGCTCGGGCACCAGGGGCCGGTAGGGCCAGCCGCCGGTCTCGCGCGCGCCCTGCAGGTTCCGGCGCGCCTCGTAGAAGTCCATGATGGTCTCGAGCCGGGCCTGGCAGGTCTCCTCGGCTTGGTGGTCGAGGGTGACCGGCGCCTCCGGCAGGTAGTCGAACAGGGACTCGGGCGCGTCGTAGAACAGCGGCAGCCAATGCTCCAGGCCCGGGTGCGGCCGGCCGGCGCTGACCGCCGCGTAGAGCGGGTCGTCGCCGCGCACCGCGCCGAAGGCCTCGCGGTAGCCGCTGCGGAAACGCGCGATCGCCGCCTCGTCCAGGACCACCTCGCTGACCGGCCTGAGCGCGAAGCTCTCGGCCGTGCCGGTCGTGCGCTGGCTTAGCGGGTCGAAGCGGCGCAGGGACTCCAGCTCGTCGCCGAAGAAGTCCAGGCGCAGCGGCTGGGCCTCGCCCGGCGGGTAGACGTCGACGATGCCGCCGCGCAGCGCGTACTCGCCGGGCTCGCCCACGGTCTCGGAGCGCTCATAGCCGTTGGCCGCGAAGAAGGCCATCAGGTCCCGCGGGTCGAGGCGGTCGCCCGGCCGCCCCGCCAGCACACGCCCCTCGAGAGCCG
>JAOUCL010000016.1 GCA_029859805.1 Rhodospirillales bacterium | reverse complement strand
GAAACCGCTGAACGTGGCGTGCAAGCCGCTGCAGGAAGCCGCCTATCGCAAGCTGACCAAGGAACCGGTCGACCCGGTGCTCAAGCTGCAGGCCTATGGGGCGCTCGACTCCTGCGAGGCCAAGGCGCGGGAGATCGAGGACCTGCTCTGGCGGATCGACCCGCGAACCGCCGGCCACTACCTCGACAACCCCCTGGTCTCGGTCCGGGCCCCGCAGTAGGCCGACCCGCCGATCTCTTTCTTGCGGCTTTGTCTCCCCGTCCCGATCCGGGCTAGTATCGTCACGCCGTAGCGTGTTCGAGGAAGCCTTGGGGGAGCGGAGCACCACATCATGACCGACAAGATCAGCAAGACCGATGCCGAATGGCGCCGGCTGCTCACCCCGGAGCAATACCACGTGACGCGCCAGGCGGGCACCGAGAGGGCCTTCACCGGCGCGTACAACGCCTGCAAGACCCCGGGGACCTATGCCTGCGTATGCTGCGGCACGCCGCTGTTCAGCTCGGCGGCCAAGTACGATTCGCGCAGCGGCTGGCCGTCGTTCTGGCAGCCGATCGGCCCCGAGGCGGTCGAAACCGAGACCGACCGCAGCCTGTCGATGGAGCGCACCGAGGTGCTCTGCGCGCGCTGCGACGCGCACCTGGGGCACGTCTTCGACGACGGGCCCGAGCCCACCGGCCAGCGGTACTGCATGAACTCCGCCGCGCTCAAGCTCCGGCCCGACAAGAGCGACACATGAGCCCCAGGCCCGGCCCGGCCGGAATACTCACGGCGGGACTCTGCCGCAAAATCGGCCGGACCCATTGAAGTAGCGGCGCCGAGGCCGCATCTAGTGCCGAGTGGCGGACGCCCTTGCGCGGCCGCGAACCGGCACGGAATCCGGGGCGTCCGGGGCCGGACAGAGCGAAGTTGACGGCAGCGGGACAAGCCGGCGTGAAGCAAGACGGAAACCAGAAACCAGCGCCGGGCTGCCGCATGCCCGTGGAGGGCCTACGCGCACCGCCGCGACGCGCGTCAGGGGTGCCCCCGCCCGGGACGAACGTCCCGGTGGAAAGACATCCGGCGTGACCTTCCTGGCCCTTTGCATGGTGGTCGGCGGCCTGCTGCTGCTGCTGTTCGGCGGAGAAATCCTCTTGCGCGGCGCCGTCTCCCTGGCGCGCTGTCTGGGCCTGTCGTCCCTGCTGATCGGCATGACCGTGGTGGCGGCCGCCACCTCGATGCCGGAGATGGTGGTCGCGGTGGCCAGCGGCCTGCGCGGGGCGCCGGACATCGGCGTCGGCAACGTGATCGGCTCCAACATCGCCAATATCCTGCTGATCCTGGGGGTCGCGGCGCTGCTCTATCCGATGGAGACCCGACCGCACAACGTACTGCGCGACGGCCTGGCGATGATCGCCAGCACCGCGCTTTTCATCGTTTTCGCGGTGAGCGGCACCCTCGACCGGGTCGACGCCACCCTGATGTTGGCCCTGCTCATCGCCTACCTCGCCTACAGCTACCGGCGCGACCGCAAGCTGAACAACAAGGCCGAAGCCGCGCCGGCGCCCGAGGGCATTCGGCTCTGCGCCTCGATGCCGGTGTCGCTGCTCTTCGTCGTCGGCGGCGTCGGCGTGCTCGTCGTCGGCTCGAAGCTGCTGGTCGACGGCGCGGTCGATCTGGCGCGCGCCGCGGGCGTGTCGGAGGCGGTCATCGGTTTGACCCTGGTCGCCGTCGGCACCTCGCTGCCCGAATTGGCCACCGCGGTGGTCGCCAGCTTCCGGCGCCACCCCGAGGTCGCGCTGGGCAACGTCCTGGGCTCCAATCTCTTCAACATTATGGCGATCATTCCCGCCCTGGCGCTGACCACGCCGTTCACGGTCACCCCCGAACTGCTCGACTTCGACGTCTGGTTCATGGCCGGGGTCACGGTGGTCGCCTTCGCCGCCATGGTGACCGGCTGGCGCATCGGCCGCGGCGAGGCCGCGGCCTTCCTCGTCGCCTACGCGCTATACATCGGCCTGCTGTTCAAGAACGGTCATATTCCCGGCGCCTGACCGGCAAGGGACAGGGGTAGTCGTAGGCCGTCGTCGCGAAGCTCTAGCTGAGTCACATTCCCACTGGAACGTGCAAGACGAGGCAATATTGCAATGCACAATCGCAAGCCTCTTCATCGGATCTTCTCCAAGGTAGATGTGCTCGGGCGATCTCTGGCGTCTCTGCTTTCTGTTGTGTAAGTATTTGTAATATTTTGATGAATGTGATATCGCATTGCTGGTAACACCTTGCTGCAATCCTGTCGCTCTATCTTTGTGCATCGCACAACAATCCTTGATTCCTGCACCGGATATACTAGGTTTTTAGAAGACCGTTGGGTGCCTCACCAGGGCGCGCGCTGCGGCTCGAGGGGGAAGGGAGACGTGCGTACCGACGGAGGTTTACCATGCCGATTAGCGTCGACGGAAGCTACGACCGGCCTTCCCAGGGCAAGACCGAGGCCGGACGGACCCCGGGCGGAGCGGCGGCCGATCCCCCGGTTCCGGACGCTGTTCTCGAACTGCAGTCCGCGCTCACGTCGATCCTCGCCAGCTCCGAGATCCTGCGCGACTATCCAGACATGCCGGAGGTGGAACGCGCCCGGTTTCTCGAAGCGGTGATCGCCGAAGGCAAGCGCCTCGATCGGATGGTCTCGCGGATGGTCGAGCGATCCGAATTCAACTGCCCGGCAGAAGCCGATCCGGTTTGAAGGGGCGCAGTCCGACACGCCCCTCGGAATTATCAGTGACCTTTGGTGTTACGCCGCCAGAACGGCCGCCATGGCGCGGAGCGCCGCGGGGATGTCCGGGGCGGCCACGTCCAAGTGGGTGACGGCGCGCATCTGCCGCGGGCCGACGGCACCGATTCTAACTCCATGCTGCGCCAGCAGCCTCGCGGAGAAATCCGGCGCCGTCATGCGCGCCGGGTCGACCTCGAAGTAGACCATGTTGGTCTCGATCTCCGCCGGGTCAATCCGAAGGCCGGAAATCTCCGCCAGCCCCTCGCCGAGCTGCCTGGCATGGGCATGGTCCTCGGCCAGCCGTTCGACGTTATTGTCCAGCGCATAGACGCCGGCCGCGGCGATGATCCCCGCCTGGCGCATGGCGCCGCCGAACAGGTGCTTGCAGCGAAAGGCCTCCTCGACGAAGTCCGAGCCGCCGGCCAGCACGGCCCCGACCGGACAGCCGAGCCCCTTGGAGAGGTCGATCCAGACGCTGTCGCAGGACGCCGCGTGATCACGCGCCGGAACACCGCTCGCCACCACGGCGTTCAGCAGGCGGGCGCCGTCCATATGGACCGGCAGGCCGTGACGCCGTGCCGCTTCAGCCACCTCTTCGATCCGCGTCACGGGCCAGACCCGGCCGCCACCCAGATTGCTGGTCTGCTCGATCGAGACCAAGGCGGAGCGGGGTGCGTGCCGGCTGTCCCGCGGCCGCACCGCGGCCTCAACCATCTCGGCGTCGAACACGCCGCGCAGGCCCTCCAGCGGCCGCGTCATGAGGCCCGACAACGCGGCCGGCGCGCCGGTCTCGTAGTGCAGCGCGTGCGCCGTCCGGTCGAGAATGATCTCCTCGCCGGGACGGCCCCAGACCCGGTAGGCGATCTCGTTGCACATGGTTCCGGACGGCAGGAAAAGCGCGCGCTCCTTGCCCAGCAGCTCGGCAACCATCTCCTGCAGGCGGTTGACCGTCGGATCCTCACCGCGCTGCTCGTCGCCGACCTCGGCCGCGGCGATCGCCCGGCGCATCGCGGGCGACGGCCGGGTCTGGGTGTCGCTGTAAAGATCGATGCGTGGGATCGGCATTTCGTCTCCTCGGCGGCGCCGCGGCGAAGGGACCGGATCTTTCCACAAAAGCCGGCCCCGGTCGATCCCGCCGCCCGCGCGGGCTCCGTTCTGCCCCTTGTGCCGGAGGCCGGGCTTCTGCATCCTGCGGGCCATGACCGGAACCGGACCCAAAGGCGCCCACCCGGAGGCCTATCCGCGGGCCGCGCTGGTGACCGGCGCGGGCCGGCGGATCGGCCGGGCGATCGCGGGCGCCCTGGCGCGCGACGGCTGGGCCATCGCCCTGCACTTCAACCGCTCCGCCGGGGAGACCCAGGCGCTCGCCCGCGAGATCGAGGCGGCCGGCGGGCGCGCCGTGGCGCTCCAGGCCGACTTGGCGCGCGAGAGCGACAGCGCCCGGCTGGTGCCCCGCGCTGTCGAGGCGCTGGGACCGCTGGGCTGCCTGGTCAACAACGCCGCGGTTTTCGGCCACGACCATGTCGGGTCCGCCAGCCGCGAGACCTGGGACTGGCACATCGAGGCCAACCTGCGCGCGCCCCTGGTGCTGACCCAGGCTTTCGCGCGGGCCCTGCCCGAGCCGCAGGGCGGCGCCGTGGTCAACCTGCTGGACCAGCGGGTCTGGAACCTGACTCCCCATTTCCTCAGCTACACCGTATCGAAGTCCGCGCTCTGGACGCTGACCCGCACCCTGGCGCTGGCTCTGGCGCCGCGCATCCGGGTCAATGCGATCGGCCCCGGGCCGACCCTGCCGAGCGAACGCCAGAGCCGGGCCCAGTTCGAGGCGCAGTGCGCCGCCGTCCCGCTCGGCCGCGGGCCGACGCCCGAGGAGGTCGCCGACGGCGTGCGCTTCCTGCTCGCAGCCAGATCCATGACCGGACAGATGATCGCCCTGGACGGCGGCCAGCACCTCGGCTGGGCCCAAGGCGGCCAGAGTTCCGCACCCGAGGAGTGACCGTCATGCGCAGTCGACCGGACCACCGCGGCGCGGGCGCTCCATGACCGGGCCAGCGCCCCGGAAACCGAAGAACGCCCCGCCGGGCGGCGGCGGCCTCGTGCCTGCGGCGCAGAGCATCGTCCTGCGCGACCTGACGGTGCAGTCCAGTATCGGCGTGTCCGCGGACGAACGCGCCCGGCCGCAGCGGATCCGGGTCACGCTGGAGGTCGAGGTCGAGCCCAGTGCCCCGGAGGAGGACAAGATCGCCGAGGTGGTCAACTACGGCCAGCTGGTCGGCAAGGTGCGCGAAGCCTGCACCGGCACCACCGCCCGGCTGCTCGAGACCCTGGCCGGAGAGATCGCCCGGGCCTGTTTCTTCGATGCGCGGGTCCGCGCGGTAAAGGTTCGGATCGAGAAGCTCGACCGCTATTCCGACGTCGGCGGCGTCGGCGTCGCGGTGGAGTATCTCAGAGAGCCGTAGCGTGCGCGCCCTCGGCTTCATGCCGACCGGCACGAACGGGACCTAAAACCTTGCCATTGCGGCGTTTCTAGGAACCGACGCGAGAAAGTTGTACACAGCGACACGCCGGGCCGAATTCGGTCACGGGAGTCAAGCTGGAAATATCGTTAACGCAAGCGGTTTGGCTATTGACTATAAAATTCTTTTGTTATTTCAAATGGTTATAATAAGTGCCTAAAAAATGGGCAAGATTAAGAAAACCTTGATTCTGCTAGGGAGACGGACCCTCGACCGTGGGATATACACAATGTTACCCACAGAAACCGTGGACAGATCATGTCCGTTTTTTGACACAGCCCCGCTGCGAAGATTGACCAGCGGCGCCCAGATGGCGAGATTGCCTCCATGGTGAGAACACGAGGACGCCGCCGGACAGAAGATCCCTCGGCGGGCGGCAAGCGTTCGGCCATGGCGCCGGAGGCGGAGCCGCCGCCCGGCCCGCGCGAAGCGGCTTCGGCCTCGCTGGCCCGCGGTCTGGCCGCAATCGGCGATGCCCTGAAGACGTTACCGGCCGCGCCGGGGGTCTACCGGATGCTCAACCGGCGGGGCGACGCGCTCTACGTCGGCAAGGCGCAGAACCTGCGCAAGCGGGTCGCCAGCTACGTCCAACTCGCCAAGCTGCCCCGGCGCCTGCAGCGCATGGTGGCCGAAACCGCCCGCCTCGAGGTGGTCACGACCCACACTGAGACCGAGGCCCTGCTGCTCGAGAGCAACCTGATCAAGCGGCTTATGCCGCGCTACAACGTGCTGCTGCGCGACGACAAATCGTTTCCCTACATCCTGATCGCCGGCGGCCACGACCACCCGCAGATCACCAAGCACCGTGGCCAGCACAGCCGCGAGGGCGACTACTTCGGCCCCTTCGCCTCGGCCGGCGCGGTCAACCGGACCATCACCGCGCTGGAGAAGGCGTTCCTGCTGCGTTCCTGTTCGGACGCGGTCTTCGCCAGCCGCACGCGACCCTGCCTGATGTACCAGATCAAGCGTTGCTCGGCGCCCTGCGTCGGGCGCATAGCGCGGGCCGACTACGGCGCGCTGGTCGAGCAGGCCAGGGACTTCCTGAGCGGCCACTCCAAGGCGGTCCAGCAGAGGCTCGGCGGCGCGATGCAGGAGTCCTCGGACCGGCTCGACTTCGAGACCGCGGCGGTCTACCGCGACCGCATCCGCGCGCTGGCCCACATCCAGTCGCACCAGGACATCAATGTCGAGGGCATCGACGACGCCGACGCGATCGCCGCCCACCAGGACGCCGGCCAGACCTGCATCCAGGTGTTCTTCTATCGGGCCGGCCGCAACTACGGCAACCGCGCCTACTTTCCCTCGCACGACAGGAACCTGGACGCGGCCACCGTGCTGTCCGCCTTCGTCGCCCAGTTCTACGACGACAAGCCGACGCCGCGTCTGGTACTGCTCAGCCACGGCCTCGAGGAAGGGGCCCTGCTCGCCGAGGCGCTGGGCCAGCGCGCCGGGTACAAGGTGACCCTGCTGCAGCCCAAGCGCGGCGGCAAACGCAAGCTGATCGAAGGCGCGCTCGCCAACGCCCGCGAAGCGCTCGCCCGACGCCTCGCCGAGAGCAGCACCCAGCGCCGGCTGCTCGAGGAGCTCGCCCTGCGCCTCGGCCTCGAGGCCACGCCGCGGCGCATCGAGGTCTATGACAACAGCCACATCCAGGGCGAAAACGCCTACGGCGCCATGATCGTCGCCGGGCCGGACGGCTTCGTGAAGGCCGCCTACCGCAAGTTCCGCATCAAGGGCGCTCGAAAGCCCGGGGCCCGGCGGCCGGTGCCCGGCGAGGGCTTCGCGCCGGGCGACGACACTGCCATGATGCACGAGGTTCTGCTGCGCCGCTTTTCGCGGGCCCTCAAGGAGGATCCGGAGCGCGAGACCGAGCACTGGCCCGACTTGGTGCTGCTCGACGGCGGCCGCGGCCAGCTGAACGTCGCCCGCGAGGTGCTGGCCGACCTCGGCCTGGAGGACTTGGCCGTCGGCGCCATCGCCAAGGGGCCGGAGCGCGACGCCGGGCGCGAGCGCATCTTCCTGCCGGGGCGCGACCCGCTGCTGCTCCCGCCGCGCGATCCGGTGCTCTACTTCCTGCAGCGCCTGCGCGACGAGGCGCACAGGTTCGCCATCGGCACGCACCGCAGCGGGCGGAGCAAGGCCCGCCTGCGCTCGGCCCTGGACGATATCGCCGGCATCGGGGCCAAGCGCAAGAAGGCGCTGCTGCATCACTTCGGCTCGGCCCAGACCGTCGGCCGCGCCGGCCTGGCCGACCTGGAAGCGGTCGAGGGCATCAGCAAGGCGGTCGCGCGCCGGATCTACGACCACTTCCACGGCGCCGCGTAACGCGGCCGGCATAACCGAAATTAGCTAACCCTCGGCCATGCGTGTGATACAAGGGTCCCGTTGTTGCGCGAAGACCCGTCGGATACATTCGGTTACATAGAGACATCGGATACAAGGGGCCATGCTGACCAGCCTGCCGAACCTGCTGACGCTTCTTCGCATCGTCATCATTCCGATTCTGGTGCCGTTGTTCTATCTCGACGGCGCCTATCCCCGCTGGCTGGCCTGCGGCCTCTTCGGATTGGCCGCCATCACGGACTACTTCGACGGCTACCTCGCCAGGCACCTCAACGAGGTCTCGCCCCTGGGCCGGTTCCTCGATCCGATCGCGGACAAGCTGCTGGTCGCCGCGGTGATCCTCATGCTTGTCGGCATGGACAGCATCCAGGGCGTTGTGATCCTGCCGGCGCTGGTCATCCTGTGCCGCGAGATCCTGGTCTCGGGCCTGCGCGAATACCTGGCGGAGATCCGCGTTCCCATGCCGGTCAGCAGCCTGGCCAAGTGGAAGACCGTTATCCAGATGTTCGCCCTCGGCTTTCTCATCGTCGGCGATACCGGACCCGCCGTCCTGCCGGTCCAGACGATCGGCGAGGTCGGCTTGTGGATCGCCGCGCTGCTCACGTTCATCACCGGCTACGACTACCTGCGCCGCGGCCTCAAGCATATGATGGCCGACTAGCCGGGCGTCAGGCGGGGCGGGGAGGCGATCATGAGGGTCTTCGGACTGGCCGGTTGGAGCGGCAGCGGCAAGACGACCCTGGTCACCAAGCTGATTCCGGCGCTGGTGCGTTATGGCCTGTCCGTATCGACCCTCAAGCACGCCCACCACGGCTTCGAGGTCGACACGCCGGGCAAGGACTCCTACGAGCACCGCGCGGCCGGCGCCACCGAGGTCATGGTCGCCTCGGCCCGGCGCTGGGCCCTCATGCGCGACCTGCGCGGCGAGCCGGAACCCACCGTGGCGGACCTGATGCGGCAAATGGCGCCGGTCGACCTCCTGCTGGTCGAGGGCTTCAAGCGCGAGAACTACGAGAAGCTGGAGGTCCACCGGCCCGCCCGGGGCAAGCCTCTGCTGTGCCATAACGACCCCAGGATCGTCGCCGTGGCGAGCGACGCGCCCCTGCCCGGGCTCGATCTGCCGCAGCTCGATCTCAACGACGCCGAGGCGATCGCCGCGTTCATCATCGCCCACTGCGGGCTCGAGGCCGCGGCGAACGGGGCCGCCTGAGCGCTGCCGCGGTCCTTGTCCCCCGGCCGTTACGCCGTGGGCACCTCGGCCGCGGGATCGGCCGTTTGCGCCCGGGGCAGATAGAGCCGTACCGTGGCGCCGCAGCCCTCCAGGCTCTCGAGGGTGACGGTGCCGCCCGACTGCTTGGCGAAGCCGTAGACGACGCTGAGCCCGAGCCCGGTCTTCTCGGCCAGGCTCTGTCCCGAAAAGAACGGCTCGAAGGCCCGCTCCGCCACCTCCGGCGCCATGCCGGTACCGGTATCGCTGAGCGTCAGCACGACATATTGGCCGGGCGACAGGTCGCGCTCCAGATTTCCCGCGGCGCCGGGCACGTCGACGTTGGCGGCCGTGATGATCAGGCTTCCGCCCTCCGGCATGGCGTCGCCGGCGTTGCGCGCAATGTTTAGGAGCGCCAATTCGAGCTGCGCGGCGTCCACCGAAACCTGCCACAGGTCGCGCGACGTCACCACCTGGGTCTGCACCGGCTCGCCCAGGGCTTGCCGTAGGTCGTCCTGCAGTCCCGTCAGCACGTCGTTCACGTCGACCGTCTTGGCACGCAGCACCTGGCGGCGGGTGAAGGTCACCAGACTGTGGTTGATGTCCGCGGCGCACTCGATCGCACGCATCAGGCCGTCGGCCAGCTTCACCTGATCCGGCGCATCCTCCATCCGCACCTTCAGCCGCTCTACGTTGCCCAGCATGATCATCAGCAGGTTGTTGAGATGGTGCGCGACGCCGCCGGCGATCTGCGCCACGGCGGCCATTTTCCCCGCCTCGCGCAGAGCCTCTTCCGCCGACCGCTTTTCCTGCTCGAGCCGCAGCAAGTCGAAGCAGCGATCCAGGGTCAGCAACAGCTCTTCCGTGTGCAACGGCTTGCCGAAATAGTCGTAGATGCCGTTGCGCAGCGCATTGACGACCGAATCCATGTCGCCAAAGGCCGTTGCCAGTATGCAGACGATCCCCGGCCGCCGCCGTTTGAGGGGGGCAACAAGGTCCACGCCGACGGTGGGACCGAGCCGGTAATCCAGGATCGCAACCTGCGCGTCGAAATCCTCGACGGCCCGCCGGGCCTGCTCCGCGCTGAACGCCATTCGGACGTCATAGCCCTCGAGCAGCAGATAATTGTGCAGGCTCTCGGCGAAGTCCCGGTCGTCATCGACGATCAGGACGCGACGCTTGGCGCCGGCCTCCGCCCGGCTCACCTCATCGGCTATCACGGCAGTTCCCACTTGGCACCTCCATTCGCGCTGTCGTCAAACCAGGCATCAGTTCGCCTACGGCGTAGGTCGCCGAGCTGCCCTCGAGCAATCTCATAAAGCGGCCCTCCGGGCCTCGACCTCCAGCGGCAGCCACAGAACCATGCGCGTACCGCGCGCCGCCGTGCGGTCGACCTCGATCCCGCCGTCGTGCTGCTCAATGATCTGCCGGACGAGCGGCAGCCCGAGCCCAACACCGAAGGCCTTGGTGCTGTAGAGCGGCTCGAATACCTTGTCGACCTCCTCCGGCGAGATGCCCGGTCCGGTGTCGCTCACCGACAGCTCCACGCGCGCGTCGGCTACACGCGTCGCGACGGTCAGGAGGCGTTCTCCGTTCCCGGCCGCGCGCCCCTCCTCCGGCGTCATGGCCTGGCAGGCGTTGTCGAGCAGGTTGATCACCACCTGGCGCAAGCGATCCCGGTCCAGGGCGAGTTCCGCCCCCGCATCGAGGTCCGAGTGCAGCCTGATGCCCAGCGGCGGCTGGTACTCGTCGAGCAGCCGCTCGAGCCAGCCGTCCAAGGCCGTGGGCTCCAGCGCCAGGTTCCGGATCCGTGAGTAGTCGAGCAGGTCGCCGATGATGTTGTCGCAGCGGGTGACGCTGCGATCGACGATCTCGACAGACCGCTTGAGCATTGGGTCGCCGTCGCGCGCCAGTTTCCTGATCGCCGCGAGCGAGGTGCGCATCGCCCCCAGGGGGTTGCGCAGCTCGTGGCTCACCGTCCCGGTCAACTGCCCGAGGGCGGCGAGCCGCTCCTTGCGCACGAGCTCCTCCTGGGCCGCGCTCAGCTCGGCCGTGCGCGCCTCGACCCGCTGCTCGAGTTCCTCGTTCAACTTGCGGATTTGACCTTCAATCCGCTTGCGCTCGGTAATGTCCTGCACCTGAACGATATAGCCCTCCACCGCGCCATCCGGATCGCGCAATGGAGCCACCCCGGCGAGGCCCCAGCGCTCCTCGCCGGACTTGTGTCGGTAGCGCCGCTCGTGCATCGCGTCCACCGACTTACCGTCAAGCACCGACTGCCGATGTGCGATAGCCTCTCGCAGATCGTCCGGATGGATGACCAAGTCCAAGCGCTTGCCGATCAACTTGGATTCGGCGTAGCCCGTGAAATCGCAGTAGGCATTATTGACCCGGAGGATTCGGCCGTCGGGCGCCGCGTTGGCCATGCCGACCGCGCCCTGCTCGAACAGCCCCCGCAAGCGTTCCTCGCTGTGGCGCAGCGCGGCTTCGGCTTTCTTCCGGTCCGTTATTTCGACCCCGGTTCCCCGGTAGCCCTGGAATGCGCCCGCCTCGTCGAAGACCGGCTTACCGCTGTGGGCGAAGGTCCGTTCCGATCCGTCCGGATAGCACCAGGTCACCTCGAGATTGCGGTAGGCCTGTCGATCATTGATTAGATCGTAGTGGGCTCGCCATTTCTCGCGATCATTTTTCTCGGACGCGGTCACATGGCGGTCGTAGAGTTCCTTGCGCGTCAGGCCGATCACCTCCTTGATCGGCACGCCCATGACCTCCTCGGAGCGCTCCGAAAGGTAGGTGAAGCGCAGGCTCTCGTCCATCTCCCAGAACCAGTCGGACGCCGTCTCCGCAAAATCGCGGAAGCGCTCTTCGCTGTCCCGGAGCGCCTCCTCGGCCCGTTTGCTCTCGGTGATGTCCTGGAACGTGCCGGCCACGCTGACCGGCCCGCCGTCATCATCGTAGGTGGCCTCGGACTGCTGATGGACGAATCGCACGGCCCCGTCCGCACGGACCACCCGGTGAACGATGTCGTAGGGGATTCGCTCTTCCAACGCGCGGCGCCAGGCTTGGCGAACCCGTTCACGGTCGCCGGAATGCACCAAGTCCAGGAAGCCCACCACGGGCTTCTTGAACTCCCGCGGCTCGAGGCCGAAGATGCGGTAGGTCTCGGCCGACCAGAACAGATCGTCGCTCTTCGCGTCCCATTCCCAGTTGCCCAGATGCGCAATGCGCTGCGCGTTGGCCAGGCTCGCTTCGCTCTTGCGCAGCGCCTCCTGCGCCCGCTTGCGATCGGTGATGTCCTGCAATGTTCCGACTTGGCAGATCAACTCGCCAGTCTCGTCGAAAACCGGCTCGCCCATCTCCCAAACGGTACGAACCTCGCCTTCCGGAGTGACGATCCGGTATTCGACATCCACGGCCGGTGCCTTCGCCGAGGGCGGGCCATAGGCTTCCAGCACACGCTCCCGGTCTTCCGGATGAACGAAACGCTCGACATATTCCTCATCCGAGAGGCCAAACACCTCTTCAGGTGAAGTGCCCAGAACCGCCCCACCCCCGGCAGGCAAGGTGATCTTGTTGTCTCTCGCGTCCCAAACCCAATTGTCCAGCTTGGCGGCCTTCTGCGCTTGCCGAAGGTAGGACAATTGCTCCTGTAGCGTCTCTTCAATCCGCTTGCGGTCTGTGATGTCCTGCAAAGTACCAAATTGCCTGGCCAACTCGCCGTCATGATCGAAAACCGGTTCGCCGACCTCGTGAACGAAACGAACCTCACCATCGGGTCGGACGATTCTGTATTCGACATCCACTGCCGTGTTCTTTGCCGAGACCGGACCATAGGCCTCCAGGACCCGCTCCCGGTCTTCGGGATGAACGAACCGCTCGACATATTCCTCGTCGGACAGGCCGAAGAAATCTTCTGTCTTGTCGCTGATCACCGACGGGGTGCCGGCCGGAGTGGCCAGCGCGTTCGCCTTCGCGTCCCAAATCCAGTGGTCGAGCTTGGCGATCCTCTGGGCGTGCCGAAGATAGGTCAGGCTCTCCCTCAGCGCCTCCTCCGCCCGCTTGCGTTCGGTGATGTCTTGAACCAACAAGATGAAATAGTTGGGATCACCGTTCGGCCGACGCACACACTGCACGGAAATGCTGCCATACAGGACCTCGCCGTCCTTCCGGAGAAACCGCTTGTCCATGGTATAGCCATCGCGCGCGCGCGCGGTCGCCTCGTCGAACAGCCGGATATTCTCGGCGAAATCGTCCGGGTGCGTGAGGTCGACCCAAGTTTGCTCAAGTAGCTCTTCACGACTGTAGCCGAAGAGCTCACAGAGCCTGTCGTTGACCCGGATCCATTTCTTGTCCGGCGCATAGATCGCCGAACCGACAAGCGGAAGATCGAAATACTGGCGGAACCGCTCGTCCGCCGCTCTCTGTTCCGTGACGTCCTGGAAAGTGCCGAACTGCGAGACGATCTCGCCGTTCTCGCCGAGCACCGATTCGCCGACTTCGTGGACGATGCGAACCTCGCCATCGGGCCGGACAAGCCTGTATTCGACATCTATGGCCGGGTTTCTCGCCGAGGGCGGGCCATAGGCTTCCAGCACCCGCTGGCGGTCGTCCGCGTGGACGTAGCGCTCGACACAGACCTCGTCCGACAGGCCGCGGAGCTCGTCGGACGAAGCACCGATGACGCTCGACTGTCCGCCGGGCACGGTGATCCTGTTTTCCTTCGTGTCCCAGACCCAGTAGTCCAGCTTGGCGATCTTCTGGGCATGGCGAAGGTGGGCCAGGCTTTCCCGCAGCGCCTCTTCCGCCCGCTTGCGCTCGGTGATGTCCTGGATCGTCCCGACCTGTTCGACCGCTTGGCCGAGGGTATTCGAAACCGCTTCGCCGATTTCCAGGACATGGCGCACCTGGCCGTCCGGGCGCACGATTCGGTAGTCGATCTCGAAGCCGAGCCCCTCTTCGTCAGCGCCTCTGTAGGCCTCGACGACGCGATCCCGGTCCTCCGGATGGACCACCCGTTCCATCTGCTGCTTCATGAGGGCGTGGATCTCGTCGGGTGCCACCCCATAAATACGGGCATATTCCTCCGAGCAGGAAACGAGCTCGTTGCGTTCGATCGACCAGCGCCAGTTGCCGACATGGGCGAGGCGCTGCGCCTCGGCCAGCCCCGCCTCGCTTTGCCGCAGGTCGCGGTTGAGTTTGAGCACCGAGTACTGGCGCCAGCCGACCATCGTCGCGAGAGACACGGCAAAGACCGCGCCCATAATCCACATTACCCGGGCGGCGCTCCAGAACGGCTCGGGGCGGCCGTACCACTTCGCATAGACCTCGCGGTATTTCGGGCTGCCGACGAAGGCCTCGATCGCACGGTCGAGGCGGGCCAGAAGTTCCGGGTTGCCCTTGGGTATCGACATGGCCCGCTTGATCTCGACGAGCGGCGTGTCGACGACCCTCAGTCGATGGTCTACCCCCATCTCCCGCGCCACCTTCCAGGCCACGGGCTCGGCATAGACCATCGCGTCGGCCTGCCCGGAAAGCAGTGCGAACAGGGTTTCGGGAACGTCGTCGGTCAGCACCAGATCGATGCCACCCATGTCCGCCAGCATGTAGGCGCCGACATGGAGCTTGCCCACGGCCACCTTTCGCCCGGTCAAGTCGTCCCAGCCCTCGATCGTCTGGGTATCCTCGCGGACGAAAAGGGAAACACGGAACGTTTCCACGGGTTCGGTGAAATCGAAGAGGAGCTTGCGTTCCTCGGTGATTCCGTTGTTGATCAGGATGTCGGCCCGGCCGGATTGCACGGCGTCGAAGGCCGCCACCCAGTCCTCTTCGACAAGATACCGGAACCTCAAGTCGGCCAACGCCCCGACCTGCTCGGCGACATCCAGAGCAAAGCCGGTCAGCTCTCCGTCATCGTCGAGCACGTACTGGGGCGGGAAATGGCCAGGAATGGCGGCGACCAGCTCGTCGACCTTGGGATTGACCGCGTTCTGAGCCAAGGCGGGCACTACCGTCCCAAGCATCAAGAGTACGGCCCCGACGGCGCGCTTGAGGGCGGACGAGGGGCTGTCCAGTATCCCGAGGCGCCCGAATATCCGTTTCGCAGTGTTCAAACTTATGGCTCTCTGTCCGATCCTGATACGGTGCCCTCGAGCCCTGTTCGGGATGGAACCGCTTCGCTATCGGCCACCCGCCGGCAGACCGGCCCGGCCACAGGCCCTTCGCACTTTCGCACGAGCACTATACCAATAATCTAACTCACTTCTATTACGCTTTGTAGTTTATTAACACTGGTAAACGAAAGATGAAAAGATCACCCTGGGCCGGAAAAACGACCATACACAGATCCCCAGGACATCTCTGGGTCCGCAACTCAGGGGAAAGCCGCCCTGCAGGGTCTTGGACCGGCCGCTGTCACCGCCTATTTGCAGGACCTGCCGGGATGGATCGCTCGCTCTTCTTAACGGAGCCGCTTCGACCTATACTATGGTCCGGAGAACGACAGAGACGGTCCCGGGCAGGCAGAGGGCGCGGGACCCCGGGCTTTCTCCCATGAGCACAAAGGATACCCAGTGGCGCAATTGACCGACGACTGTTTCGCCCAGGGCAGCCGCCTGATGACCACGGCCGAGGCGCTGGCGCTGCTGGCCGAGAAGGTGGCGCCGGTCGCCGGCAGTGAGCGGGTCGCCCTGCACGACGGCCTCGGCCGCATCCTGGCCGAGACGGTCACCGCGCCGGCCGACGTGCCGGCGCACGACAATTCGGCGGTCGACGGCTATGCGGTCCATTTCGGCGAACTGGATCCCAAAAACGAGACCCGGCTGCCCGTGACCGGCCGGGCGGCCGCCGGCCATCCGCTCGGCCGGCCGGCGCGGCGAGGCGAGGCGATCCGCATCTTCACCGGCGCGCTCATGCCCGAGGGGCCGGACACGGTCATGATGCAGGAGGACTGCAGCCTCGAGGGCGAAACGGTGATCATCCGGCCGGGCATCAAGCAGGGCGCAAACCGGCGCCGAAGCGGCGAGGACATCCGGGCCGGCAGCGTGGTCCTGGAGCGCGGCCTGCGGCTGCGCCCCCAGGACCTCGGCCAGGCGGCGGCGATCGGCCGCGGGGAGCTCCTGGTGTCGCTGCCGCTGCGCGCCGCCCTGTTTTCGACCGGCGACGAGCTGCGCGAGCCGGGCGCGGCGCTCGAGCCGGGCTTCATCTACGATTCGAACCGCTACACCGTGGGCGGGCTGCTGCGCGGCCTGGGCTGCGCGGTGAGCGACCTGGGCATCTTGCCCGACCGGCGGGCGGCGGTCGAAGAGGCCCTGGCCGCGGCGGCGCGCGACCACGACCTGATCGTCACCTCCGGCGGTGTCTCGGTCGGCGAGGAGGACCATGTCCGGCAGGTGGTTGAGACGCTGGGCCACCTGCACCTCTGGCGCCTGGCGGTCAAGCCCGGCCGCCCGATCGCGCTCGGCCAGGTCGGCCGCGTGCCCTTCGTCGGCCTGCCAGGCAACCCGGTCGCCGTCGTGGTCACCTTCCTCAACATCGTGCGGCCCATGATCCTCCGCCTGATGGGCGGCACGGACCTGACGCCCCATCACTTCCAGGTCGCCGCCGCCTTCGACCACAGGAAGAAGAAGGACCGGCGCGAATGGCTGCGCGCGCGCCTGGAGCGCGACGGCAAGGGCGGCTGGCAGGCCGTCAAGTTCCCGCGCGAGGGCGCCGGCATCCTGTCGTCGCTGGTCGAATCCGACGGCCTGGTCGAGCTGCCGGAGGGGCTGACCCATCTGGAGGCCGGCACCTTGGTCGACTTTTTGCCATTCAGCGAGGTCTCGTCATGAAACTGCTCTATTTCGCTTGGCTCCGGGCCAAGACCGGCGTCGCCGTGGAAGAGGTCACCCCGCCCGGCGAGGTCGCCACCGTGGGCGACCTGCTGGCCTGGCTGAAAGGCCGGGGGCCGGGCTACGCCGAGGCGCTGGCCGACCTTCAGGTGGTGCGCGTCGCGGTGAATCAGGAATACGCAGAGCCGAACCACCCGGTCGGCCCGGACGACGAGGTCGCCCTGTTCCCGCCCGTGACCGGAGGCTGACGCGAGATGATCCGCGTCCAGCGGGAGGATTTCGACCCGGGCCGAGAGCTGGCCGCGCTCACCGCTGGCAACCACAAGGTCGGCGGCCTGGCGGTCTTCGTCGGCCTGGTGCGCGATATGGCCGGCGACGAGACGGTCGGCGCCATGACCCTCGAGCACTATCCGGGCATGACCGAGAAGATGCTCGAACGCATCGAAGCCGAGGCCCGGGCGCGCTGGCCGCTCGAGGCCTGCCTGGTGATCCACCGCACCGGGCGGCTCGAACCGGGCGAGCGGATCGTCCTGGTGGCCTGCGCCAGCGCCCACCGCCAGGCGGCCTTCGAGGCCTGCGGCTTCCTGATCGACTGGCTGAAGACCAAGGCGCCGTTCTGGAAGCTGGAGGAGGGCCCGGCGGGCGCCAAGTGGGTCGAGGCCCGCGAGAGCGACGACGAGGCCGCGGCGCGCTGGGCGCCGGAGGAGCCGGACGCCGCCGAATAGCGACCCTCGTGACTCAGCCCTCCGGGCGGCGGACTTCCAGGATCTCAAGCTCCACGTCGCCGCTCGGCCGCCGCCAGGTGACGATATCGCCGACTTCGGCGTCCTGCAGTGCCCGGGCCAGGGGCGAAACCCAGCTGACCTTGCCGTGCTCCGGCTCGGCCTCGTCCTCGCCGACGATCTGAAACTCGCGTCGCCTGTCCTCTTCGTCCGCCACGCGGACGACGGCCCCGAAGGCGGCCCGCCCGGCGGGCTGTCCCGCCAGGTCCACCAGGATGGCCGAGGCGATGCGCGCCTCGAAATAGCGGATCTCGCGCGCGAGGCGGGCGAGCGCCGGTCTGGACGCCAGGTCGCCGGACTTTACGGTAAGCGCCTTTCGCTCGGCCTCCAAGGCCGCCAGGCGGGCCTCGAGCTGCGCCAGTCCGGTCGGCGTCACATAGTTGGCGTGCGGGCTCAGCGGCAAGTCCTGAAGCTCGCCGGCGCTCTCGTCGCCGTCCGGCTCCTTCACGAAGGCTCGGCTCATGGGCCTGTTCCTCGAATGCTTTCGGGCGGCGCGCCCGGAAGACGCCGCCCGGCTCTTCCGAAGGATTTGCCTGGAGTTTACGCCGCGCTGGCGGCCTTGTCCTGCGACTGTTTGACCGCGGCGTCGTAGGCGGTCATGAGATCCTTGGTGATCTCCCCCGGTGTGAAGCGGTAGTCGTCGATCTCGCTGACCGGCGTGACCTCGACCGCGGTGCCCGTGAGGAAGACCTCCTTGGTCCTGGCCAGCTCCTCGGGCATGATGGGCCGCTCGACCACCTCGTAGCCGCGCTCCTTGGCGAGCGCGATCACCGTCCGCCGGGTGATGCCGTCGAGGAAGCAGTCCGGCACCGGGGTATGGAGCACACCGTCCTGCACCAGGAAGATGTTGGCCCCGGTCGCCTCGGCGATCCGGCCGCGGTAGTCGAGCATCAGCGCGTCGCTGTAGCCCTTGGCCTCGGCGGCATGCTTGGACAGGGTGCAGATCATATAGAGCCCGGCCGCCTTGGAGTCCGTCGGCGCGGTGTCCGGGGCCGGCCGCTTCCACTGGGAGACCGTCATGCGGATGCCCTTGAGGCGGGCCTCCGGCGAGAAATAGGCCGGCCACTCCCAGGTGGCGATGGCCAGGTGGATCGTGGTGTTTTGGGCCGAGACCCCCATCATTTCGCTGCCGCGCCAGGCGACCGGGCGCACGTAACCGTCCACGATGCCGTTGTCCGCCATGACCTGCTCGGAGGCCGCGTCGATTTCGGCCACGCTGTAGGGGATCTCGAAGCCGAGCACGCGGGCGGACTTGTGCAGCCGCTCGTGATGCTCGGTCATCTTGAAGATCCGCCCGCCGTAGGCCCGCTCGCCCTCGAAAACGCAGCTCGCGTAGTGCAACGCGTGGGTCAGCACGTGGACCTTTGCCTCGCGCCACGGCAACAGTTCGCCGTCGAACCAGATCCGCCCCTCGCGGTCGTCGAACGGAAGCATGGACATGACCTCTCCCACCCCTTCAGTGCCTCTGTCGGGTTACGCCCTTGCCGGCTACGGCCCCCCGAGCCGGTTGCCCCGGCGGCGGTTTCCCGCGCGCCCCGCATGACCGATTTTCGGTCGAATACGGGTTGCGCGATGTAACATTCTTGGGCCATATATGTCAACATGGCTGACTTAAAAAGCGGTGCGAACCCTCTGTTCCTGCGCGAGGAGGAATTGCGCCAGGGCATGGAGCTTCTGTTCTTCGCCTATCGTGATTTCACGGCCGAGCCGGACCAGATGCTGGCCCGGTATAATTTCGGCCGGGCCCACCATCGGGTGATCTACTTCGTGGGCCGTCATCCCGGGATCACGGTCAGCGACTTGCTGGACATCCTGGGGATTACCAAGCAGAGCCTGTCGCGCGTGCTGGGCCAGCTGGTCCGCGAAGGCTTCATCGTCCAGCGGTCCGACCGGCGCGACCGGCGGCGGCGCCTGCTCGAACTGACCGACCGGGGCTACGACCTGGAACGCCAGCTGACCGAGAACCAACGGCGGCGCATGGCCCGCGCCTACCGGAACGCCGGCGCCGAATCGGTCGCTGGCTTCCGTACGGTGCTGCGGAGCCTGATCGACGAGCAGGACCGGAAGCGGTTCGAGCCGCGCGACGCGCAACCGAAACTTGCCCAGCGCCGTTAGTTCCCGAGGGCCTGTTATGCCAAGCAACCGCAGTCATCGTGCGCGACCATGACCGACGAAGCGCCGCATATCCTGGTGGTCGACGACGATTCGCGCCTGCGCGACCTACTCCGCCGGTACCTGGTCGAACAGGGGTTTCGGGTCACGACCGCCCGGAACGCGGGCGCCGCCCGCGAACAGCTGGCGGCCTTCCACTTCGATCTTCTGGTGCTCGACATCATGATGCCGGGCGAGACCGGACTGGACCTGACCCAGTGGCTGCGCGAATCCAGCGACGTGCCGGTCCTGTTGCTGAGCGCCATGGGCGAGACCAACGACCGCATCGCCGGCCTGTCGAGCGGCGCCGACGATTATCTGACCAAGCCCTTCGAGCCGCGCGAGCTGATCCTGCGTATCGACGCGATCCTGCGCCGCATGCGCCAGCCCGTGCCGCCGCAGCTGAGCGAGATTTTTTTCGGCGGCTACCACTTCGACCTGTCGCGCGACGAGTTGCGCCGGGGCGAGGAGTTCATACGCCTGACCACCGCCGAGGTCTCCTTGTTGAAAGCCCTGGCGCGACAACCCGGCGTTCCCGTGTCGCGCGACGACCTGGCCGCCGAGAATCCGATCATCGGCAACGCGCGAACCATCGACGTGCAAATGACCCGCTTGCGCCGTAAGATAGAGGCCAACCCGAAGTTCCCGCGTTATCTGCAAACGGTGCGCGGCACCGGTTATGTTCTCATGCCCGATTGAGGGATAAACGCGAATGGCGGTGACCACGGCCCAGACGCCGCGCAAGCGTCCGCGGATCAAGCGGGTCAAGCGGACCATGAATCGGTTCCTGCCGAGAACCCTCCTGGGACGCTCGCTGCTGATCATCGTTTCCCCTCTGGTCCTGGTCCAGGTGATCGCCACCTGGGTCTTCTACGACCGCCACTACGACACCATCACCAAGCGGCTGGCCCAGGGCATCGCCGGAGACGTGTCCGCGGTGATCCGGATCATGGGGCCGGAACCGGATGCCAAGAGCCGCGCGGCGGCGCTGGACCTGGCCAGGCGCAGCCTGTGGCTCGACATCGCCGTTCGCGACGATGCCAGGCTGCAGGCCGATCCGGCGCCCCCCGGCTGGGGCGTGCTGGATCGAAAGCTGACCAAGGCCCTGCGGGAACGCCTGCCCTACCCCTTCGTGATCGACACCGATGCGCCGGACGAGATGGTCCGGATCGATGTCCAGCTGCCGGTCGGCGTCCTCGCGGTCCGGGTTCCGCGCCAGCGATTGTTCAGCTCAACCACCTACATCTTCATCATGTGGATGGTCGGCAGCTCTATCGTCTTGTTCGGCGTGGCGACGATCTTCATGCGCAACCAGGTGCGGCCAATCCGGCGCCTGGCCCGGGCCGCCGACAGCTTCGGCAAGGGGCGCGACGTGCCGGACTTCAGGCCCGAGGGGGCAACCGAGGTGCGCCTGGCCGCCGCGGCCTTCCTGCAGATGCGCTCGCGCATCAAGCGGCAGATCGGACAACGCACCGAGATGCTGGCCGGGGTCAGTCACGACCTGCGCACGCCGCTGACCCGCATGAAGCTACAGCTGGCCCTGCTGGGCGAAAGCCCGGAGGTCGGCAACCTGGCCTCGGACGTCGCGGAGATGGAGAAAATGGTCGAGGGCTACCTGGCCTTTGCCCGGGGCGAGGGGGCCGAACAGCCGCTGCGGGCGAACCTGGGGGAGCTGCTGCGCGACATCGTGGCCCAGATGACCCGCGAGAAGGGCGGCAGCGTCGACCTGCACGTGGAGCAGACGTTGATCCTGCCGCTCAGGCCCGAGGCCATGCGCCGCTGCCTGGCCAACCTGGTCGGCAATGCCCAAGGCCACGCCGAGCACGTCATGGTCAGCGCCGGCCGGCGCAAGAACATCGTCGAGGTCATGATCGACGACGACGGGCCCGGCATTCCCGAAGCGGAGCGCGAGGACGCGTTCAAGCCGTTCCACCGGCTCGACCGCTCGCGCAGCCCGGACACCGGCGGCACCGGGCTGGGCCTGGCCATCGCCCGCGATATCGTGCGCGGCCACGGCGGCGACATCGCCCTCGAGGACGCCCCCGGCGGCGGCCTGCGCGCCCGGTTGTGGCTGCCGGTCTAGCCGGACCCGGGAAATTCGCCGGCGCCACCTGCCGATCGTGAACGCCACAGCGGCGATTCAACTGAATCGGGCCGTTCAGCCCAGCGCAATATCTTAGCACTTTGTTTATGAACTAGTATTTTTCTCTTACATCTTATTAACTACATCACGGGATAATTGGACCCCAGCGGCGAACGCTGCCGGTGCCCGGCCGTGGCGCCTGCGCGAGCAAACCGTTGGGAGAGAGCCCAGGTCGAGGGCTTTTTCCATCAATCGTGTCGTCCATGGCGCACGGCCGTGACCGGAATCCTGTTCGGCTTGTGTGCGGATTTGTTTAGGGAATGCAGAGCATGAAACTTGGAAGCAAGACCTTGTTGGTGCTGGCCGGTGTCCTGACCTTTTCCGTGGCCTTGAATTTCGGGGTCCTGCAGAACCTCGTCTTCCCCAGCTTCGTATCGTTGGAGGAGGAAGCCGCCGAGCAGAATCTCAATCGCGTCACGGATGCCTTTCAGGGCGAGTTTCGATCTCTCGCGGCGTTTACCGCCGACTGGGGGCATTGGGACGACACCTACGAATACGCCGGCGGCGAGAAACCGGCCTATGAGGAGGACAACCTCTATTTCGATTCTCTTGCAACCATCAATCTGAACTTCCTGTACATCTTCGATTCGGCCGGCGCGATCCTCTGGTATGGGCTCTTCGACCTGGAAACGGGCAATTCGCTGCCAGCCGACGACTTTCCGCTCAACAACCTTTCTCCGACACATACCGTGCTTCAGCATGCGGACACGGAAAGCCTGCATACGGGCTTTATGAACACCACTCTGGGGCCGATCTACTTCGCTTCGAGGGCCATCCTGACCAGTGACGTGGAAGGACCGAGCCGGGGCACCTTCATCATGGGCCGGTTCTTCAACGACGCGGAGTTAGCGCGGCTGCGCGAGCAGACCCACGTGGACTTCCAGGCCTGGCCGCTGGACGGCAGCCCGCTCCCGTCGATGGAGCAGGAGGCGGTCGTCTCGCTGGAGGCCGGAGGAGACGCGCTCGTCAGCGGATTGGACGATAATATACGTTCGGGTTACACGCTGCTACGCGACCCCGCTGGCGCCCCGGCCCTGTTGCTCAGGGCGGACACGCCCAGGAAGATCACCGCGATCGGGTGGGAGACCATCAACTACGCCCTGCTCTTCATGGTCATGGTGGGGCTGGTCGACATGATCGCCATGTGGCTGCTGCTGCGGGGCGTGGTCATCGGTCCCCTGTCCAACCTCACGCAGAAGGTGCTTTCCATCGCAAAGACGAAAGACCGCAGCCGGCGCCTGGCCCTGGACCGCAGCGACGAGATCGGCGTTCTGGCAAAGGAGTTCGACGGCATGCTCGACGAGCTGCTCGAGACGGAGGGACTGGCGGTCCTCGGTAAGATCACCGCGACGGTGAGCCACGAGCTGCGCAACCCGCTGGGCGCGATGCGCAACTCGGTCTTCGCCGTCGCCGAAAGCACCCGCGGCAAGGGCTTGGACGTCGAGCGGGCGCTGGAGCGGGTCGACCGCAACATCCAGCGCTGCGACGGTATCATCCGCGACCTGCTGGACTTCGCCGCGCAGCGCGAGCTGGACACGGCGGCCATCGCCATCGACGACTGGATCGCGAAAAGGCTCGACGAGCAGGACGCACCCGAGGGGATCGCCATTTTCCGTACTCTGGATGCGCCCGGCGCGGAGGCGCTCGTGGACACCGAGCAGATCAAGTGTGTGATCGACAAGCTGGTCGATAACGCCTGCCAAGCGATCACCGAGGCCGAGGCCTCGGGCGACGAGGATGTCGCCAAGGCGGTCCGGATCGAAACCCGGTTGGCCGGGGGCCGGCTGGAGATCTCGGTGAGCGACGAGGGCCCCGGCATCCCGCCGGAGGTGCTGCCCAAGATCTTCGAGCCGCTGTTCAGCACCAGGGGCTTCGGCGTGGGCGTCGGCCTGCCGACGGCAAAGCGGATCATGGAGCTGCACGGCGGGGGCATCGAGATCACGAGCGAGCCGGGGCAGGGCACGCGTGTGCTCCTCTGGCTGCCGCTCTGCGGCACGCAACAGGCCGCGGCGTAAGGCCGAAGGCGGATCGAGGCCAAACGTGTTTCCGCTGCTCAGATACTTCTCGATTGCCAGCGCCGTCGCGCTGCTGGGGGCAACCGTCCTGATCGTCATGCTCTATCGCCACACGGTTCTCGAGCACGTGGTGGAACACGGCGAGGTTTCCAACGTCGCGATGGCACAGTCGCTGTGGACGGACGTTCGGCCCGTTCTCGGACCCTATCTGAGCTCGACCGGGACTTCGAGCGGCGAGGGGCCGGCGTTCGGCTCCATGATCGCTCGGCTTCGGCAGATCGTCGGGGAGCGGATCGATGGCCGTACGGTGTTCAAGGTCAAGATCATAAACCAGGAAGGTATGGTGTTGTTCTCGACCCAGGAGAGCCAGATCGGAACCGACTACAGCCGCTCGGCCGGAGTGATCTCGGCCTTGTCGGGCAGGACGGCTTCCGAGCTGACCCGCCGAGACGACATCGGCGCCCTTGGTCATCCGGTGTCGGACGCCGACATCCTCTCGAGCTACGTACCCATCTTCGGAGAAGGCGGCGACGTCGAGGCAATCGTCGAAATCTACGACAACGTGACCGCCCTCACGCACCACTTGGGCAGGTCGTTTATCGGAGCCGGATTCGCGATCTTCGGACTGTTCGGGCTCATATACCTGTTCCTGCTTCTGATCGTCTTGCGCGCCAGCAGGACCATAAGCCAGCAGCACCGCCAGATCCTGGAAAGCCAGGCGGCGATGGCGGAGAAGAACCGAGAGCTCGGAGAGGAAATCCGGGAGCGCGTGCGGGCCGAGGAGGCCCTGCGCGACCTGAACGACGACTTGGAGCAGCGGGTCGCCGACGGCTCGGTCCAGCTGCGCGAAACGCGGGAGGACCTGAGCCGCAAACAGCGCCTGGCGACCCTGGGACAGCTGATCGGCTCCGTCGGCCACGACCTGAGGAACCCCTTGGGAACGATCCGGAATTCGCTCGCGGCAGTTGCCGTGCTGGCCGAGCAGGCGGAGCTGAACCTCAAGCGCCCCTTGGAGCGGATCGACCGCAGCCTTCGGCGCTGCGAGAGCATCATCGACGACCTGCTGGACCACACGCGCGTGCGGGACCTCCAATTGGCACCCACGGCCATCGACTCCTGGCTCAAGGCGGTTCTCGACGAATTGACGCTGCCCGAGGGAATTACGCTCCGCTGTGATCTGTCGGCCGACGGCATGGCGGTGCCTCTGGACGCCGACCGCTTCCGCCGGGTCGTCGTCAATCTCTTCGACAATGCCTGTCAGGCCATGGCCGGGAACCAGGACGCCCCGGGCGGCGATTCGGCGCATCGCCTGACGGTTACGACGCGAATCCTGGGAGAGCGGGTGGAAATCTCGTTCGACGATACCGGCACCGGAATCCCGCCCGACCTTATGTCGAAGATCTTCGAGCCTCTCTTCACCACCAAGCCCGACGGCGTCGGCCTGGGCTTGCCCATGGTCAAGCAGATCGTCGAACAGCACGGCGGCGAAATCGACATTGGCCGAAACGGCGGGGGCGGCGCCCGCATTACCCTGCAGCTGCCCCGTCATCAGGCTGAGGAGGAGGCGGCATGACCGATCCAAAGAAAATGCTGATCGTCGACGACGACCACGACATGGCCGAGAGCATTGCCGACCTCGTGGAGATACGGGGCTACGAGGCCGACCTCGCGTCTTCGGGGTCCGAGGCGATCGCCAAGTTCCAGGAGCGCAACTACGACATCGCCTTCATGGACGTGCGCATGCCGGGAATGAACGGCGTCGAATGCCTGCTGGAGATCCTCAAGCTCAAGCCCGATGCCAAGGTGGTGATGATGACCGCCTACAGCGTCGAGCAGCTGCTGCGTACCGCGCTGAACAACGGTGCCGCCGGCGTGCTGTACAAGCCCTTCGAGATGGCTGAATTCCTGGCGCTGTGCGGGAATGGCAAAGGGGCGGACACGTCATGACGACACCGCCGAAATCCGATGATCCCAGGGCCCTTTCGGACCGCTCGAACGACAGTCCGGTGCGCGCGGACGACGTGCCTGAACTTCCGCAGCCGCAGCCCGATATGAACGACCATCGCCGCGTGTTGATCGTCGACGACGACGAGGACCTGGCCGAATCGCTGGCCGACCTCCTGCTCGCGCGCGGCTACCGTGTCGAAATCGCGGCCTCGGCCCACCAGGCCAAGGACATCAGCCAGAGCTTCGATGTACAGGTGGCGCTGCTCGATATCCGGCTCGGCCGCGACAGCGGCCTCGACGTCATCCAGATCCTGAAGCGGCAGAAGCCTGACGTGATCTGCGTCATGGCCACGGGCTATGCCGAGACCGACACGGCGGTCGAGGCCCTCCGCCTCGGCGCCTACGACTATTTGCGAAAGCCGCTCCATCCGAGCGAAGTATTCGCGGTCCTGGACCGCAGCTTCGAGAAAATCCGGCTCGAACAGAAGGCCAGAGCGGCCTTCGAGGCGATTCGTGCGGCAAAGGAAACCGCGGAAATGGCCGACCGGACCAAGACCGAGTTCCTGGCCGCCATGAGCCACGAGCTGCGCACCCCGCTCCACTCGATCATCGGCTTCGCGGAGGTCCTGATGAGCCAGGCCTTCGGGCAGCTCGGCAACGAGAAGTACGTGGACTATGCCGGGAACATTCGGGAAAGCGGCATGCATCTCCTGGACGTCATCAACGACATCCTCGAGATCGCCAAGGCCGAGGCCGGCAAGCTCGAACTGCGCGAGGGCCTCGTCGACATCGCCGACGCCGTCAACGCGACGCTGCGGCTGATCAAGCCGCAGGCCGATGCCGCCAAGCTGGAGGTCGAGAAGGCGATCGCGCCGGAGCTGCCCGCGTTTTACGGCGACGAGCAGAAGCTGAAACAGATCCTCCTCAACCTCTTGTCCAATGCCGTCAAGTTCACGCCCGACAACGGCAAGGTCAGGATCACGGCCGAGCAGGACCAGGACGGGCAGATCATCATCTCCGTGCGGGACACCGGCATCGGCATGGCGCCCGAGGACATTCCCAAGGCCCTGGCGCCGTTCTCGCAGGTCGACAGCGAATTGAGCCGCGGCTATCCGGGGACCGGACTGGGACTTTCCCTGTCGGTCGTCATGATCGAGCTGCACGACGGCACGCTGGCCGTCGAAAGCGAGGTCGGGACGGGGACGACGGTGACCCTCCGGATCCCGGCGGAGCGCACGTTCAAGAATACGGACGCGGCCTGACTCGGCGTCCGGCCCGACGCTATCCCGTCAATACAGGCGCCCGCCGTCGGGCACTGCCTGGTCCGGCCGGATCATCACCACCTCGCCGTCCTCGTCGGGGAAGCCGAGCACCAGGATCTCGGACATGAACCTGCCGATCTGTTTGGGCGGGAAATTGACGACCGCCGCGACCTGCCGGCCGACCACGTCCTCAAGGGCGTAATGCCTGGTGATCTGGGCCGAGGTCTTCTTGACGCCGAGCGCCTCGCCGAAGTCGACCCAGAGCTTGAACGCCGGTTGCCGCGCCTCCGGAAAGGGCTCGGCGCGGACAATCGTGCCGACGCGAATCTCGACCTTCATGAAGTCGCCGAAGGTGATCCGGCCCTCGTCGCCCACCATAACGCCCGGCCTCCCCTGTTTCCCGCTTCGCGCGGCGGACGCTAGCATCACGCCGGAAGCCGCGGCAAGCGTCGGGAAGATCCGCCAAAAAAAACAAGGGGCCGCCGAAAGGCGGCCCCAGAGGCTTAGGAAAGCTGTTGGGCTGTCGCTTGTCTCAAGCGGTCACTTGGCGGCAACGGCCTTCGTCACCGCGGCCTTGAGCTCTTCGAGACCTTCGGTCACCCGGCGGTTGAGGACCTCGACCGCCTCGCCGTTGGACTTGGCACCCATCTCGGTCAGCTCGCGGATATTGGCAACCGACTGCGCGTAGGTCTGCTTCAGAAGGTCGGCCTGCTCGGCCAGCTTGTCCTCGGGCTTGCCGGCCGCGGTGAGCTGCTGGACGACGGCCGCGGACCCCTCCATGAGCTGGCGCATGAGCTCGACCTGACGCTGGGTCAGGGCCTGCGCGCCCTCGAAGGCGATCCGGTTGGCCGCGCTGACGGCTTCGATGTTCTTGCGCTGACTGTCGAGCAGCGCCTCGGTATCGACCGCCGGCACCTTGAACTGCTCGGCGAACTTGGTGAAATCGGCGAACTTGGTGAAATCGGCGAACTTGGAGAAGTCCATGTAGTTGGGCACATCCATGCCCATGAAGGTGTTGCTCGACGTCCTGGCCATTTTCTTCCACTCCTTGATCCCGGCAGCACATGTTGCACTGCACAACGATCGATATATGAGACCATGGGGATTAGGCGTCAAGCGTTTTTTGTGCAGCGCAGCAATAAATCTTTTGCGTGCGCTCACACGGTGGATTCGCCGATGGGGCCGCGGCGCCCCCCGAGGCGGCCGGCCAGCGCCTCGACACGGCGCAGATGGCCGTCGAGGCTGGCCATGGTCTTGGCCATGTCGGCGCTGTCGTCCCTGAGCCAGATCCTGACCGTCGCCAGGTAGATGGCGGCGAGACCCTTGGTCCGGACCAGGCCCTTCACCCCGCTCGAGGAGATCCCGGCGGCCTCGAGCATCGCGGCCATGGAGCGCAGAAGTTGCCGCAGGCCGCAGAGCGCCCCGAAGGGATCGCGCGCCTGGTCGTAGAGGATATTGCCGAGCCCCCCCTTGTAGGGCTGCAGCGCGTCGAAGCGGCGCATCATCACGTCGAACAGCCGGTCGCGGGCGCTGCTTCCGTCCTGGTCCCAGTCCTGCTCCATGGTCTCGTCGGCAAGCACCTCGGCGTCGATGCCGCGCGCGAAGGCCTCGAGGATCGCCTGTTTCGATGAGAACACCTGGTAGGCCTTGCCGAGCGGCAGCTCGGCGGCCTCGGCGATCTCGGCCAGCGATAGGTCGCGCCAGCCCGTCTCGGCGGCAAGCTTCAGTGCCGTTTCGATGAGGTGCTTGGGATGATCGGCCTTCTTCACCATGGGACACCCGCCGTCTCTCGGTCCGGCTTCCAATGTAAGGGCTCGGGCGGCCGCGGCCAATGGGCAGCGCATCGGTCGCACGAAAGCAGAAGGCGAGGGCTAGTCCGTCTTGACGTCGGCGGTTCGACCGCCGGTCATCTCCGCCAGCTCGCCGGGGGCCAGGCGGAATACCGCGTTGGGCGTTCCGGCAGCGGCCCAGATCTCTTCGAAATCCAGGAGGTCCCGGTCGATCAAGGTGACCGGCGGCTCGGCGTGGCCGACCGGCGGCACGCCGCCGATTGCAAAGCCGGTCTTATCGCGCACGAAGTCCGCGTCGGCCCGCCCAATCTTCTCGCCGATCAGCCGGCCGACCTTCTTCTCGTCGACGCGGTTGGCGCCGCTGGCGATGACCAGGACCGGCCGGCCGGACTGGCGCGCGCGGAACACCAGGGACTTGGCGATCTGCCCGACCGCGCAGCCGATCGCCGCGGCCGCCTCGGCGGAGGTGCGCGTGCTGTCCGGGAACTCCCGCACCTCGAAGCCGAAGCCGAGCGCCGCCAGAGCCGTTTGGACGCGCCGGGCGCTGGCCTTCAGCGGGTTCGCGGTCACGTGGCCAGCTCGCGGCTGCGCCGGGTGGCCGCCGCGATGGCCCGGGTCATGAGCGGCTGCAGGCCGTCCGGCGCCATGAGGATCTTGAGGGCCTCCAGGGTCGTGCCGCCCGGGCTGGTGACGTTCTCGCGCAGCTTGCCGGCCGGCTCGGCCGCCAGGTGCACCAGCTCGCCGGCACCGGCCACCGTGACCCGCGCCAGGCGCATGGCCAGGTCCTCGGGCAGGCCGGCCTCGACGCCGGCCTCGGCCAGGGCCTCGATGAGCAGAAAGACATAGGCCGGCCCGCCTCCGGACACGGCCGTGACCGCGTCCAGCAGGCCCTCGTCCTCGACCCAGGCGACCTCGCCGACGGCCGAGAGCAGCTGCTCGCAGACCCTGCGCTGGGTCGCGCCCGCCTTGTCGTTGGCGCTCAGCACGCTCATGCCGCGGCCCACGGCGGCCGGCGTGTTCGGCATGGCGCGCACGACCGCGGCCGACGGCCCCAGGCCGGCCTCGAAATAGACGATCGGCTTGCCGGCGGCGATCGACAGAAAGACCGTCTTCGCCCCGGCGAAGCGCCGGATCTCCGGCAGCACGGCGTCCATCTGCTGCGGCTTGACCGCCAGAAGGACCACGGCCGGCGCGAAGTCCGCATCGAGCATTCCGGCCGCGCCGAGCACCCGCGCACCCGTGGCGGCGACCGCCTCGGCGGCGTCCCGGTTCGGCTCCACCACGCTGACCTCGGAGGGCTTCACGCCCTGCTCGATCCAGCCGGCGAGCAGGGCGCCGCCCATCTTGCCGCCCCCGACCAGGAGCAAGGGTCCACCAACCTCGAGCATGTTCAGGCCTCGCCGACGGTGTCCATCAAGGCGGCAGCCATCGCCGTGCCGACCGTCTGGCCGCCCCAGACGACCATCTGCAGCGCCGGATAGAAGCGCTCGCATTCGGTGACGGCCGTGTCCACCAGGTCCTCCAGCTGTTCGACGCTGGCCCCCGGCGCGCCGCGCAAGGGGATGGTGTGGCGGAACAGCAGCAGGGAGTCCTCGGAAGCCAGCTCGAAGTGTCCGAGCCACAGGCCCGCGTTGAAGGCGGCGAGCAACTCGCAGACCTCGCGGCGCTTGGTCTGGGGCACCTTCTGCTCGAACTGGCAGGAGAAGAAGATCGCGCTCAGCTCCTCCTGCCAGACGAAGAACATGTGGCAGACGCACCAGCGCCCGCCGACCTCGAACATGAGCTCGCAATCGGAAGCGCGGTCGAACGGCCAATCGTTTGCGCTGACCAGTTCCTCCAGGAGATCGAGGGGGTTCCCGTGGCTTTCGTGGCTCGTTTGGAGCGACACCCTGCAGCCCTCCCGTGAGGCCGGCACGCCGAGTCCTCTCCGATATCTAGGAGCACGCGACGTTTCACCTACAATATATAGCGTGCCAAATCCGAGTCCGGCATGCAAGGGTCGATTGCGGCGGCGAGTCGATCACCTCGTCCGGCTCAGATGGTCCCGCACCGAGAGGACCCCAACCAACATCGCCCAAGCGAACGGGGCCTGCCGGGTTTTCGGCCCGGCAGGCCCCGCTTGGTCTTCCGAGGCAGGAGATCTCTACTGCACCTGCCAAGCGGTGGCCACGGCCCCGATCGAGCCCGTGGTGTCCTTGACCAGCCCATTCATCAGCCAGATGATGTCCTGGCCGGTGACCGTGTTGCGCCAAAGGACGTCGGCCTGGCCGTCGCCGTCGTAGTCGCCGAGGCGGACGATCTGCCAGTCCAAGCTCGCCGTGCCGATCGTGGCCGAGGCCATCTTGGTGAAGCCGTCCATCTCCCAGGCGAGCGCACTGCCCGTGGCCGTGTTGCGCCACAGGATGTCCGCCTTGCCGTCGCCCGTAAAGTCGCCGAGGCCGGCGATCTGCCAGGCCGAGACCGCCGAGCCGATCGTGGCCGTGGACACCTTGGTGAACCCGTCCATCTCCCAGGCAAGCACGTTGCCGGTGCTGGTGTTGCGCCACAGGATGTCGGCCTTGCCGTCGCCGGTGAAATCGCCCAGGTCGACCACCTGCCAGACCAGCCCCACCGTACCGAGGCCACCCGCGGCCAGCTTCGTAAACCCGTCCATCTGCCAGGCGATCGTCGCGCCCGTCCCGCTGTTGCGCCACAGGATGTCGGACATCGCATCACCGTCCAAGTCACTGGCTACGGCCAACCTCGACTCCGCCAGGACGCGGAAGGTGTCGATCTCGAAGCTCAAGGCGGGCGCGGTGGCGCTTGGTGTCGTGAAGATATCCAGGCCGATTTCCTCGACTCGGGTGAAGTCGAACGAGACGCCACCGTCGAGTATTGTCGTGAAGTCGTCATCCGTGACGGTGAAAGTCTGGAACGCGGTCGATAGTGCGATCGGATCGAACCAGATTTCCTCTTCATTGCCGCTTAGCATCCAGAAGCGGAAAGAAGTCGCGGCCGCGCCGGTTGTTTCGCGGATGTCGAAGGACACGGTGCCGTCGGTCATGTCCAGGACCCGGCCATCGAAGAGCGTGGCGATGGGGCCGCTACCGGCGAAGGCTCCAATGGCCGCGGCCATCACGTGGCCGTTCTGACCGGAGATGGAGCCGGTGGCGCCGGAGCTCGAACTGATCTGCCAAGCCTTCTCCCCGGCATTGTCGACGATCCCGGCCGATGCGCCGAGCACCTCTTGAGCCATGGCGGCGACCAGGGTCGAGGTGTCGTCCGGGCCGGGGATCTGGAGCCCGTCGGTGGTCACTGTAAAGTATGTCTCGAAGACGCCGGGATCGTCCTCCACGACCAGGCCGGTGTTGTCGAGCTGCAGCGGATAGGCCTGAAAATCCTCGACGACCGGAAGCTCGAGCACCACGTTGTCGACGTGGAAGGTCAGGGCCGGTGCGCTGCCCGGCGTGGTGAAGACATCCAGGCCGACGCCGATGATCTGCGTAAAGTCGAACGACACGCCGCCATCGAGTATGGTGGTGAAGTCGTTCATCGACACGGTAATCGTCTGAAATCCCGTCGTCAGAGCGAAGGGCGCGGTCCAGATCTCGTTATCGGCGGCATCAATGAGCAGAAACCGGAACGTCGTGGATGCGTTCCCCGTCGTCTCGCGGATGTCGTAACTCAAGGTGGCGCCAGTCAGGTCTTTGGCGCCACCGGCAAAAAACGCGCCGAGGGGGCCGGCTGGCTGATCGGCCCCGATGTCCGCCACCAACACATGACCGTTCTGACCCGAAATGAAGCCCGTGGATCCTGCCGAGGAATTCAGCACCCAAAGCCGGTTGCCCGAATCGTCGGCGATGCCCGCGCCCCCTGCCAGCGCTTCGGAGGCCGCCGCCACCACTTTGGCAGTATCGTCGACGTCTGCGGGCGTGCTTCCGTCCGACGTGACGAAGAAATAGGTCGCCCCCTCTACGGCGTCGAATACGCCGGTGGTGTCGAGCTGGACGGCGTAGGCCTCAAAATCTTCCCTTACTTCGCCGGCATTCGCAGCGTGCGCGCCGGTCAAAAGCAGCAGTCCCGCAAGCGTCCTTTGGATTGATCTCCGCATGACTTGTCCTCTTCCGTTTAAGCCCGTTCTTCATTCGAGCCAGGTTCGATAACCACGATGATGGGGGAATGCCGGAGACGCACTGGCTAGAACCGTGGCGACCCCAAGCACGCACAATCCCTTCGCCGCCCTTTGCCGCACTTCGACGCCAGGCTGACTTCGCTTCGGCCGGTCTCGGTGTCCTATGGCGCCGGGCTCCCCCGGTCACCCCATCGGACAACGAAGCGGTGACCGGGGGAGCCCGGCGCCA
>JAOUCL010000405.1 GCA_029859805.1 Rhodospirillales bacterium | reverse complement strand
GACGATCCTATGAGGCGACGGACGCCGCCCATCGCGTATACTGACCGCTGCAACGCAGGCCCAGGGAGGAGAGGACGCCATGGCGACGGAGAAGCGGGAAAAGCTCGCGATAAGGCGGATCGATTTCGAAATGGCCTTCGATCGCGACGCGGACACCTACGACGCATACGAGACCTTCGCCTACCTGGACCGGCGGACGGGGGAGGTGCTCTGGGTCTACGAGGACGACCAGGAGGCCGAGATGGAGGCGGGCATCCCGGCGGCGGAGAACCGGGCGCTGTGCGAAGGCATCGCGGCCGCGCCGGCGCGCTACCTCGAGATCCCGGGGCTCGACCACGGCGACCGCCACGACATGCTGCGGGCCTTCCTCAAGTCCGACTGGACCGACGACGAGGCCCTGTGGCGCCGGGTCTACGAGGCCTATACGGGCTCGATCGGCCGCTGGAAGAAGGCCGTGCGGGACCGCTCCATCGTCGACGCCTTCAACGTCTTCCAGGAGCGCCGGGCCGCTGAGCTGGGCGAGGACTTCCTGCGCGCCCAGGGCATCGAGCCGGAGTGGCGGTGACGGCGGGCGCGCCCCGCCGAACGCTCAGCGGCATCCGGCGGCGGCGGGCGCGCAGCGCGGCCGTGCGGGCGTCCCGGGGCGAGCGTCCCGCGCGGGACCGCGCGCGCGCAGGGTGCCGTCGACCGCCCTCCTGATCTCGGCCCGGCTGAGGCCGATGTCCCTCAGCAGCCGGTCGTCGAGCGCCGAGACCTCGGCGATGGCCCGCTTGCGCAGCTGCGCGCGGCGGATCGCGGACCAAAGGTCATAAAGCATGGCTGTCAGCATGGTACCTGCTCCTTGTCCTGCGCTGCCCGAAGGGGGCGAGTGCGGCGTCGCTCCTCGGTCCCCGCGTACCGGGAGGCCTTCGCGTTCGTCATGGTCGATGCTAGCGCAAGGCTCCTGACACCATGCTGTCAGCAGGGCTCTGCTAGGCTTGGATCTCCAGACACCGGGTGTCAGGAGGCCCTGTGGCCGCGACCGCGAGGGGAGGCCATGCGCCGGGCTGATCGGCTGTTCGAGATCATCCAGCTGCTGCGCCGCCGCAAGCTGGCCCGCGCCCGCGACCTGGCCGAGACGCTGGAGGTCTCGGAGCGGACGATCTACCGCGACGTCCGCGACCTCATGGCGAGCGGCGTGCCGATCGACGGCGAGGCCGGGGTCGGCTACATACTGCGCGAGGGGTACGACCTACCGCCGCTGATGTTCAACGAGCAGGAAATCGAAGCGCTGGTCCTGGGAGTCCGGATCGTGGAATCCTGGGCCGACCCGAAGCTGGCCGAGGCCGCCGCCAACGTGATCGCCAAGGTCGAGTCGATCATACCGGAGCGCCTGCGCCGGCACATGGCCGAGACGGCACTTCTGGCGCCGGCGGACCACTTCATGGAGCCGATCGCGGTCGACCCGAGCGAGCTGCGCCGGGCGGTGCGCGGCCGCTTCAAGGTCCGCTTCGCCTACCGCGACGGCGAGGGCCGCCCGACGGCGCGCAGCGTGCGGCCGCTGGCGCTGTCGTTCTACGGCCCGGTCTGGCTGCTCGCCTCCTGGTGCGAGCTGCGCCGCGACTTCCGCTCCTTCCGCTTGGACCGCATGGCCGGCCTCGAGGTGCCGGGCGAGACCTTCCGCCCCGAACCCGGCAAGACGATCCAGGACTTCCTCGCGCAGGACTCCGAGTGACGGCGACCCGGCCGCAACGTCACCCCGCCAGGACAAGCAGCAGGATGCCGGCGGCGACGAGGAGGATGCCGAGCGTCTCGCGCCAGTCGACCCGCTCGCGGAACACCGCCGCCGTAGCGACGAAGGTGAAGACCAGCTCGACCTGGCCGAGCGCGCGCACGTAGGCGGCGTTCTGCAGGGTGAAGGCGGTGAACCAGCCGATCGAGGCCAGGACCCCGGCCACGCCGACCGCCCCCGCCCAGCGCCACTCGCGCAGCACCCGGCCGAGCTCGCCCGGCTCGCGCCAGGCCAGATAGAGCCCCATCAGGACCGTCTGGAGGGCCAGGCTGACGGCGAGCGTATAGGCGGCGGCCATGGGCACGCTGTCGTGGCCGAGCGAAAGCGACGCGCCCCGGAAGAAGACGACCGAGCCGCCCAAGAAGGCCGCGCAGGCGAGGCCGATCAGCGTCGGCTTGTCGAGCAGGCCGGCCAGGAGCGTGCGGACCGTGATCTTGGTCTGGCCGAGCGAGAGCGCGATGACGCCCAGGGCGCTGACCGCGATCGCGACGACCGCGACCGCGGGCAGCCGGTCGCCCAGGATCAGCGCGCCCAGGATCGCGACCTGCACCACCTCCAGCTTGGAGAAGGTCGTGCCGACCGCGAAGTTGCGGAACGAGAACATCCACAGCAGGAAGACGGTGAAGAGGATCTGCGAGACCGCGCCGAGCAGACAGTAGGCGAGGAATACGGCGCTGGGCGCCGGCAGGGCGAGACCGCCCCAGCCGGCCAGGCCCCAGACGTAGAGCAGCGCCAAGGGCCAGGCATAAAGGAAGCGCACGTAGGCGGCGCCCGCGGTCGAGAGCCGGCCCTTCAGGTGCCTCTGCAGCGCCGAGCGCAGGTTCTGAAAGAAGGCGGCCGCGATCGTCACCGGTATCCAGAGTTCGAGCATCTGCCCCTGCCGCCCCGTCGAGATGCGAATCGGAAGTCGCGCACACGATACTCAATTCCGGGCCGCCGGTGGGCCTCGATCTCGCGCCTGGGATACAAGCAATAGCGACTGTGGGAATTGCCACAGACCCCTGGGGTCCGGCGCGGGCAGACTGGCAGCTTGGACCATCAGGCGCGCCATCCGGAAGAAGATGGCCAGGGACGCATCCCAAAGGCCGGTTTGTGGTCCGCACGACACACGGACGATCGGGAGGCAAGGAGTCCCATGGCCGAGCAGAATCTAGTCGAAGACGGGCGCGACGGTGGAAACGTTCGCGCTCTGGCCTCCGCACGCGACGACAAGGGCAGAGCCGGCAACCGTTTGCACGAGCTCGAGGCCGTGCTCGACGGCGTCAAGCGCTTGGCCAGGTTTGCGGTGGAAACCGGGCAGTTCCCGGACGAAATCGATATCGCCGATCTCCATACCATACTCACGAGCTGGCAGGAGACCGGCAGCATCGAACCGGCGGAGGTCAAGAAGATCGCCAACTACTATCAGATCCTGGAACGCCAGCTCGGCCCCATCACCGCCCGTACGCTGAAGGCGACCGACACACACGGCGATACGCACTATCGAAGCACCGCCGCCGGGCGGCACGCCATATCCCTCTGGGCCATAACCGGCCTGGTCGTCGTATCGATCTTTCTGCTGCAGTGGTACGCGAAATCAAATCCCGTGGATGCGAAGTCGGCCAGCGGGTTCCTGGGCGTCCTGGCGAATTTCATGCTGCCTTTCATCTATGGCAGCTTGGGCTCCTGCGTCTATCTGCTCCGGGTGACGGAGCAACGCCTGCGCCATCGCGATTTCGACTGCGCGCGCATTCCGGAGCACTGGAACCGGCTGGTGCTGGGCACCTTGAGCGGCGGCGCGATCGTCCTGGTGATGCAAGAGGGTTTGACATCA
>JAOUCL010000151.1 GCA_029859805.1 Rhodospirillales bacterium | reverse complement strand
GCGCAGCTTGCGGCTGCGGCTCGGGTGCTTCAGCTTGCGGAGCGCCTTGGCCTCGATCTGGCGGATACGCTCGCGGGTGACCGAGAACTGCTGGCCGACCTCTTCGAGCGTGTGGTCGGTGTTCATGCCGATGCCAAAGCGCATCCTCAAGACCCGCTCCTCGCGCGCGGTCAGGCTGGCGAGCACCCTGGTCGTGGTCTCGCGCAGGTTGGCCTGGATCGCGGCGTCGAGCGGCAGCACCGCGTTCTTGTCCTCGATGAAGTCGCCCAGGTGGCTGTCCTCCTCGTCGCCGATCGGCGTCTCGAGGGAAATCGGCTCCTTGGCGATCTTGAGCACCTTGCGCACCTTCTCCAGCGGCATGACCAGGCGCTCGGCCAGCTCCTCGGGGGCCGGCTCGCGGCCGATCTCGTGCAGCATCTGGCGGCTGGTGCGCACCAGCTTGTTGATCGTCTCGATCATGTGCACCGGGATGCGGATGGTGCGCGCCTGGTCGGCGATCGAGCGGGTGATCGCCTGGCGGATCCACCAGGTGGCGTAGGTCGAGAACTTGTAGCCGCGGCGGTACTCGAACTTGTCGACCGCCTTCATCAGGCCGATGTTGCCCTCCTGGATGAGGTCCAGAAACTGCAGGCCGCGATTCGTGTACTTCTTGGCGATCGAGATCACCAGGCGCAGGTTGGCCTCGACCATCTCGGTCTTGGCCTTGGAGGCCTCGCGCTCGCCGGCCTTGACCGTGTTGACGATCCGGCGGAACTCGCTGATCGGCAGGCCGGCTTCGTCGGCGACCCCATAGACGTCCTTGCGGATGGCCTTGGCTTCGTCGCCGTAGATCTCGCCGAACTTGGACCAGCCCTTGCCGGTCAGGCGCTTGACCCGGCTGACCCAGCGCGGGTCGAGCTCGCGTCCGTAGTAGTGGCGAAGAAACTCGTCGCGCTTGACGCCGCAGCGCGAGGCGAGGCGAAGCAGCTTGCCCTCGAGTCCGATGAGCCGCAGGTTGAGGCCGTAGAGCTGGTCCACGAGCTGCTCGATGCGCGCGTTGTTGAAATGCACGTCCTTCATCAGCTCGACCAGCTCGGCCTGGAGCTTCTGGTAGCGATTCTCGGTCTGGGTCGGGACCTGCTCGCCCCTTTGCAGCAGGGCGAGGCGCTTGTCCTGGACGCGGGACAGCTTGGCGTGGATCGCCGCGATCTGGTCCAGGTCCTCCAGGACCTGGGGCCGAAGCGCCTCTTCCATGGCGGCGAGGGACATGGTGGTGTCTTCTTCTTCCTCGTCACCCTCCTCGCCTTGCTTGGCTTCCCCGCCCTCGCCTTCGGCGCCTTCCGCCTCGGCGGGCGCCTTCTCTTCTGCCGCGCCATTTGCGCCTGCCGGGCCTGCCTCGCCTGCCGCCTCCGCCTCGTCGTCCTCTTCGCCTCGTTCCTCCTTGGCGATGTCCTCGTCGTTCGGACCGCCACCATAGGTCGCGTCCAGGTCGATGATGTCGCGCAGCAGGATCTGGCCTTCGACCAGCGCCGCGCGCCAGGACAGCAGCGCCAGGATCGTCAGCGGGTTCTCGCAGATGCCGCTGATCATCTTTTCCCGGCCGGCCTCGATACGCTTGGCGATGGCGATCTCGCCCTCGCGCGACAGCAGCTCGACCGAGCCCATCTCGCGCAGATACATGCGCACCGGGTCGTCGGTCCGGCCGATGTCCTCGTCGTCCAGGTTGCCCGTGGCGCGGACGTTGGTCTCTTCCTCCTCGGTGTTCTGGTCCTCCTGCTCCTCGTTCTCGACGACGTTGATACCCATCTCCGAGAATATCGCCATGGTGTCCTCGATCTGCTCCGAGGTGACCTTGTCCAACGGCAGCGCCTGGTTTATCTCGTCATAGGAGACATAGCCGCGCTCTTTGCCCTTCTGCAGCAGCTTCTTGACCGCGGCGACCACGCTGTCCATCAAGGGACCTTCGGTGGTTTCCTCGCGGGTGTCGGTCGCCTCGGCGGCCTCTTTCGTCTTGCTTGCCATATAGCCTCACGCCTAAGACATAAAAAAAATGACGACGACACGCCGCCCCCGGCACCCGTCGCCCCTGATCCCTGTTTTCTAGCTCGACTCGCCCGGCTCTGCCGTTTCTAGGGCATCGAACTCGACGCGTCTGCTTTCACCCCCCTGCACCGAACGTTGCCGGGCCTGAAACCGGGCAAGCGGTCCCTCGCTCAGATCCTCGGCCAAGTCGCGCACCGCCCGCGCCGCTTCCAGCTCGGCCTGACGCTCACGGTGCAAAGCCAAAAAGTGCACCCAGTTCGGGCGCACTTCGGCAAGCGGCGTTTCCGGCTTCACGAAGGACCATGTTTCATACACCCGCCGGTTCAAGAGACCGTCCAGAACCTTCGAAAAGCCTTGTTCGCACAGGTGGCGTTTCAAGGCCTCGCTGTCAAGGTCCGGCGCCCCGGCAATAAGGTCGACCAGCGCCCCGGCGAGGCGCCGCAGTTCGGCGCCGGCCAGCTCGAGACCGGCCAGGTCCTCGGCGTGCTCGGCCAGGATCTCAGGGTGGTTGATCGCCGCGGCCAGGAGCACCTGCTCCCGGCGATGGCGCAATTCCCCGGGCGACTGGCGCAGCCCGCGGCCGGCCGTGACCAAGCCCGGGACGGAGGCCGGCGAGCCCTGCCGCGCGGGGCCGCGGCCGGGCCGGGATCCGGCGCCGGGGCGCCCGCCGGCGCGGACGCGCCGGCCGGTCACCGGGTTGTAAGCGAACGCGGTCTCGAAGCGCTGCTCCATCGCCCGCCGGTAGGCGGCCTGTACATCCGGGTCGCGAATCTCCGCGATGTTCTTCTTGAGGGCCTGCCACAGGCCGGCTTGGCGTTCGGGCGTGGCGAGGTTACGGCCTTCGACCTCCATGAGCCACAGCAGGTCGCTCAGCCCGAGCGCCGCATCGAGCGCCCGGCGCAGGGTCTCGGGCCCCCGGCCGGCGAGCAGGCTGTCCGGATCCTCCCCGGCCGGCAGCAGGGCGAAACCGAGCGAGCGCCCCGGAGCGAGGCCCGGGAGCGCGGTGAGCGCGGCCCGGAACCCGGCCCGCCGGCCCGCCGCGTCGCCGTCCAGGCAGAGCACCGGTTCGGCAGCGAGGCGCCAGAGCTCGACGATCTGCTGCTCGGTGACCGCCGTGCCGAGCGGCGCCACCGCGCCCGGAAAGCCCGCCTGGCTCATCGCGATCACGTCCATGTAGCCCTCGGCGACGATCAGCTCGCCGGTGTCGTGGGCCGCCTGGCGCGCGCGGGCCAAGTTGTAGAGGACGCGTCCCTTGTGGAACAGCGGCGTATCGGGAGAGTTCAGGTACTTGGCCTTGGCCTCGCCCAGGGCCCGTCCCCCGAAGGCGACGACCCGCCCGCGCCGGTCGGCGATCGGAAAGACGACCCGGTCGAAGAAGTAGTCGCGCAGCGGTCCGCCGTCCTCGGGTCGTTTCAGCAGTCCGGCCTCGACCAACAGGTCGTCGCCGATCCCCTTGGCGTTCAGCGCCTTCTGCAGGGATCCGCGCCGGCCGGGCGCGAAGCCGAGCCGGAATTGGGCGATGGTCTCCGACCGCACCCCGCGCCCGGTCAGATAGCTCAGCGCCGCCTCGCCGCCAGGGCCGGAAAGCTGCGTTTCGAACCACTCGCAGGCCAGATCCAGAACCTCGCCCAGGTCCGTTCGACGGCGCGCGGCGGCGCGCTCCTCCGGCGAGCTTTGCGGCACCGGCAGCCCGGCCTCGCCCGCCAGCTTCTCGACCGCCTCGGGAAAGGACAGCCCCTCGCCCCGCATGACGAAGCCGATGGCGTCGCCGTGGGCGCCGCAGCCGAAGCAATGGTAGAAGCCCTTGTCCTCGCTGACCGTGAAGGAGGGCGTCTTTTCGGTATGGAAGGGGCAGAGCCCCTCGTGCTCCCGGCCGCGCTTCTTCAGCTTGACCTGGCGGCCGATCAGGTCGGCCAGCACGATGCGGGCGCGGATCTCGTCGAGGAACTGGGGCGGAAAGGTCATGGCGCTTTCGCTGGCGACTCCGGGCCGTAAGACTAGCAGAGCACGGCGGGCGGCAAGAGTGCGAATGCCGTTCGCGAGTCAATATGTTCTGGAAAAGTCGGTGGACTTCCGCGGGAAAACCCTGGGGATCGTTTCGCGGGCCCGGCCGGCCCCTTCAGGCCAAGCGCTCCTTTACCAGCTGGCTCGCCTTGCCAAAGTCCATGCGTCCCGCATAGCGCTCCTTCAGAGTGCCGATGACCTTGCCCATGTCCTTGATGCTGCTGGCCTCGAGCTCGCTTATGGTCTGGTCGATGGCGCTCCGGACCTCGGTCTCGTCCAGCTCCTTGGGCAGGAACCGCTTGATCACCTCGATCTCCGCGGCCTCACGGTCGGCGAGGTCCTGGCGCCCGCCGTTCGAGTAGGCCTCGATCGATTCGCGTCGCTGGCGCACCATCTTCTGCAGCAGCTCGAGGATCTCGTCCTCGCCCACGCCGTCGCAGTTGCCCTTGCCGCGGGCCGCGATGTCCCGGTCCTTCAGCGCCGCCAGAATCAGGCGCAGCGTGGCGACGGCCAACTGGTCCTTCGCCTCGAGCGCAATTTTCAAATCATCGTTCAAACGGGCGCGCAGCATGGCTGAGCCTCCGGCACTACGATCCGTGGAAACGGTGGCGAGACTAGCGAATTCGCCGCCAAATGGCAAACCCTCCGATTTATCGTAACCTTATGATTTATAATGATTAATTTCTATACGCCCGGCTTGACCTCGAGCCGGCCTTGGCTTAAACAGATGCCGCCGCCGGCTGTCCGGGCCGGCTGGCGGGCAGGCCACCACTTCGTGATCCGCCCCTGTCGCCCGAAGGACGCGTCCTCATGAACCAAGCGAGCATTGCCGCCGCCGCCCCGGACCGGACCGGGCGGCCCGCCGATGCGACCGCGGCCCTGGTGCTGGCCGACGGCACCGTGTTCTGGGGCCGGGGGGTGGGCGCAGAGGGCCGCGCGGTGGGCGAGGTCTGCTTCAACACCTCGATCACCGGTTACCAGGAGATCCTAACGGACCCCTCCTACGCCGGGCAAATCATCACCTTCACCTTTCCGCATATCGGCAACGTCGGGGCCAACCCCGAGGACATCGAGACGACGACCCCCTCCGTGCGCGGATTGGTGCTGCGCGCCGACATCACGGAGCCGTCGAGCTGGCGCGCGGCCCAGCACCTGGACGCCTGGCTGAAATCGCACAACCTGGTCGGCCTCGCCGGGATCGATACCCGGTCGCTGACCCGCCGGATTCGCGAGCTGGGGGCGCCCCGGGGCTGTATCGCCTATGCCGCCGACGGCGCGCTCGATCCCGCGGCGCTGCAGGCCGCGGCGACCGCCTGGCCGGGCCTCGAGGGCATGGACCTGGCCGACGAGGTCACCTGCCGCCAGACCTACGCCTGGGACGAGACCAGCTGGGCCCTCGGGGAAGGCTACGGCCGCCTCGAGTCGCCGAAACACCACGTCGTGGCGGTCGACTTCGGGGCCAAGCGCAACATCCTGCGCTGTCTCGCCGCGCTCGGCTGCCGGGTCACCGTGGTGCCGGCCGGCGCCACGGCGGAGGAGATCCTGGGCCACCGGCCCGACGGCGTATTCCTGTCCAACGGTCCCGGCGACCCGGCGGCGACCGGGCGTTACGCGGTGCCGGCCGTCCAAGAGCTGCTCGCCGCCGGCCTGCCGATCTTCGGCATCTGCCTCGGGCACCAGATCCTGGCCCTGGCGCTCGGCGCGCGCACCAACAAGATGCACCTGGGCCACCGCGGCGCCAACCATCCGGTCAAGGACCTGGCGACCGGCCGGGTCGAGATCACCAGCCAGAACCACGGCTTCGTGGTGGACGAGGCGTCCCTGCCGCCCGAGGTCGAAGCCTCCCATGTCTCTCTGTTCGACGGCTCCAACGAGGGCATCCGGATCGAGGGCCGTCCGGTGTTCTCGGTCCAGTACCACCCCGAGGCCTCGCCCGGCCCGCGGGACAGCCACTATCTGTTCGAACGCTTCGTCGCGATGATCGAGCAGCACAAGGCCGGACGGAAGACCGGATAACTAAGGCCCCGGCACCGCAGGCAGGGATTGAACATAGGCCGCGATGGCCGCGCGATCCTCGTCGCTGAGGCGGCTGGTGCTCTCGCGGATCACGTCTTCCATGGCGCCGCCGGCCACGTCGCCGTCGGGCAGGAACCCGGTCTTGAGAAAGAAGGCGATATCGGTCCCGCTCCAACCGCCGATCCCGTCCTTGGCATGCGGCGTGATGTTCGGCACCTTCTTGCCGTCCGGCCCTTCGGGATTGCCCGCCAGCTCGCGCCCGAGGTCCAGCGCGCCGAGCCGGCCGCGCGGACTGTGGCACTCGGCGCAGTGTCCCAGATGGCGCACCAGATAGGCGCCGCGGTTCCAGACGTTGCTCCGATCGGGGTCCGGACGAAAGGCCGCGGGCTCGAAATAGAGCCATTGCCAGACATCGGCCAGGAAACGCAGGCTATAGGGAAAGCCGAGCTCGTGCGGCTTGTTGGCCCGATCGGCCGGCGGAACGCTCCGCAGATAGGCCCAGAGGTCCTTCATGTCCTGCTCGGTCATGCCGCGGTAGGAGGTAAAGGGGAAGGCCGGGTAATAGGGCCGGCCCTGCAGGTCGCGGCCCTCGCCCAGTGCCCGCAGAAAATCCGCTTCCGTCCAGCCGCCCAGGCCCGAGCCCGGATCGGGCGTGATGTTCGGCGTGTAGAAGGTGCCGAAAGGCGTCACGAGCGCGCGGCCGCCGGCCAGGACCGTCCCGCCGCCCTTCTCGTCGGTATGGCAGGCGACGCAGCCCGCGGCGTGCAGCACATACTTGCCGCGGGCAATGGCATTGGGCTCGGCGGCAGCCGTCCCGGCCGGCGACGCGCCCGAAACGAGCAGCGCGGCGCAGACCGGGACCAAGAGGCGCAGGGCGCCTCCCACTCCGATCGCTATTCCTTCTTCTTGCGGAAGGGCTTGTGGCAGCCGCCGCAGGTCTTGCCGAGCGCGCCGAGGCCGTCGGCGATGGCCTGCCTGTCACCGGCTTCGGCGATATCGGCGAATTTCGCGGCCGCCGACTGGAAGGCCGAGACCGCCAGCTTGAACTTCGCTGGCTCCTCCCAGATCTCGGGCAGCGCCCCGGTGTCGGCGTAATCCATGGGGCCGCTGTTGGCCGGGAAGATGTCTGGGACGATCAGGCTCATGTCCTTGATCCCGCGCGCGTGGTTTGCGACGTGGGCGCCAAAGCTCACCTCGCCCTTGACCACGGCGGCGATCGCGCCAGTGTGGCCGCCGATCGCCTTCATGACGCTCTGACGGTACTTGACCAGGTTCTCCGGCGAATCGGCCGCCAAAGCTTGGCCGGCCAGACCCAGCGCCAGACCAGCGGTCAGCGCGCACAGGACTCTCCTCATTGGCTCTCTCCCTTGCGTTGCGTTTTGCTCCAGGGTCGGCCTTCCCATCGATCGGCCTACCCAAGATCAGGCTAGCGCGCGCATAGGGGACTGTCTAATCAACCCGCTGTGAGCAAAGACGCCGCTTGTTGTGCGCGCACCACGGCGCAGCGCCCGACCAGCCGGCGGCCGAACGCACATTCGTGAAATGCGTCCTTATCACGGTCTTGGGAATCAGCCCAGGTTGGAGAAGTGCTGCAGCGCGATGAGGGCCGCGATTCCAAAGCCGACGATCAGAAAGAACGTCAGACCGATCACCATCAGGCTCGGCTGTTTTTCCGCGACCGCCGAGCGTCGGCGCCTGGTCCTCCGGTGTTTTCGAACGGCCGCCGGAGTCCCCGGCTTTGCCGGTTGGGCCGTCTGTGTCGCCTGGGCCGCGGCGCTCTCGGCCGTGCGGATCTTCGGGCTGGAATAGATCACCTTGCTCTTGGTCCGGCCGCTCTCCTCGTCGTGGGTTTCCTCCACGACGCGCGTTTCGCGGTGGCGCAGGCCCTCTTCGAGCCGGCGCGCCTCGATGAGCGCAAGCTCCCTGTCGTCGAACAGCGACGCGATCTGCCACGATCCGTGTTCGTAGGTGTGGACCTCGTATGCGATCAACGTTGCCATCTCAGCGTATCTCCAAGCTGCCCGGTCACACCTAGCGGATGTCCGCCGGGCTTGCGAGCCCTCCGGCGCCGGTCACCAGGCGGCAGTTCGCTGCTCCGAACAGGAAATTCACCAGCGTTCCGTCGTCCGACAGGGGCAGGATGATGCTGCGGTACACGATCCTGGACTCGTCCACATCGAAATCCCCTCCGATGGAAATCGGGACGCGTTTGTGGATGACCTTGGTCATGTACGACGACGCATGCCGGAGTACGGTATGTTCAGGACAGTCCGCCACCGCGCGCCCGGCGACCTCGTCCCAGTCCGGGATCAGGAGGCCGCCGCCGACATAGCGGAACGAGGAGAGCTCGGGCTGGGCGCCGACCGCGATCACGAAGCAGTTCGCCCAGCAGGCCCCAAGATCCGCCGATTCCACATCGGACACGCTCGGAAAGCGCCGTGCACCACGCAAATTCTCCCAAAGTTCCAGGATCCGCATGACGAGCCGCCGCTCGCCCGACAGAAACGTAGCCATTAGCCAGCCTATATATACTAGTCTATTAATATAAATCTTAGCGTGGAATTAGAAAACAACCCGTTAACCGAACCGGCCCTTCGAATCCGCAACAGCACAACTGCAAGTAACCCCGCCAGGCTTTCGCGGAGCGGGTCATCCTGCCTAGGGCCCGGGTCCGATCGGGGCTCCGGCCCGCGCGGACGCAAAGGCCAGGTCCGCGTGCAAGGCCTCGCCCGCCGCGGCGCTCTCGCCCTCCGCGAAGACCAGGTAGCGCAGCGGGCCGCCGGGGACGACCGCGTCGAAGGGATAGCAGGTGACCAGGGTGAGGGCCGGGCGTCCGTCACCCGGGGCCAGCCGGGCGCGCCGTGCGTCGATCACCCGGGTCTCGACGACCCGGTAACTGCGCCAAGCCCCGTCGGGCCGCTGCAGGCGCAGCTCGGTCCCGGCCTCGAGATCCTGGAGGAAGCGGAAATGAGTGTCGCGGTGGCCCGAGAGCACGGTGTGGCCCGCCCCGCCGGGCGCAGCCGTGCCGCCCAGGTGACCCGGACCGAAGGCCAGCGTCCGCCCGCTGGCGCCGGCCAAGACGACCTGGTCCACTTCGAGCGCCGGTACCAGTAGGCGGGCCACCGGATAGGTATCGGCCCAGGGCCAGGGGCGGGCCGCCGAGGCGCCGGCCAGGGTGGCCTCCCAGGCCCGCGTCAGCAGGACCTGGGCAAGCCAGGCCTTGGCATGGATCGTCCCGGCCGCGCCGATCCGCCAAAGCCCGGCCCCGACAAGCAGGATTCCGAGAGCCGTGGCGGCGTGCCGGAGAAAGCGCCGCCCCGGCATCCTAGATCCCTACCTGCCGAATCCGGCCGACCGCGATCAGGAATACTAGGCCGAGCAGGAGGAAGCCCAGGCCGCTCAGCGCCAGCACCTCGGCCGGCGTGGCCGTCTGCGGCAGGCCGACGCCGGCGCCCCGGGCCGCAGCCTCCCGCATGAACGGGGCCGGCAGGCTGCGCAGCGGCATGGTCTTCTCGGCCGCGCCGAAGACCTTGTCGTAGTCCATGCCGTGCGGCAGGTTGCGCGGCACCTCGGTGCGGTCCAGGGGCTCGCCCTCGGGCCGCGACCGGGCCTCGTCGACCGCCACCAGGCTGGTGTAGGTCGTGACCAGGCGATGCTTCAGGGCGACCGCGACGGCATCCTTGCGCACCGCGGCCCGGTCGCGGCCCCGATGGAGCCCGTCCTGGATGTCCGCGAACTTGGCGCGCGCCCAGATCGCCGCTACGCCGGGCACGGCCGTGACCGCGGCAAGGCGGACGTTTCGCTGCCAAATCGCCTCGCCGCGGCGGGCGCTCAGCCGCAGCGCGCCCTCGAGCCGGTCGAGGGTCACCCCTTCGATGCGGGCGGCGAAACCGACCGGCTGGTCGGCATAGAGGTCCGGCAGGGTGGCCGGATGAAACGCCACCGCGCTTTGGACCGCTTCGGGCCAGCCCACGGTCAGGTCGGTCAGTGCCGGCCGTTCGAGCTTGCGGAACAGCCCGGACATGCGCTCGCCGACCTCGCGCGGGTCGCCGATATAGGTGAAGCCGCCGCGGCCCAGCTCGGCCGCCTTGCGCATGAAGTAGCTGTTGGGAGCCGCGCCGATGCCGACGGTGAAGAGGCGCGCCTCGCCCAGGCGCGCGGCGATGGTCAGGAACAGGTCGTGCTCGTTGCCGACCGCGCCGTCGGTCAGGAACACGACCTGGCGCAGACGCCCGGACAGCGGCGCCTCGTCCAGCGCCCGGGCGAGAGCCGGAAGCATCTCGGTGCCGCCCTCGGCCTCCAGCGAGCGGACGTAGGCCTTGGCCCGCCGCAGGTTCTCGCGGTTCGCCGGACGGGCCCCGGGGAACAGGGAGCGGGTCGTGCTGTCGAAGCGGATGACGTTGAAGCGGTCGCCGGTGGCGAGCCGGTCGAGGGCAAGCGTCACCGCCTGCCTGGCCTGCTCGATCGAGCGGCCGTGCATCGAGCCGGAGGTGTCGATCACGAAGATCAGGTCGCGCGGTTGGGCGCCCTGCTCGTCCTCGCCCACCTCGCTCTCGCCCGCCTCGTACTCGTCCGCCTGGGGCGGCAGCAGGCTCACCAGCAGGTAGCTGTCGCCGTCGATCTCCTCGGCGAAGACCGTCGCCTGCGGCTCCGCGCCCACGGCCGGGCGCCATTCCAGCAGGAAGTCGCGGTCGGCCGGAACGCTGCCGTCGGCCAAGGTGATCAGCCAGCGGCCCGCGGCGCGCTCTTCGATCGAGACGGGGTGGTAGAGGCTCGCGATCTGCTCCAGGGGCAGGCCGGCATCGAGGGAGACGCGCAGGCTGACCGGGTTCGCCAGCCCCTCCTCGGGGCGGCGCACCGGCCCGAAGAGATCGCGGCCGCGGGGCCCGACGGTCGGCGCGGTCTCGGCGGCTGACGGCCGGAGGGCGATCGGCTGCGCCCGGGCCGGCGGGACGGCCCGCCCCGGGGGCGCCTTGACCAGGGGCGCGGACTCCGGGGCGGGGGTGTAGCGCGGCGCCACGACCATGGGGAAGCGATAGCTGAACCGGCCACCGTCGTAGGCCACCTGGTCCTGGTATTCGATTTCGATCACGACCTCTTCGCCGGGGCCGACGTTGGCGAGCGAGGTGACGAAGACATTGGGGCGCTCGCTGCTCAGGAGGCTGGCGCGCCGGCCCTGGGCGGCGGCCTCGCGGTAGACCTTTTCCGCCGCTTCCTTCTCGAGGATGCGGCCTTCGATGCGACGCTGACCCACGGTCATGACCAGCCGGTCGACCGCCGAGCGTTCGGGCAGCGGGAAGACGTAGACGCCCTCGAGCCAGGCGTCGGAGGGGTTGTGGAACCGCTGGCGCACCTTGACCCGGGCGACCTGCCCGTTGAGTTCGACGGCGACGTCGCTCTTCAAGGTCGGCGCCTCGAGCAGGGCATCGTCGCGTCCCGCCTTGAAGAACAGCCCGGCGGGCGGGGGGGCCTCGGCGAAGGGCGCGGCGGGCTGGGCGGCGCGGACGGCCTGGGGCAGGAGGAGCACGGCCAGGAGCGTGACGAGGCCGGCCGCCAAGGTCGCCGCGACCACGGCCAGCGAGCGCCGCAAGATCGTCCTGGCGCGGGGCGGGAAGACGTCGCCGGCCCGATGGGAGGTTGCGCTGGTTGACATTTTGGTTCCCCCTATTCCTGACTTTGCCCGGATCTGGACCGGGCCATTCCAGGCGAGAAGCGGGGCGGCGGCGAGTCGGCAAAGCGGCCATTTCTTGGTGCTTTATGGCGGCAATGGGGCGGCCGCGCGGAACCGGGAAGCTGGACCACGGTGAGTATCGGCGGCCGGCCGGCGCCTTCCCGGTTGCCAGCCGGGAGGCGCTCCATTACCGTTCGCGAAGGGTGCCAGGGCGCCCCCGAGGTTTCCGAAAAACGAGGAGGGCAAGGCCATGTCGTTGATCGCCGAGCGTCTGTCGCGAATCAAGCCCTCGCCGACCATCGCGGTGAGCACCAAGGCGCGCGAGCTGAAGGCCGCCGGGCGCGACGTGATCGGCCTGGGGGCCGGCGAGCCGGACTTCGACACGCCGGACAACATAAAGGAGGCGGCGATCGCCGCGATCCGCCGCGGCGAGACCAAGTACACCGCGGTCGACGGCACGCCGGAGCTGAAGGCCGCGATCTCGGAGAAGTTCCGCCGCGACAACGGACTCGACTACAAGCCCGAGCAGATCACCGTGGGCACCGGCGGCAAGCAGGTGCTCTACAACGCCCTGATGGCGACCCTCGATCCGGGCGACGAGGTGGTCATCCCGGCGCCCTACTGGGTCAGCTATCCGGACATGGCGCTCCTGGCAGGGGGCG
>JAOUCL010000404.1 GCA_029859805.1 Rhodospirillales bacterium | reverse complement strand
GGTCGCGCTTTCGGTTGGCATGAGCGAGATCACCAACCAGGAGATCACGGACGAGCGCGTGCTGAACCGCGTCGGCCTGGGCAACGCGGCCGGGCAGGACCACGCGCCCCTGTCCAAGGCTGCGGCCTACACGGTGCAGCTCGCCGACCACGGCAAGCTGATTCTGTGCAACACCGCGGGCGGGTCCTTCACGGTGACCCTGCCGGACCCGGCCGTCGTCGGGACGGCCTTCGTGGTCACGGTGAAGCGGACGCTGTCGGGGGGCGGCAACGCGGTCACGGTCGTCTCGGCCGGCGGCGCGCCGATCGACGGGGCGGCGAGCGTATCGATCGGCGAGCAGCTCGACGCCGTCACCTTCGTCTCCGGCGCCGCGGACTGGTTCGTCCGGGGCTCGGAACGCCTGCGCGACGGCCAGGTCACGAAGGCAAAGATCGCCAACGACGCGGTGGACCTCGCCAAGATCGCCCACGCGACGCAGGGCGACCTGCTCTATTGGGCCGCCGGCGGCGCCCCGGCGGTGCTCGGCGCCGGCACGGCAGGGCAAGTCCTGACGACCCAAGGCGCGGGCGGCGACCCGGTGTGGGCGGACGACGTGTTTGGGGCGCAGCTGCTGCATGTGCGCGACGAGAAGGCGGGGGGCATCAACGGCGGTGACTTCGTTTCGGGTGCATGGCGCACAAGGGTTCTCAACACGGTCGCCACAAATGAGATCGCTGGGGCTAGCTTGGCTGTCAATCAAGTAACACTTCCTGTTGGCGAATACTTCCTGATCGCCCGCGCGCCCGCGCGCTCGGTCAGCAAACACAAGCTGCTCTGGCGCAACGTCACGGACGCCGTCAACGTGCTTCACGGCACCACCAGCGTGACGCAGAGCAATTCGGCCGTGGAGACACACGGCAACGTCTCTGGCCGTTTCACGGTCTCTGGCGCGAGCAAGGCTTTTGAACTGCAACACTTTGCCGAGGTCACGCGGAACATCGATGGCCTGGGCTCCGGCGCGAACTTCCGTGTCCCCGAGGTTTTTGCGGAAATCTTTCTCTGGAAGATCGGTTAATGCATCGCGTCGCGCTTACGCATGACGACAAGATCGTGAAAGTCCATTTCCACGTGATCAATGACCTCGAAAAAGTTAGACCAATGAGAGTCCACGTATGCCCGAGTATGAAATGCCGCCTGATAGAACGAGGGGAACCCCTTAGGCATGATATCCTGCCGGAAGAAACCAAATCCCTTGTCCCGAATTTCGCGCTGCCAAACTGGCGCCAGCCGCTTAACAAGTTTCTCGGAGTGTACCGTCGCCAAGATCACTGCGCCGGGCCGAGCCAACCTCTGCAGTTCGTTCAGCCATGCCATCTGAAGACCCTCATCGATGTGCGTGAAGACGGAAACGCTGATGATTAAACCGAAGGCTCCAGTATTGAACTCCGTGGGCGGATTGCCACTATTCGCCTCAAACCTTCCAGACCGAAGGTGTTCCTTATCCCAAGCGATTGCATCCGAGTCGATGTCAAGACCAAGGTATGCGTGGTTTGGAAAATCTCGGGTCCACCAGTGTGCAAGTCGACCGCATCCACAGCCGAAATCCAGCACCGGGCCAGGGTCGCATAAGTCCACACCATGGTTGGCGAGAGCGGTCTTGATCGTCTCAACCGAATTGCGCCCGCCCTCAAGATATGCCCGCAGATCAGGCGTGCCGCAGACCCTGTGACGCAGATGGGGTGGCGGAACAATATCTATGCCGAACTCTTCCCGGACCGCGGGGTCTGATCTGGCTTCCCTCGCGTAAGTCAGCGGCAGATAGCTGCGATGATACAGCTTCAGGTAAAGGCCTTTGAGCGCCCATTCGAGGCGGGACGGCAACATTGGCGCGATAGTCCGGCCAATTTGTCGGATTGAAACCATATTCTGGACCTTATCAGGCGACACATCATAGCTGAGAAGTTCAACCCATTTGGTCTCGATGCTCGACCATTCGCTGCGGCAAGGCAAGGGCCGGCACCCGCAAAAGTTCGGTCTTCACCCACGTCTTGCCGGATGCAGTTCAAAATTACCTGCATGAGATCGACCGGCTGCTCGCTGGTACGTGTTTCGCGACATTTTTCCTTCTCAACTCGGAAAGCCGTGGCCTCATCGAGCGCGGCCGGGATCACGTGGGTTTCAGGTTCGATTTGGGCCAGTGCAAAGTCAGAAGCAAGATCAAGCCCGAACGAGCGATCGCCTACGATGAAGGACAGGTATCGGACTGGCTGAAGGCTCTTGGATTTGTCGTGCAAAGCAAACGCTTCGGCAACTGGTGTGGCCGTCCTGGCCAGACATTTCAGGACATCATTACATTTTCGGCGCGCCCTGGGCGTGGAGCGAGGTCGGGTCGCTAAGGGAGCAAATCCATTGGAACGCGCTCTCCCGACCTCTCCGCCTCTTTGGCGCTCGTAGACGTCCAACGCCACAGGCCAGTTTGTCTCCTGAACCCGCTCCAACAAGCCGGAGACGATAGTCTCATGCCCAAAGCCATCACCCTCGATCATGTGCGCGTCGTCGGCTTGGCGATCCAGCCGGCCGAGGTCGGCTATTCGGTCTCGGTCGAGCAGCGGCTTGAGAAGGCCGACTGTACGCTGAACCTGAGCAAATCCCTCGCATTCTACTCCTCAACAACGTCCTCTCCCGGCCGACCGTGGCCAACTGTCAGGTCGAGGTCCATCTCAGAACACGCAGAGGGAGTCCAGGTCGTTGAAGGAGACCATCGCTAGGAGGCCACCTATGGTGCGGGTTCCCCTTTCAGCCGTCTTCTTGGCGGCTTTCTTCATGCCTCAGCCGACCACGGCGCAGGTGATGATGACGGTGCCGCTGGTTTGCCTTGAGCGTGGGGACCTGGTGGACACCCTCGTGACCCGCCATGGCGAACGGCCGGTTGGGCGCGGCGTGACCGACGGCGGGGGATTGGTCGAGCGTTACGAGAGTCCCGGGGGACGGACCTGGACTTGGGTTCTGTCAACGCCCGGCGGTTTGGCTTGCGTGGTGGCGGCCGGACAGGGCTGGCAGGACCGGAAGTCGGAGGCCGAGGGCCAGAGGTCGGAAGCAGGGGGCGATGGCGAGTTCATGAAGGCGAGGGGCGTCGTTCCGCCCCGGCGGTTGCTCCGCGAATGAAAACGGGGGCCGTTGGGCCCCCGCTTCCTTTCGTGAGCTTTGCCGCCTGGCTTAGTGCATCTGCACGTCGCCAATGCGCCACGGGAGGATGGCCGGCTGCGGCCCGTCCATTCCCGAATCACGTTTTGCTTGCGGCTTCGGAGCCGCAGGCCGCTTCATCGCGGGCCGCTTAGGAGCCTTCGAGACCGCCTTCTTGGCCACGCGCTTCTTCGCGGGGGCCTTCTTCGCAGCGGGCTTCTTAGCCGCGGTCTTCTTGGCGACGCGCTTCTTGGCCGCCGGCTTACGTGCGGTGGTCTTCTTCGCGACGCGCTTTTTGGCCGCCGGCTTACGTGCGGTGGTCTTCTTCGCGACGCGCTTTTTGGCCGTGGTCTTCTTGGCGACGCGCTTCTTGGCGGCCGGCTTACGCGCAGTGGTCTTCTTCGCGACGCGCTTTTTGGCCGTGGTCTTCTTGG
>JAOUCL010000150.1 GCA_029859805.1 Rhodospirillales bacterium | reverse complement strand
AGTCCTCGAACTTGTCCACCGCAGCGCGGTCGTAGCCGAGGCTGGCGGTCAGGAGCTGCTGCGTGTAGCGCTCGGCCGGTGTGGCGGACCTGAGCTGCTCGACGGAGAGCTCCTCGACGATTTGGCCGTGGTTCATGACCGCCAGCCGCGTGCACATGTGGGCGACCACGGCCAGGTTGTGGCTGACCAGGATATAGGTCAGCTCCCGCTCGCGCTTCAGGCGTTGGAGCAGGTTGAGCACCTCGGCCTGCACCGAGACGTCGAGCGCCGAGGTCGGCTCGTCGAGCAGAAGAATCCTGGGCTCCAGGATCAGCGCGCGCGCCACCGCGACCCTTTGGCGCTGGCCGCCCGAGAGCTGATGCGGGAAGCGGTAGCGGAACTGCGGCCCCAGCCCGACCTCCTCCAGCGCCTGGGAGATGCGCCGGTCGGGCTCGCTCAGGCCGTGGATGGCGATCGGCTCGGAGAGGATGCGGTCTACGGTGTGGCGCGGATGCAGCGAGCCGTAGGGGTCCTGGAACACCATCTGCACCAGCTTGAAGAAAGCCTTGTCCCGCTTGGGCGCGAGCACCTTGCCGTCGACGGTCACGCGCCCGCTCCAATGGGGGTTGAGCCCGCAGAGCGCGCGCAGCACCGTGGACTTGCCCGAGCCCGACTCGCCGACCAGCCCGAAACTCTCGCCCTCGGCGACCCGAAACGAGACCTCGCGCACCGCACGGACCGCGTCGCGGCCGCGGCCGAAGACGACGTTGAGACCCTCGACCTCGATCACCGCCTCACATCCCTTGCTCGAACCAGGCCGGATCGCGGGTCAGGATCGGCAGGTCCGCCGCGCCGCCGCCCTCGACCCGCGGCAGGCAGTGCAGCAGACCCTGGGTATAGGGATGCCGGGCCTCGGCCAGCTTGGAAGCCTCGCAGACCTCCATGATCCGGCCGCCGTACATGATCAGCACCCGGTCGCAGAACGAGGCGACCAGGCTCAAGTCGTGGCTGATGAAGATCAGCCCCATGCCGCGCTGGGTCACCAGGTCGTCCATGATCGCCAGCACCTGAAGCTGGACGGTCACGTCGAGCGCCGAGGTCGGCTCGTCGGCGATCAGGATGTCGGGGTCGGGGATCAGCATCATGGCGATCATGATGCGCTGGCCCATGCCGCCCGAGACCTCGTGGGGATAGGCTCGGTAGACCCGCTCGGGGTCGCGGATGCGCACCGTGGCGAGCATCTCCAGCGCGCGTCGCTTGGCCTCCGCCGCCGAGGTCCCGGCGTGGATCCGGTAGGCCTCGGCGATCTGGGTGCCGACGGTCATCACCGGGTTGAGCGAGAACTTGGGGTCCTGCATGACCATGGAGATGCGCTCGCCGCGGATGGTGCGCATGACGCGCTCGTTGGCCGAGATCAGGTCGATGCCGTCGAATTCCAGGCGCTCGGCCCGCACGCGGCCCGGTGGCCGGATCAGTTTCAGAATCGAGCGCCCGGTTACCGACTTGCCCGAGCCCGACTCGCCGACGATGCCCAGCTTCTCGCGGCCGAGGCTGAAGGTGACCCCGCGCACCGCCTCGACCAGGCCCTTGGGGGTCGCGAAGTCGACGCGCAGGTTCTCGACCACGAGCAGCGGCGCTTCGGTCATCCGGCGCTCCCGCTCTTGGGGTCGAGCACGTCGCGCAGGCCGTCGCCCAGCAGGTTGAAGCCGAGGCTGACCACGAAAATCGCCAGGCCCGGCACCGCCGCCACCCACCACTGGTCCAGGATGTACTGGCGGCCGGTCGAGATCATGGCGCCCCATTCGGGCAGCGGCGGCTGGGCCCCCAGGCCGAGGAATCCCAGGCCCGCCGCGGTCAGGATGATCCCGGCCATGTCCAACGTCAGGCGGATGATCACCGAGGAAAGGCACAGCGGCATGATATGGCCATAGAGGATGCGCCAGGCCGAGGCGCCCTGCAGGCGCGCGGCCATGATGTACTCGCTGTTGCGGATGGTGATGGTCTCGGCGCGGGCCAGGCGCGCATAGGGCGACCAGGTGGTCAGCGCGATGGCGAGCACCGCGTTCTCGATCCCGGGACCCAGCGCCGAAACGAAGGCGAGCGCCAGGATCAGCCGCGGGAAGGCCAGGAAGATGTCCGTGAAGCGCATCAGCACGGTGTCGACCCAGCCGCCGACGTAGCCGGCCACCGTGCCGATCAGAAGTCCAATGGGCACCACCATGACGCCGACCAGCCCGACGATGTAGAGCGTGATTCGCGAGCCCCAAACGATGCGCTCGTAGATGTCCCGGCCCAACTCGTCGGTTCCGAACCAGTGTTCGGCGCTCGGCGCCAGCAAGCGGTCGGAGAGGTGCTGCTCCGCGCCGTCGCCCTGTGTCAGGAGCGGTGCGAAGACGGCGGCCAGCACCAGGGTCGCGATAATCGACAGCCCGATCATGGCGATGGGGTTGGTGCGGAACGCGCGCCAGCCGAGATAGAAGCGCTGGCAGCGGGCGTGGAAGGTGGATTCCGGCGAGTCCGACAGCAGCCAGGCCCGCAGCCGCGCCGTGCCCCCCGCCTCGGTCACGACGCCCTCGGCCATCACCGCACCCTCGGGTCGACGAGGCGGTAGAGCGTGTCGGAGATCATGTTGATGCCGACGAAGCAGATGCCGACCACCACCGTGCCGCCGATGACCGCGTTCATGTCGGCGTTGAACAGTGAATTGGTAATGTACTGGCCGATGCCGGGCCAGGCGAAGACCGTCTCGGTCAGCACCGAACCTTCGAGCAACGACGCGTAGGTCAGGCCGATGATGGTGATCAGCTGGACCAGCACGTTGCGGAAGGCGTGGCGCCAGATCACGGCCAGCTCTGAGAGGCCCTTGACCCGGGCGGTGATGACGTATTCCTGACTGAGTTGATCGAGCATGAAGCTGCGCGTCATGCGCGCGATGTAGGCGAGGGCATAGGTCGCCAGCATGGCCGCCGGCAGCACCAGATGGGAGAGCGCGTTGTTGAACACCTCCCACTCGCCCTGCACGGCCGAATCGATCAGGATAAAGCCGGTGATCGGATCGACGATGCCGTCGTAGTAGACCTCGATGCGGCCCGGCCCGGGCAGCCATTCGAGGCGCGCGTAGAACACCAGAAGCGCCATCAGTCCGAGCCAGAAGATCGGCACCGAATAGCCGATCAGCCCGACCACGCGCACGATGTGGTCGGTCAGCCGGCCCTGGCGCACCGCCGCGACCACGCCCATGGGCACGCCGATAAAGATGCCGGCGAGGGTGGCGATGCTGGCCAGCTCGAAGGTCGCCGGGAAGAAGCGGATCAAATCGTCGAGCACCAGCCGGGTGGTCATGATCGACTTGCCGAAATCGCCCTGCAGCACGTTGACGAGATAGATCAAGTATTGCTGGATCAACGGCTTATCGAGGCCAAGCTTCAAGTACATGGCCTCGTAGACTTCCTTGGGCGCGCGGTCGCCGACGATCGCCAACACCGGATCGGCGGGCATGACCCGGCCGATGATGAAGGTGATCGCGGTCAGGCCGACGAAGGTCAGCGACAGCGTGAAAAGGAGGTTGGCGGCCCTGGCGATAAGAAGTCGCGGGGACGAGCCAGTGCCCGTCCCCGCGATCGGGTTGCCGCTATGTGCCACAGCGGTACTCGAAGATTACTTCGTGATGTTCCGATAGAACACCAAGTCGAAGTTGGAGCCGCTCACGTAGCCCTTCACGTTCTTACGCAGCACGGCTTGCTCGCTGCGCTGGAACATGATCGAGAACGGCGAGACCATCTGCACCTTTTGCTGCAGCTCGGCATACATCTGTTTGCGCTTGCCCAGGTCCAATTCCTTCGCCGCGGCCTCGGTGAGGGCGTTGATCTCCGGATCGAACCAGGAGGTGCGCCAGGCCAGCTTGCCGGTCAGCTTCGCCTCGAGGCGATTGTCCGGATTGTGGGCGAAGGAGTCGGTGTTGGAGTGCGGATCGATGTAATCCGGCGACCAGCGGGCGACAATGATCTCGTGTTTGCGCGCGCGGTATTTCGGCCACAGGGTCTTGCCTTCCGAGAGGGTGATCTGCGACTCGATGCCGGCCTTCGCGAGGCTCTGCTGGATCGACTGGGCGATCTCGGAGAAAGGCGCCTCGGTCAAGGTGTCGATCTGGATCTTGAAGCCATCCGGATACCCGGCCTCGGCGAGCAGCGCCTTGGCCTTGCCGACGTCGAGCGAGAACGGCGTCTCGTCGTAGGAGCCCCAAAGCCCCGACGGCCAGACCGCCTGGTGGATCTTGTACTCGCCGGCGAGGAAGGAATTGACCATGCCCTCGTAGTCGATCAGGTAGCGCATGGCCAGCCGCACCTTCGGCTTGCCCAGGATCTCGTGGGCGTCGTTGGTGGCCACGTAGGTCAGGCCCGCTTTGGGGTATTTGCCGATCACGACGTCGTTGTTGCCGGCCAGGCCCTTGATCTGGTCGGGCTGCAGGTTGCGCGCGATGTCGACGTCGCCCTTTTCGACCAACAGCCGCTGGGCCGAAGGCTCGGGCACGTGGCGAATGATGACCCGCTTCACGCCCGGGGCGCCGTGGCGGTAGTTCGGGTTGGCCTCGAGGGTGACCAGCTCGTTCGCGTTCCAGGTCTTGAGCGAGAAGGCGCCCGATCCGGCGCTGTGGTTCTTCAGCCACTCGTAGCCCAAGTCGCCGTCCTTCTCGTTGGCCATGACCGTTTTCTTGTCGACCACCGAGCCGACGCCGGCCTGCAGCGAGTTGAGCACCAGCCCGGGCGAGAATTCCGCGTTGATGGTCAGGCTGACAGTCATGGCGTCCGTTGCCTTGACCAGACTGTCGACGTTGTCCGCGCTCCAGCCGAACTGGGTGAAGATGAATGACGGGGTCTTGTTGAGCTTGATCACCCGCCGCAGCGAGAAGGCCACATCCTCGGCGGTTACCGGGTTGCCGGAATGGAACGTCTGGCCGGCACGGACCTTGAGCGTGATGGTCTTGCCGTCGTCGCTGACCGTGTAGCTTTCCGCAACCCCGCCGACCAGCTTGGTCAGGTCCTCGGGCTCGAACATCATGACCCGGTCGTAGATGTTGGCGATCAACTCGCCGCCGGTGAATTCGAACACTTCGGCCGGATCGAGGGTGATGATGTCGCTCATGTCCTTGGCCATGACGAGGGTGTCATTCGGTGTCTTGGCCGTGGCCACCGTACCGCCGAGGGCGAGAACCAGCCCCAGCGCGAGGCAAGCGAGTGTTTTGTGCATATTCATAACTCCTCCCTGTCTTGGGTCTAGCGGGGCGCGGTCGGAAGACCGCCGCCGGACCCGTTCGTGCTCATCTGTCCAGCATAGCTGACACGGCATCGGTTTCATCCGAAATTTCACGACCATAAGGCACGTGGACAGCAACAGCGGCCGGCTCGAGAGGTGGGGGGAATGAAAACCGGCTTGCAGGGACCAAGTATTTGGGAGGACTATCCTGACTGGCCGTTGTATAGTCGTCATATAACAGTGATATAGTGCCGACAACAATGGAAAAACGGGATCGAAGCTGGTCCCGGCCGACCGGCGGCAGGATGCCAAGCCGGCCCCAACAGGAAGGAGCAAGAAAACATGAGACAGGGACTGTTTAGCCAAGTTCTCAAAGGCGCCGTCGTGGCGGCTGCAGGCTTGGCCTTCGTGACCGGCGGGGCCTTGGCCAAGACGGAATTGACCGTCTACACCGCAGTGGAGGCCGAGGACCTGAAGCGCTATGCCGAGGCCTTCAACGAGGACTATCCGGACATCGAGATCAAGTGGGTCCGGGATTCGACCGGCATCGTCACCGCCAAACTGCTGGCCGAGAAGAACAACCCGCAGGCCGACGTGGTCTGGGGGCTGGCGGCGACCAGTTTGCTCCTGATGAAGGGCGAGGGGATGCTCGAGCCCTATGCGCCCAAGGGGCTGGACAAGCTCGATCCGAAGTTCCGCGACAAGGACAACCCGCCGAGCTGGACCGGCATGGACGCCTGGGTCGCCTCGGTCTGCGTCAATACCGTCGAGGCCAACAAGAACAACCTGCCCACGCCGGCCTCCTGGAAGGACCTGACCAAGCCGATCTACAAGGGCCATGTCGCCATGCCCAACCCGAACTCCTCGGGCACCGGCTTCCTCGACGTCTCCAGCTGGCTGCAGATATTCGGCGAGAAGGGCGGCTGGGAGTTCATGGACGCGCTCCACGAGAACATCAGCCACTACACCCACTCCGGCTCCAAGCCCTGCAAGCAGGCGGCGGCCGGCGAGGTGCCGATCGGCGTTTCCTTCGCCTTCCGCGGCGCCAAGTCCAAGGCCGCGGGCGCGCCGCTCGAGATCGTCGTGCCCAAGGAGGGCATCGGCTGGGACATGGAGGCAACCGCGATCGTTGCGGGGACCGACAAGCTGGAGGCCGCCAAGAAGCTGGTCGACTGGTCGATCACAGTGAAGGCCAACAAGCTCTATAACGAGGGCTATGCCGTGGTCGCCATTCCGGGCATCGCTAAGCCGGTGAAGTACTTCCCGGAGGGCATCACCGAGGCGATGATCGACAACGACTTCGAGTTCGCCGCCAACAACCGCAAGGCGATCCTCGCCGAGTGGCAGAAGCGCTACGACGGCAAGTCGGAGCCGAAGAAGTAAGCCGGCTCTCAGCCGGCCGCTGAACCAGCCGGCCGCCACCGGGTAAGACGGGGGCGGCCGGCTTTCTTTTCCTGTCGGCCCGCGAAGTGCTATCGTCACGGAAAAGGGTACGTTGCAGGAAACGGGGATATGAGCGAATCCGGGGCAGGCGGGAAGACGGACCGGACGGCCTATCTGCGCATCGAGGACCTGACGAAGAAGTTCGGCGCCTTCACCGCGCTGAAGGACGTCACGCTCGAGATCTACGAGGGCGAGTTCGTTTGCTTCCTCGGACCCTCGGGCTGCGGCAAGACGACGCTCCTTCGGGCGATCGCCGGGCTCGACATTCAGACCAGCGGCCGGGTCGAGCAGGCCGGCAAGGACATCTCGGCGTTGCCGCCCTCCGAGCGCGATTTCGGCATCGTGTTCCAGTCTTACGCGCTCTTCCCCAATCTGACCGTGACCAGGAACATCGCCTATGGGCTGGAGAACCGCAAGGCCTCCAGGGCCGAGATCGCCGCACGGGTGACGGAGCTGCTTGATCTGGTCGGCCTCCCGGACCAGGGCGACAAGTACCCGGCGCAGCTCTCGGGCGGCCAGCAGCAGCGCATCGCGCTGGCCCGTGCGATCGCCACTTCGCCGGGCTTGCTGTTGCTCGACGAGCCGCTCTCGGCGCTCGACGCCAAGGTGCGGGTCCACCTGCGCCACGAGGTCAAGGACCTGCAGCGGCGTCTCGGCATCACGACAGTCATGGTGACCCACGACCAGGAAGAGGCGCTCACCATGGCCGACCGCATCGTGGTCATGAACCAGGGCGTGATCGAGCAGATCGGTACGCCGCTCGAAATCTACCGGCTTCCGGCCACCTCCTTCGTGGCCGATTTCATCGGCACCATGAACTTCGTGCCGGGCACCGTCTCCGGAACGGACCGGGTGCGGCTCGCCGGGGTCGACTTGGCTTGCGAATCCGATGGCCTCGCCGAGGGCACGGCGGTGACCGTCGCCGTGCGGCCCGAGGACATCGTGGTCCGGAGTGTCCAGGGCGGCGAGGAGAACGCCCTAGAGGCGCGCATAGGCGAGATGGAGTTCCTCGGCTCCTTCTACCGCGCCGACCTGGTATCCGAAGGGCTCGGCGAAGCGCGCCTGCGCGCTGACCTCTCGATCAATTTGGTCCGCAGCCAGGGCATCAACGAGGGCGACCCCCTTTCGGTCCTGCTGCCCCGCGAGCGCATCCGCATCTACCCGGGCAACGCCGTCCATGGTTAGCACTGCCCAGGCCGTCGGCCGAGGTTCGGTCGTCCGGCCCAAGGTCGGGCGCGACGACTGGATCATGCGCGCGTACATGCTGGTGATCGTGCTCTACCTGCTGGTCGCGCTCGCATTTCCGCTCTACGTCATGCTGTCGAAATCCTTCGAGACCTACGCCTTCCGCTTCGACACGGTGGAGTTCCAGGTCGACAGGGGCGAGGGCTGGGGCGAGACCCTGAACGCCATGGCGCTGGGCGAAGGCCTGGGCATCGTGGACCCGGGGACCCTCGTCACCACGTCCGACGGTCGCTTTCCGGCGACCAGTTTCTTCCCCGACTTCAGCTTCCGGGCCAAGACGCTCTACCGGATCCGCAATACCAAGGAGGGCAGCGGGGGTTTCCTGGTCAAGGGCCGGCCAGCCACCGGCACGGACTGGTTCGAGCTGACCAGCGGCGAGTTTCGGCGAGTTCAGATCCGTCCGTCACAGGCGACCGGGACCGGCAACTACCTGTCGTACTTCTCGACCCCCGCGCTGTTCACCTCGATCTACAACAGCCTCATGATCGCGGTGATCAGCACGATTGTCACTGTGACGCTGGCCTTCCTCTACGCCTATGCGCTGACCCGAAGCTGCATGCGCTTCAAGGGCGCGTTCAAGATGATCGCCATGGTGCCGATTCTAGTGCCCTCGCTGCTCGCCGGCATCGGTTTGATCTACCTCTTCGGCAAGCAGAGCCTGGTCTTGAAAGTGGCGGAGTGGGCGTTCGGTGAAAAGACGGTCGCGCCCTGGTGGGACATGCTGGCCAACGGCACCTACGGCCCCTCTGAGGTCTATGGCCCGGTGGGCATTGTGGTTGCCTCGGTCTTTTTCACCTTCCCGCACGCGCTCATCATCATCATCACGGCGCTGTCGATCGCTGATGCCAGGCTCTACGAGGCGGCGATCGCGCTCAGGGCACCCAAGCCGCGGATCTTCCGGACCGTGACGATTCCGGGCGCGCGCTACGGTCTCATTTCCGCGGCCTTCGTCGTGTTCAACCTCGTGATCACCGACTTCGGCGTGCCCAAGGTGATCGGCGGGCAGTTCAACGTGCTGGCCGTGGACATCTACAAGCAGGTGATCGGTCAGCAGAACTTCCAGATGGGGGCGGTGGTCAGCGTGGTGTTGCTGATCCCGGCGTTGATTGCCTTCACGGTCGACCGCATCGTCCAGAAGAAGCAGGTGGCGCTGCTCTCGGCACGCGCCGTGCCCTACGAGCCCAAGCCCAGCCGGCGCTTCGATCGGACCATGTTCGCCTATTGTTGCTTCGTCGCCTTCTTCATCCTCGGCGTGCTCGCGGTTTGCCAGTACGCCGCCTTGATTAAGTTCTGGCCCTACAACCTGTCGCTCAGCCTGGGCAACTACAACTTCGACGTCATGGACGGCGGCGGCTGGGATTCCTATGCGAACTCGATCCAGATGGCGTTTTACACGGCGATCGTCGGGACCTTCATGGTGTTCACCGGGGCCTACATGGTCGAGAAGGGCAAAGGCTTCAACAGCGGGCGCACGGGCTTCCAGTTCCTCGCCATGATGCCGATGGCGATCCCGGGCATGGTTCTGGGCCTGGCCTACATCTTCTTCTTCAACCACCCAAACAATCCGCTCAACTTCGTTTACGGTACCATGGGCATCCTGGTGATCTGTACCGTGACCCACTTCTACACGGTCTCGCACCTGACCGCGGTGACCGCGCTGAAGCAGATGGACCCGGAGTTCGAGGCGGTCTCGCAGTCGCTCAAGCAGCCCTTCACCAAGATTTTCGCGCGGGTCACCGTGCCGGTTTGCCTGCCGGCCATCCTGGATATCTCGATCTATCTCTTCGTCAACGCCATGACGACGGTCTCGGCGGTCGTCTTCCTCTATTCGCCCGACACCACGTTGGCCTCGGTCGCGGTACTCAACATGGACGACGCCGGCGACATCGCTCCGGCCGCGGCCATGGGCATGATGATCTTCTATACCAATGCCGGCGTGCGCCTGCTGCACGCGGGCCTCACCCGCGGCCTGCACCGCCGCACCCAGGCCTGGCGCACGACGTGAGGCGCGCGCACGTCGGGGTGTCGCCGAACCACGCCATGGTCCGCCGTTTGGGCCATGACCGCCGTCACTTGTCTCGTGTCTTCAGAACAACCAGATCGACGGTGGTTCCCGGTCGGACCAGCGTGCCGGCCTGCGGCATCTGCTCGAGCACCGTGTTGCGCTTGCCGTCGTCCTTCGTCTCCCTGCGCATCATGCCGAGTTTCAGACCTGCGCGCTCGAGCAAAGCGCGGACGCCTAAGATATTCTTGCCGACCAGGTCGGGAACTTCGACTGCATCGGGCTGCTGTTCCTGACTGGCGCCGGCGACCACGACATCGACGGCCGTGCCGGGCTTCACCTGCCGCTTCGGCGCGGGTCTTTGGCCGATCACGGTTCCCCTGCGGGCGTTGGCGTCGGCCCTCTCGGTCACCTTGCCCAGTCGGAGTTGCGCTTGCTTGAGCTTGGCGCGGGCCTTCTTGAGGGGCAGGCCGCTCAGGTTCGGCACGTTGGCCCCGGCGACCGGCTGGTTCGGTTGCCGCCCGGCGATCACAAGGTCGACCGCGGTGCCGGGCCGGACCTGGGTTCTGGGCGCGGGCTGCTGGCCGATGACGATCCCCTTGGGGGCGTTGGCGTTGGCGCTTTCCGTGACCTGACCCACGCGAAGTTGCGCTTGCTTCAGCTTGGCGCGGGCCTTCTCGAGAGGCAGGCCGCGCAGTTTCGGCACGTTGGCCCCGGCGACCGGCTGGTTCGGCTGTCGCCCGGCGATCACCAGGTCGACCGCGGTGCCGGGCCGGACCTGGGTTCGCGGGGCGGGCTGCTGGCCGATCACGGTTCCCCTGCGGGCGTTGGCGTCGGCTCTTTCCGTGACCTGGCCCAGGCGGAGCTGTGCCTGCCTGAGCTCGGCGCGGGCCTGTTCGAGGGGCAGGCCGCGCAGTTTCGGCACGTTGGCCCCGGCGACCGGCTGGTTCGGTTGCCGCCCGGCGATCACCAAGTCGACCGCGGTGCCGGGCCGGACCTGGGTTCTGGGCGCGGGCTGCTGGCCGATCACGGTTCCCCTGCGGGCATTGGCGTCGGCTCTTTCCGTGACCTGGCCCAGGTGAAGCTGCGCCTGCCTGAGCTTGGCGCGGGCCTGTTCGAGGGGCAGGCCGCGCAGTTTGGGCACGTTGGCCCCGGCAAGCGGCTGGTTGGCCTCGGCCCGGGCGATCACTATGTCGATGGCGCTGCCGGGCTCTACCCGCCGTGTCGCGGGGGGACGCTGCCGGATTACGGTGCCCGCGGGCGCGCGGTCGGTAAAGCGTTCGGTGACCTCGCCAAGGCGAAGGTCGGCGCGTCTGAGCGCACGCCGGACCTTCTTGAGCCTGAGGCCGTGAAGCTCCGGAACCGACGTCAGGTCCGGCGGCGGGGGGGCATCGGGCCGGGCGCGTGCGGCGATCACGAGGTCCACACGGCTGCCCCTGGGAGCACGGGTATAGGGTTCCGGGTCCTGCCAGAGAACCGATCGCGGCGGGGCGTAGCGGTCCCTCTCCTTGGCCACGTCGCCCAGCCGGTAACCGGCGTGTTCGAGCTTTGCCCGGGCGCGGTCCAGCGCCATGCCCTCGACCGAAGGTACCAATGACACCTGAGGCTGGGGCTGCACGTGAGGCCGTTGTTGCTCGACGACCGTGACGCAGGCCGAGAGAACGGCCGCCACCAAAAGGAATGCGACCCAAGTGGTCGCCTGTGTCCAACGCGAAGGTCCCGTCATGATCTACCCCTAAACATTATTACTTTGAAATCCCAAAAGTCCGGCCAGCCGGATAAAGTCCGACGGATACATTCGATGATGTCTGGCACGTTCATCGAACCTCTCGACTTGCCACAGTCGTCCACGGACGAATTTGACTCATGACCATGGTACGGCAGGGCCGATCGACCCATCCCCGAGGAGGGTCCAGCCGAGCCGTCTGAGGCAGAATGCTCCGAAATCCCTACCGATAGGTTACGCGTTCCGCAAGAATCGCGGCCGTACCGCCGGCCGTCAAACGAAGGGACTCGTCTCCCGGATGAGTTCGAAGAAGGCGCGCACGACGCGCACCGGCCGGCGGTCCTCGAGGCAGGCGGCGGACTCGACGGCCTCCAGATCGGCATCGCGCACGGCCAGCGCGTGCAGGCGCGGGTCGCGGCCGAACTCGCTCTCGAAGACCGCGCCGATGCCGAGGCCCGTGGCCACCGCCTCGCGCACCGCCTCGCGGCTGCCGATTTCCAGAACCTCGCCCGGTGTCACCTCGGCCGCCGTGATCGCCCGCTCGAAGATCGCCCGGGTGATCGAGCCCGGCTCGCGCAGGACCAGCCGTTGGTCGGCCAACTCGGCCAGGCGAATGCTGCGGCGCCGGGCCCAGGGGTGCCCGCGCTCGACGAAGACCACCAGGCGGTCCTTGCGGAAGGGTAGGGCGTAAAGCCGCCGATCGGCCTTGAGGTCGGCCAGAACGGCCACCTCGCTGCGCCGTTCGAAGAGGTCGTGCAGCACTTTCTCCGAGTTGCCGAAGCTGAGCGAGAGCTGGATGCCCGGATGG
>JAOUCL010000403.1 GCA_029859805.1 Rhodospirillales bacterium | reverse complement strand
GAAGGTCCGCTCCCTGGCGTGAAGCTGACGTTACCGGCAGGAAAGCGGACATCGCCCCACGAAGGTCGGCTTTCTGGCCGATAGCGGAAGTCCGAGGGGGCACCGCTGAACAGCCGCTCCTAGCCAATTTCGGAAGTCGCGCCCCCTTGACCATGAGCCGGACGGTATCACTCATTCGGGCTTCGCACGGATCGCTTTGGCGCGCGCCTCCATCCTCTCTGCCTCATCGGCGCGCGCGGTCTCTCGGAGGAGTGCAGCATAGTTTTCTAAGCTCGTGGCCACATTCGGATGCTGGAGTCCGAGGGCCTTTTCCCAGATCGCCAGCGCTGGCAGAGCGGCTCGGCCTCCGCGTAGCCGGCTTGGGCTTCGTAGAGAAACCCCAGGCTGTTAAGGCTCGCGGCCACATCCGGATACTCGGGTCCGGAAAATCTCGGTTGGGATGGCGTCAATAAACATTCTGGACCTTTTGCCCTTCTTCGTTGTCGCAAAGCCAAGAGAGCTTGACAACTTCACCCCTAACCCGGGATTCATAAGTCGTACTTGGTTGGAAGGTCACAGCCGAGGTTCTAAAGTCACAAACCTGGAAGAAAAGGCAAGGCGGCCACCAGGAAGAAGGGCAGGCCGATCGCACTAGCGGCGATTAGCGCGACGAGATCGATTATCCGGTAAGCAAATAACTTCGCCAGACTCGCACCATGTTGTTGCAACATCACACCCTCCTGAATATTCCATGAAAAGATATGTAGTGATCCGCGCGTCAAACCAATGTGAGTTTAGTCACAATCGAACAAACTTAATTGAGAGCCGGACTTCATAAGGAATTTCTCGTGTCCGGCGTGAGCGCCTATGAAATCGATTTGGAGACTTGAACAAGACGGCGCCTGGGGCCGATTTCGCGCGATTCGAAAGCAATTTGGATTGTTGCGTGAAGGAGCGGTGCGGGCCACACTGCGACCTGCGTGGGGGCGACGCATCTGGGGTTTAGACCGGCGGGTGGCCGGGCGCGCGGCATTTTCCCCTGTTCGCGCATCATGGGGGACGCATGGGTTGAAACTGCGCGGCGGGCTGATTCGATGGCTGAACGGTCTTGCGGTCGGCGCATTTGTGGCGCTCGCTGGTCTGACCGTGGTGCTGACCGACCTCGGCCAGGACTTTGAAAAGAATTTTGGCCTGACTTGGCTGTTCGGGATCCGGGGCGCGATCGAGGCGCCCCAGGACATCGTCATCGTGGCGATCAACGGCAACACGGGCGAACGGCTCGGATTGCCACCCCTGCCGCGTAATTGGCCCCGATCGGTTCATGCCCGATTGATCGATAGCCTTGTGGGTCGCGGGGCCTCGGTGATCGTCTTCGACCTCGATCTACAGCGCTCGAGATCGACGGAGGATGATCTCGTGTTTGCCAAGGCGGTGGCCGATGCCAGCCGGGTCATCCTGTTCGAAATGCTCGACGGCCAGCGCCAGGCGATCTTCAATAGCAACGGCGAGCAGGTTGGCCTGGTCTGGAAGGAACGCTTGATCGAGCCGGTCGCGCCCCTGGCCGACGCCGCCAAGGCCCTGGCACCCTTTCCGCTGCCCAAGGACCAGATCGCCGTCGACACTTTCTGGGCCTTCAAGCCCAGCGTCGACGCGCCGACGATTCCGGCGGTCGCGCTCCAGCTTCATGCGCTGGGCAGTTATGATAAGTGGCTCGACCTGATCGAACGCAATGAGGCGCTGGGCGTTGGGGATCTGCCGAGGGAGTTGGGGCATGCGGCGCGCGCCCACGACGTCCGCGCGCTCATGCGCGGTCTGCGCAGGGCCTTCCTGTTGGATCCGGGTCTCGGTGAACGGATCACGAAGGACCTAGATGGTACGCCGATGCCAGGCCTGGTTGAAGCCGATCGCCGATTGTTCAAGGCTCTGACCGGACTCTATCAGGGGACCGACGAACGGTTTCTGAATTTCTACGGGCCGGCCGGATCCATCGCCAACATTCCCTACCAGGCTTTCCTGACCGAGGATCCCCGGTTCGCCGGGGCAGATCTGGACTTGACGGGCAAGACCGTCTTCGTCGGGTATTCGGACCTTTACAACCCGGGGCAATTGGACGGGTTTTACACGGTCTTCACGCAGAGGGCGAGCGAAGGCGGCGTCGATCTGAGCGGTGTCGAGATCATGGCGACCGCTTTCGCCAACCTTCTGACCGATCGGAGCGTTCGGCCGAGCGAGACCCAGATCACCATGGGGATCGTGCTGCTCTTCGGCTTGGTCGTCGGCGGGCTGTCCTTCATCCCGCACGCCATGGCGGCATTGCCTTTGGCCCTTGGCGTCGGTCTGCTCTACGCCCTGGCGGCGCAATACGCGTTCGACCGCACCGATCTCTGGCTGCCGCTAGCGACGCCCATGCTCATCCAGTTGCCGGCCGCGCTGTTCGTCGGTCTGGGCGGCCATTACTGGCTGGAGTGGCGCCAGAAGATGAGAGCTAGCGCGGCGCTGAGCCACTACCTGCCAGCGCGTGTCGCTCAGAGCCTGACCGACACCGGTGTGGCTCCGGCGGCGCTCAACCGGGTTGTCGAAGGCACCTGCCTGGCCACCGACATGTCGGGTTTCACCTCGATCTCGGAAAAGATGCGGCCGCGTGAGCTGGCCCGCTTCATGAATGACTACTTTGACAGCCTAGCAGTACCGCTCAAGCACCACTTCGTGGATGTGACGCAGTTCCACGCCGACAGCATCATGTGTGCCTGGATTGAACCCGAAGACACTGATGGCGGCGCATCCGCCGGCATGGCGGACCGGCAGCAGGCCGTTCTGGCGGCACTCGATGTGGCCGATGCGGTGCAGTTGTTCCTGGAAAGACACACACGCTTCCAGCTCAACGCGCGGGTCGGACTTGAGACCGGCCGGTTCTTCCTCGGACATACCGGCGGCGGCGGACGGCTTGTCTTCAGCATCCTCGGCGACTGCGCCAATACGGCCTCGCGCCTGGAAGGCCTCAACAAGTACCTCGGCACCCAAATCCTTGCGACCGAGCCCGTCGTCGAGGGTCTCGACAACATCCTGTTGCGTCCGGTGGGCCGGTTTCAATTCGTTGGCAAGGCCGATGCGCGGCCGGTGGTCGAGGTCCTTGGCAGGCTATCTGATATGAGCGAAGCGCAATATCGCCTCTGCGCCGACTTTGCCGAAGCGCTCGACCTCTTCCATGCCCGGCAGTGGGCCAACGCGGCGGTCCGCCTGGACGCCATCGTCCGGGATCATCCGGACGACGGTCCGAGCACGTTCTATCTGGAGCGCTGCCGACGCTATCAGGCCGACTCGCCCGATCCAGATGACGTCACGGTGATCCGCATGCTGGCGAAATAGGCCTTCAACAGCTCACCGGCTATTGCGAAGCTCAATGCTCGGCGACGGCTCGATGGACAACCCCTGATTAAAAAGTCCAAGGGATGAACAACAATTAGTTATAAATGTAATCGCACCTAAAACAAGCTCTTCCATTCGGCTGAATGCTCTAATACAATAAGATGATGAAGGGGCAATAAACAGGCAACCGGGTTCAAGACCACAGGTATTTCGTTACAAAAAGTGGTGCCCGTAATTGTTGCCTGAGCGGGGGGGGGTGGTCATG
>JAOUCL010000149.1 GCA_029859805.1 Rhodospirillales bacterium | reverse complement strand
CATCACCGCCCTGGAGGAACGCAACCGCGACTCCGCCGAACGCATCAAGGCCCTGATGTTTACCTTCGAGGATTTGGGCAAGCTCGATCCGGGCGCCATCCAGACCGTTTTGCGCGGCGCCGAGAAGGACAAGCTGGCGCTCGCCCTCAAGGGGGCCTCGGAAGCCGTGCGCGACCTGTTCTACTCCAACATGTCCGAGCGCGCCGCCAAGATGATGCGCGAGGACATGCAGGCCATGGGGCCGGTGCGGCTACGGGACGTCGACGAAGCCCAGATGTACATGGTCCAGGTCGCCAAGGACCTGGCCGCGCGCAACGAAATCATCATCGCCGACAGCAAGGGCGAAGACGAGCTCGTGTACTGAGAGGCGCGCGATGGCCCGGGTGCAAAAATTTCTCTTCGAGACGACGTTCGACGCGGACTGCCGGGACGCGGCAGCGGCGAGGGAAAAGATGCCGCCGCCCAGATTCAGCGAGGAAGACCTGGCCAAGGCCAGGAGCGAAGGCTTCGCCGCCGGCCAGGCCGCCGGAGGCGAGGAGGCCAGGCGCGCAACCGACCACGCCGCGGCCGAGGCGCTCGCCGCTCTCGCCGGGCACTTCGAGGCGGCCGCCGCCCAACTCGCCGAGGCAAACGACAACCGCGTTCGCCGGGCCATCGAGATTGCAGTCGTTGTGTTGCGCAAGGTGTTCCCGGAGCTCTCCAGGCGTAACGCCCTGATCGAGACCGAAGCGTTGATCGGACAATGTCTGGCGCAGCTGCCCGACGAACCGCGTGTCGTGATCCGTGTCACCGACGCGCTGCTCGATCCCCTCAACGAGCAGATCGCGGCCCTGGCCGAAAAGGCGGGGTTCGAAGGCAAGATCGTGTTGCTTGCCGAGGAAAGCCTGTCGGCCAGCGATGTCCGTGTGGAATGGGCCGACGGCGGGGCGGAACGGGACACGGACTGTCTCTGGGCCGAGATCGAGCAGGTGCTGGAACGCGCCCTCGGCACGGCCCCGTCCGACCCGGCGCCGCGGAACGAGGTCCCGGCGGCGGAGGCCTCCGCCCCCGCGACCGAATCGGTGCCACCCGAGGACGCAAGGGACGCCGATTTGGCGTCGGCGGTACCGACCTGATGCAAACAAACGAACCTGGAGCCCTGTCATGAGCGAAGAACAGAACCTGGACTTGGCCGAATTGAGCAGCGAGATAGCGCCGGAGCTGACCGAGAACCCCGGCGAATTGGACCTCGCCGATCAAGCCCAGCCGCCGACCAACGCCAAGGAGCTGGAGGCCGTCTACGACATCCCCGTCCAGGTCTCGGCGGTTCTCGGCAAGGCGAACATGCAAGTCAGCCAACTCCTCAAGCTGGGCCGCGGGGCCGTCGTCGAGCTCGACCGCAAGGTCGGCGAGGCGATCGATATCTACGTCAACAACCGCCTGGTCGCCCGCGGCGAGGTTGTCGTGGTCGAGGACCGCCTCGGCGTGACCATGACCGAGATCATCAAGATGGACCGTTCCTAGGGAGCCGAATCCAGCGGATTTCGCGTGGAAACGAACAGGACCATGGCAAGCATCGGCGGCGCGGGAGCACGGCGGACACGCGGCGCGCGAGGCGTAAGATCGCGCGTGCCCGCCACGCCGAACCGGGCGGCGAGCCTCGACCTCGCCACCCTGATCGGCGTGGTCGGCGGGTTCGCGATGATCGGCCTGGCCATGTTCCTGGGCGGATCCGCCGGCAACTTCGTAAATCTCCCCGGAATCCTGATCGTACTCGGCGGCACGTTCCTGGTAACGACGATCTCGTTCACTCTCGAGGAGGTCGCGCGGGCCCAGAGCGTCATGCTGCGCGCCGTCTTCTATCGCGGCGAGCGGCCCCATGAAGCCGCGCTCCAGATGCTCGATCTGGCCGAACAATCGCGCCGCAAGGGCGTGCTGACCCTGCAAAAGAGATTTCCCGCCCTGACGCAGCACGCTTTCCTGCACCGCGCCATCGGGATGGTCGTGGATGGCCTGCCCGGCGAGGAACTCGAACGGATCCTCAACGGCGAGGTGACAGGAGCCGCCCAGCGGCACCTGCGTTCGGCCGGCGTGCTGCGCCGCGCCGGCGAGGTGGCCCCGGCCATGGGGCTGATCGGCACCCTGGTCGGCCTGGTCCAGATGTTGGGCAGCCTCGAGGACCCCTCCTCGATCGGTCCGGCCATGGCCGTGGCGCTGTTGACCACGTTCTACGGCGCGGTGCTGGCGAACATGTTCTTCAATCCGCTGGCCGGCAAGCTGGAACGCAACTCGCAGTTCGAGACCATGGTCAACCGGATCTATGCCATCGGGGCCGTGTCGATCAGCCGCCGGGAGAACCCGAGGCGGCTCGAGATGATGCTCAACACCGTACTGCCACCCGCCCAGCGGGTGAGCTATTTCGACTGATCAGAGGAATTCGGAGACGTTCCATGCGGCTTCTCATCGTAGGCACACTAGACGGTCACATTACCACCGCCGGCAAGATCGCCCTGGAACGCGGCGCCAAGGTCGCCCACGCGCCGGACATCGAGGCCGCACTGACGGCGCTCCGGTCCGGGCAGGGCTCGGACCTGATCATGGCCGATGTGGCACTCGACATCGCCCAGCTGATCACCCAACTGGAATCCGAAAGGATCGTCGTGCCGGTCGTGGCCTGCGGCATCGGGGCCGATACCGAGCTGGCAGTGAAAGCGATCCGCGCCGGCGCCAAGGAATACGTGCCGCTGCCGCCAGACGCCGAGCTTATCGCCGCCGTGCTGGCGGCCGTGACCGAGGAGACCGACACCTTCATCACGCACGATCCGGCGATGGCCGAGGTGCTCAAGCTCGCCAGGCAGATCGCGCCCTCGACCGCCAGCGTGCTGATAACCGGCGAGTCGGGTACCGGCAAGGAGGTGATGGCGCGCTACCTCCACAGCAAATCCAAGCGATCCCGCAAGCCCTTCGTGTCGGTCAATTGCGCGGCAATCCCGGACAACCTGCTCGAATCGGAACTGTTCGGCCACGAAAAAGGCGCCTTCACGGGCGCCGTGGCCCGGCGCATCGGCAAGTTCGAAGAAGCCCACGGCGGAACCCTGCTGCTCGACGAGATCTCGGAAATGGACCCGCGCCTGCAGGCCAAGCTGCTGCGCGCGATCCAGGAACTGGAGATCGACCGGGTCGGCGGCACCCAGCCCATCAAGGTCGACATTCGCCTCCTGACCACGTCGAACCGGGACCTCGAGGTCGAGGTGGGGAAGGGCCGCTTTCGCGAGGACCTGTATTTTCGCCTGAACGTCGTGAACATCGCCCTGCTGCCCTTGCGCCAACGCCCAAAGGACATCGAGGTCCTGGCCAAGCACTTCGTCAAGAAGTACGCCGAGGCCAACGCCGTGGCGCAGCCCGTGGTCGATCCCGGGGCCTGGGCCGTGCTGACCGGTCACTATTGGCGCGGCAACGTGCGCGAGCTGGAAAACACCATGCATCGGGCCGTCCTGCTGGCGTCCGACGATCGGATTACGGCGGACTCGATTCTGCTGACCGGCGAACGTCTGGGCGGGTGTCCGGCGACCCAGGACGCCGACGGCGGCGCCGGTACCGGCACAGCGAACCCCGCCCCAGGCGCCGCGCCCGGCGGCCTGCGGGATCTCGTCGGGCGGACCGTGGCGGAGGTGGAGCGCGACCTCATTCTCGACACGCTTCAGCACTGCCTGGGCAACAGGACCCATGCGGCCAATATCCTCGGCATCTCGATCCGCACCCTGCGCAACAAGCTCAAGCTGTACAGCCAGGAGGGCCTTCGGATACCGGCGCCGCGCGAGAGCGAGCGGGCGCCGGCCTGAGCGCCCGGCGCGAGTTTACCAGCGAGCGGACCCGATAGATGGCCGACACCGGCACCCAGGACCAGACCGGCGCACTCGGCGGCAGCGCGGGGTTCGATCGTCTGGCCGATATCCTGAAGCGCGGCGACATCGCGCTCGCGCTGGGTATCGTCTGCATCCTCGTGGTCCTGATCCTGCCGATGCCGAGCTGGATGCTCGACATCTCCCTGGCCATGTCCATAACCCTCTCGGTCCTGATTCTGATGACCGTCCTGTTCATCAACAGGGCGCTGGATTTCAGCTCCTTCCCGACCATCCTGTTGATCGCCACCATGCTGAGATTGTCGCTCAATCTGGCATCCACGCGCCTGATTCTGGCCCAGGGACACGAGGGTCCGGACGCCGCCGGAAAGGTGATCGAGGCCTTCGGCAACTTCGTGATGGGCGGCAATTTCGTTATCGGGATCATCGTCTTCGGCATCCTTGTGATCGTGAACTTCGTCGTCATCACCAAGGGTTCGGGCCGCATCGCCGAGGTCTCGGCCAGGTTCAGCCTGGATGCCATGCCCGGCAAGCAGATGGCGATCGACGCCGACCTCTCGGCCGGCCTGATCGACGAGCACGAGGCGCGCGCCCGCCGCAAGTCGCTCGAGGACGAGAGCAATTTCTATGGCGCCATGGACGGCGCCGCGAAGTTCGTGCGCGGCGATGCCATTGCCGGGCTTCTCATCACCTTCATCAACATCGTCGGCGGGATCGTCATCGGCGTGGCCCAGATGGACCTGAGCCTGAGCGAGGCCAGCCACAGCTATACGGGTCTCACCGTGGGCGACGGCCTGGTCACCCAGATCCCGGCGATCATCGTTTCGACCGCGGCCGGCCTGCTGGTGTCCAAGTCGGCCGCCATCGGCTCCACCGACAAGGCCCTGTTCGGGCAGCTCGGCGCCTATCCGCGGGCGCTCGGCCTGTCGTCCTTCCTGATGCTGGCGCTGGCGCTGCTGCCGGGCATCCCCTTCCTGCCCTTCGTCATGCTCTCGGCCACCGCCGGCGGCCTGGCCTGGGCAAGCGCCCGGCGCAACGAGGCCAAGACGGTCGCCGAGGCGGACGCGGCGCTGGCCGCCGAGCCGGTCAAGCCCGCCGAGGAGCCGATCGCCAACGCGCTGCTGATCGACCACGTGCGCCTCGAGCTGGGCTACGGCCTGCTCAACCTGATCAACGACCAGGGCGGCCAGAGGATCACCGACCAGATCAAGGCGCTGCGCCGCCAGCTGGCCCAGGATATGGGATTCGTCCTGCCCTCGGTCAGGATCCAGGACAACCTCCAGCTCGCGGCCAATACCTATGTCATCCGCATCAAGGAGATCGAATCCGGGCGCGGCGACCTGCGTCCGAACATGCTGCTGGTCATGGACCCCAAGGGCGAGGCGATCGGCCTGCCCGGCGAGCAGACGGTCGAGCCCACCTTCGGTCTGCCGGCCATGTGGGTGGACGATTCGGTGCGCGAAGAGGCGTTGTTCAGAGGCTACACCGTGGTCGATCCGCAGACCGTCATCACGACGCACCTGACCGAGATCATAAAAGACAACATGGCCGAGCTTCTGTCCTATGCCGAGGCCCAGAAGCTGCTGGACGAGCTGAACCAGGAACAACAGAAGCTGATCGCCGACATGATCCCGGGCCAGATCTCGGTCAACGGCGTGCAGCGGGTGCTCCAGAACCTGCTGGCCGAGAGGGTCTCGATCCGCGACCTGTCGACCATTCTGGAGGGGATCTCCGAAGCCTGCGGCTACACCCGCAACGTGACCGCCATAACCGAGCACGTGCGCTCGCGTCTGGCCCGCCAGATCTCCTTTGGCGAGGTCAACGCCGAGGGGTTCATCCCCCTGGTGACGCTCTCGGCGAAGTGGGAGCAGACCTTCGCCGAGGCCCTGATCGGCGAGGGCGACGAGCGCCAGCTCTCGATGGCGCCCTCGGCCCTCCAGGCATTCATCGCCGAGATTCGCGACACCTTCGAGCGCCAAGCCGTTATGGGCGAGAGCCCCACCCTGCTCTCCTCGCCTGGGATTCGGCCCTACGTGCGCTCCATCGTCGAGCGGTTCCGGCCGACGACCGTCGTGATGTCTCAGAACGAAATCCATCCCAAGGTGAAGATCAAGACCCTCGGTCAGATCTGACCGGGCCCATGTGGGAGACGACGAGCGATCATGCGGCTTAAGAGTTTCATAGCGACCAGCATACCGGAGGCCATGAAACTGGTGCGCGAACACCTGGGCCCCGAGGCGGTGATCATTTCCACCCAGCACGACGGCGGCGACGGCAAGGTCAAGGTCACCGCGGCGCTCGAGGACACCCCACTCGACGAGCTCGCCTTGGCAGGCCCCGCCCAGGCACTCGACTCGATCGACGAACTGAGCGAGGGGCTGGATTACCACCGGGTGCCCGCCGGGCTGGCCGACCGCCTTCTCGGCGCCGCCGCGCAGTTGGCGACCGCCGACGGCATCATGGCCTTGGCCGGCGCGCTCGATGCGGTGCTCGCCTTCGCCGCGCCTCCGGAAAGCCAGAGCGGCCGGCCCCTCATGCTGGTCGGCCCGCCCGGAGCCGGAAAGACCGCAACGGCGGCAAAGATCTGCGCCCGGGCGCGGCTGGCGGAACGACACAGCACCCTGATCACCATGGACACGGTGAAAGCGGGCGGGCTGGCCCAGGTCAGCACCTTCGCCGAGGCGCTCGGCGCCGGTCTCGGCCAAGCGCCCGATGCGGAGGCCCTTCACGAGCTGGTGCAAGCCTGTCCCGGCAAGAACCTTGTGGTCATCGACACCGTCGGCTGCAACCCCTTGGACAATGCCGAACGGTCCCGGTTGGCCGATGCCGCCAGGACCGTGGGCGCAGACCTGGTCCTCGTCCTGGCCGCCGGCGGCGACGTCCTGGAGGTGGCGGAATGCGCCCTGGCTTTCGCGGAAGCGGGCGCCGGCAGGCTGATCGCCACCAAGCTGGACACGATCCGCCGACTGGGCGGGGTGCTCAGCGCGGCCGATGCCGGACGTCTCGCCATGGCCGCCGCCGGCGTATCGCCGAACATCGGCGACGGTCTGACGGCAATCAACCCGGTTTCGCTCGCCCGCCTGATCCTGCCGGGCGCGGCGCGGGAGACGGCCCCCACACCCCTAGCATTGGGTATTCAGCGATGAGTCAAATAGTCGGCTTGCCGACCCAGCCGCCCCTATCCGGGGTCCTTCAGGATCACCAGGTTTGCCCCAACATGATCGCCATCGCCTCCGGCAAGGGCGGCGTCGGCAAGACCTGGCTGGCGATCACCTTGAGCCACGCGCTGGCGCGCGCCGGGCACAAGGCCCTGCTGTTCGACGGCGACCTGGGCCTGGCCAACGTGGATATCCAGCTCGGCCTGGCCCCCGCCTGCGATCTGGGCGGTGTATTGACCGGCCGCTACAGCCTCGCGCGCGCCACCACGGAGTATGACGAGGGCCGGTTCGACGTCATCGCGGGGCGATCCGGCTCCGGCAGCCTCGCAAGCCTGCCGGCCGGAAAACTGGCCATGCTGACCACCGAACTGGCGGGAGTCTCGGCGGGCTACCGCAGGGTCATCCTGGACCTGGGCGCCGGCATCGAGCGGACCGTACGCCAACTGGCGGCCCGGGCCGCCATCTGTCTGGTCGTGACCACGGACGAGCCGACCTCGATGACCGACGCCTATGCCTTCATCAAGTTGACCCTGATGCAAAGCCCGAGGGCCGACCTGAGAATCGTGGTCAACATGGCCGAGTCCGAAGGCGAGGGCGAGCGCACCTATGCGACGCTGGGCAAGGCCTGCGAAACCTTCCTTAAGGTGACCCCGCCCTTGGCCGGCATCATCCGGCGCGACGCCAAGGTCAAGGATTCGATCCGGAACCAGTCGTCGATCCTGACCCGCCATCCCAACGCGCTGGCGGCGCGGAACGTGGAGCGGCTGGCGCAACGGCTCGTGGAGGCTGTATGAGCGACGTCGTCCCACCATCGCTGAGATGGAACGCCACGGCGGCCCAGGCCGCCCCGGCGGGCGTTCCCGGGACGGTCGCCAACCCGCCGCCGGCCGCGGCCCAACTGCCCGGCGGCGCGATACTGCACGGCACGGTGATCCGCCTGGACGCCCACAACCGCGCCCTGGTGCGCACCGATTTGGGTACGCTCGAAGTCTCGACCCATGCCCAGCTCGCCGTCGGCAATCAGGTGACGCTGCAGGTTCGCACCGCCGGATCGCGGCTGCACATCGTGATCATGCAGGTCGACGGCCAGCCGGCCCACGTCCAGCAGGCCCACGTCCAGCAGGCCCACGTCCAGCAGGCCCACGTCCAGCAGGCCAGCATCCAGCCCGCCGCCACGGGGCAGGCAAGCGGTCCGGCCGCGGCTGCCGGCCTCGGCGGCGCGGCGGATGTCCTGACACTCGGCCAGAGCCTCCAGGCCGCGCTCCAGTCCCCACCGGCACAAGGCGCCGCCACGGGGGCCCAAGGCCTGATCGGCCCGGCCCTCGCCAAAGGCGGCCTGCTGTCGCTGCGCGTGCTTCAGGTCGAGGCGCCCGCCGCGCCGCAATCGGACCAGCCGCGTGGCCTGCCCAGAGGCGACGCCGCGGCACCGACAGGTCTCCCCAGGAGCGGTGCGGGCCAGACCATCCCGGGTCTGGTTGCAGGATTCACGGGAGCGGGCGAGCCCGTGGTGGAGACCGCGTTGGGCACCCTCGTCCTCGGCTTGAAAGCCGCCCTGCCGAGCGGCACGCGAATATTGCTGGAATTGCTGAGCGTCAATCCGTTACGAAGCCAGGCCATGGCCAGCGGCGCCGCGCGGTCCGCCGCCCTGGCCTTTGGCTGGCCCGCTCTGGACGAAGCCCTGGAGCTGCTGCAGACAGCGGGCGAGCCGACGGCACCGTCCCTGGCCGCGGCGCCAAGGGTACCCCAGCCGGGCCCGCGCCTGGCCTCGACGATCCTGTTTTTTCTACAGGCGTTGAGCGGCGGCGACCTGCGTGGCTGGCTCGGTGGGCAAGCGGCCGGGGTGCTCGAGCGGGCCGGGCGCGGCGACCTCTTGGCACGACTGAGCTTGGATCTGACCCAGCTCGGGCGACTGAGCGAGACCGCCGGCAGCGAATGGCGTTTCCTGCCCATCCCCCTGCTCGACGACACCCCGATCCACCAACTCCGCCTGTTTCTGCGCCGTCGACGGACCGCGCGAGGCGGCGATGGCGCGGAGGACGGCGACGGCGCGACCCGGTTCGTCCTCGACGTAGAGCTGTCGCGGATCGGAGACATGCAATTGGATGGATTGGTCCGGGACCGGCGTTTCGACCTGATCCTACGCACCCGTCATCCGCTGACGGATGAAATGCGCCGGGACATCGCCGAAATCTTCGACGATGCAAACGGTGCCGCTGGTCATCGGGGACAAATCAGCTTCCAGGCGTCCGGCGACTGGTCCTTCATTCCGTTGGAAAGCAGCGGCGAAGCCGGGGCCGGCCTCCTGGCCTGAGAGAGCCGCCGCAGGGCGGCTGGGAAGCTCATGCCTTCGGCGTCAGTCGCCGCCGGCGCGCGTGCGGCGATAGATGCTCACCCCCAGTTCGTCGAGATTCATTCGCTCGCGTCGGCCGCGATTGGTGGTTTCCTGCTGTTCTTGATTCTTCAGGGCCAGCTCGTATTTCTTGAGCTCGCTGAACGCCTCCGCTACGTCCTCGCGGGCCGCCTCGGTTTCCGTCCCGAGATTGGCGATGGTCTCGCAGAGTTTCTTGCGCCGGTCGAGGGCCGCGGCGACGAAGGCCGGAAAGACCGAACCCGCTTCGTCGGACTGGCCGGCCGCCTCGCGTTCGGTCTCGATATCCCTGTCGAGAGCGTTCAGGTCGTCCGTGAGCTTGTCCCGGAAAGCCTGGAGGTCGGCCAGCTTCCGCTGCTTCTCGTCGAGCACCCAGCGGTGCACCCGGACCATGCTGTCCAGTGCCGTCATGCCGCTCTCTCATCACGCTGCGGCGACTCGCCGTCGGCACCGGCGGCACTTGCTCCCGACCCGGAGATGTCCGGCGCCGACAGGCCGAGGATCTCCGCCAGCTCGCTATAGGCGGTTTCGAAATCGCTGCGCTCGGCGCGGTCCTGGGCCAGAAAGGCCTCGATCCGCGGGTAGTACCGGATCGCCTCGTCGATGGCCTGATCGCTTCCCGGTTTGTAAGCGCCGATACGGATCAGCTCGGCCATGTCCTCGTAGGTCGACAACAACCCGCGCGCCCGGTTCACGATGTCGTTCTCGGCGCGGCTATTGCAGTCCGGCATGGTGCGGGAAACGCTGCGCAAGACGTTGACCGCCGGAAAGCGGTTGCGCTCGGCGATCGAACGCTCGAGAACGACGTGGCCGTCCAGGATCCCGCGCACCGCATCCGCGACCGGCTCGTTGTGATCGTCTCCTTCCACCAGGACGGAAAAGAGCCCGGTGATCGACCCGAGATCGACGCCCGGCCCCGCGCGCTCGAGAAGCCGGGGAAGTTCGGCGAAAACCGAAGGGGTATAGCCCTTGGCGGCCGGCGGCTCGCCCGCGGACAGCCCGATCTCGCGCAGCGACATGGCGAAACGGGTGATCGAATCCATCAGGCAGAGCACGTCCTCGCCCCGGTCGCGGAAGAACTCGGCCAGCGCCATGGTCAAATAGGCGGCCTGGCGGCGCATGAGCGGCGGCTCATCGGAGGTTGCGACCACAACCACGGAACGGGCCAGGCCCTCAGGCCCCAGATCGTCTTCCAGCCACTCCTGAACCTCGCGGCCACGTTCGCCGATCAGCCCGATAACGTTGACGTTCGAGGCCGTGTAGCGCGCGAGCATGGACAACAGAATCGACTTGCCGACGCCGGAGCCCGAGAAGATCCCCATGCGCTGGCCGCGGCAGCAGGTCAGGAAAGTGTTGATGGCCCTGACGCCGAGGTCCATCTTGCCGCCGACCCGCAGGCGCCGGTGCGCCGGCGGCGGCGCGCCGTGCAAGCGATGGGCCGCGCGTCCCAAGGGCAATGGCCCCTTGCCGTCCAGCGGCTGGCCGAGCGCGTTCACGACCCGGCCGAGCCAGGCCTCGGTCGGCCGGATCACGGGGTCCGAACCCGCCAGCTCCGCCTTGCAGCCGAGGCCGATGCCGTCGACCGTTCCGAACGGCATCAGGAGGGCACGTCCCTGCCGAAAGCCGATCACCTCGCTGACCACGCGCCGGCCGTCGCGCGCCACCAGATTGCAGCGCGAGCCGACGGAAAGGACTCGATCCAAACCGGCCACCTCGACGAGCAGACCCAGGACACCGGCGACGCGCCCGTAAAGCCGATACTCGGGGAGTTGGTGCAGCTCCTCGATCAGACTTCCAGCGGCAATATCCAACTGTGAAAACCCGCCCATCGTGGCAATAACAACCCCTTCCGACCGAGACGCAGTATGGGCTGGCCGGTTTAAGGATAGGTAAAGCCTGATAAAACACTCTTGGCATTTCCAGTAAGCATTTGTTAATAACAATCGCGCAAAATGGTTAACGAGAACGGTTTTGCGACAGAGGCCTTAAATCGGGGGTTAGACGATGCGCGTGCTCCTTGTCGAAGACGACTCCGCGACCGCCCAGAGCATCGAAATGATGCTGCGATCAGAGAGTTACGTCTGTGACACCACGGATATGGGCGAGGACGGCCTAGAGATCGGCAAGCTCTACGACTACGACATCATCATACTGGATTTGATGCTGCCGGACATCGACGGCTATGAGGTGTTGCGCCGACTGCGCGCGGCACGGGTCCAGACGCCGATCCTGATTCTGTCAGGCCTTTCCGGCCTGGACGACAAGATCAAGGGTCTGGGCGTCGGCGCCGACGACTATCTGACCAAGCCTTTCGACAAGCGCGAGCTGATCGCGCGCATCCAGGCCATCGTGCGCCGTTCGAAGGGCCATTCGGACTCGGTCATCGAGACCGGCAAGCTGACGGTGAACCTGGATACGCGGACCGTCGAGGTCGGCGGCCAGCCCCTGCACCTGACCGGCAAGGAATACGGTATTCTGGAGCTGCTCTCGCTGCGCAAGGGCACGACCCTGACCAAGGAAATGTTCCTGAACCACCTCTACGGGGGCATGGACGAGCCCGAGCTCAAGATCATAGACGTCTTCGTCTGCAAGCTGCGCAAGAAGCTGGCATCGGCTACTGGCGGCGATAACTACATCGAGACCGTCTGGGGCCGCGGCTATGTGCTGCGTGACCCGGTCAAGCGGGCGGACGACCCGGACCTGGACACCAAGCAGGCAGCCAGCGCCTGAGACTGCACCGCAGGTCGCCCGGCTCAGGCCGGGGGAATAATCCGGCGCGCCCCGGGGCGCGCCGGATTTGCTTTGGTGTGCGGCAAACGCCGCGGACCTGCGCCCAGGCAGATTGATACCCTCTTTACTAGCTATTTATGCTATTTATACTGTTTTTTAGAAAAATTGTTTTGGTTTTTTCTGTTTTCAGCATAACAAATAAGTAATTTCTTCTATTTTTATAAATGTATATCAAATATACTAGGTATTGTGATGCCAAAGGCCTGACCGAGGGGCATCGGCACGGATCGTCCTTAATGCCCATCGAACGTTCACGATAGATTGACGAACGCGATCACCGCGTCGCTAGGCCGAGCCGGACTATCTGAGTTTGCAAGCACTGGATTAGGAGCGGGTTCATGGTCACGGAA
>JAOUCL010000402.1 GCA_029859805.1 Rhodospirillales bacterium | reverse complement strand
GGTGGGCGGGCGCACCAGCCGGTCCAGCACAGGGATCTTCCAGTTCACGTACCGCCGGGCGGCGTGCTCCACCGGAAAAGTGCCGCCTTAATTCGGGGACACAATACTTATTTCTCCGCAGGCGCCGGCTTGCTCTTGACCTTGCGGCCCCGCTTGCCGGGCTTGAGCCTGCGGCCGAGCCGCGCCTCCAGTGCTTCGACGAAGCCCTCGGAGCCGAGCGGGCGGCCGGTGCGGGCATGGCGGCGGAGCGCCTCGAGCTCGTCCTCGCCGAGACCGCCGGCCAGGAAGGCCGCCCAGTCGGGCACCAGCTCGAGCAGCGGCGCGGCCGCGACCAGGACGTCGTCCTGGCCCGCCAGGTGCGCCCGCGCGCTCGACCAGGGCCAGTCCGCCGCCCGGCGCACGAGCCCGGCGCGCAGCGGGTTCAGCTCGACATAGCGCGCCGCGGCCAGGAGATGGCGCTCGTCCATGACGAAGGAGGCAAAACGCCCCTGCCACAGATAGCCGCGCCAGTCCTCGCGCAGGTTGACCCGCCGGGTGTAGCGCCGGTGCGCCTCGCCCAGCGCGCGGCGCAGGGCGCCTTCCTCCGGCGGCACCAGGACCAGATGCACGTGGTTGGGCATCAGGCAGTAGGCCCAGACCGCGACGCCTTCCGCCGCCGCGTGCTCGGCCAAGAGCGCCCGGTAGGCTTCGTAGTCGTCGTCCGAGAAGAAGACGGTCTGGCGCCGGTTGCCGCGCTGGGTCACGTGGTGCGGCAGGCCCGGCGCCACCGCGCGCGCCAATCTCGCCATGGCGCCAGCCTGGCAAGACTCCGGACGGCCGTCAATTAATTAGTACTGTGTCCCCGAATTAGGTGGGCCTCGGCGGCGCGCCGTGGACGCCGGGAGCTGCGCTGCGTAGGATCGCCGAGGACGGACCCGAGGACTTCGGATAGGATCAAGGGGAGGGGAGCGCTGGTGGGCGGCAGGGTCGAGCGGCGCCTGGGCAGGTGCCACAACATCGACGGCCTGAGGACGGCCGCCCGGCGCCGGCTGCCGTTTCCGATCTTCGACTTCATCGAGGGCGGGGCCGAGGACGAGCGCACTTTGGAGCGCAACCGTGCGGGTTTCGACCGCTATCTCCTGATGCCGCGCATCCTGCAGGACGTCTCGCAGGTCGACCTGAGTACCACCGTGCTGGGCAGCGAGACCGCGCTGCCGGTCATCGTCGCGCCGACGGGCATGCCGGCGCTGTTCCATCACAGCGGCGAGGACGCCCTGGTGCCGGCGGCCGCCCGGCACGGCGCCATCTTCACCGCCTCGACCATGGCCAGCCGGACCATCGAGGCCGTCGCCGCCGCGAGTCCTGGGCCGAAGTGGTTCCAGCTCTACGTCTGGAAGGACCGCGCGGTCCTAGAGGATTTCATCGACCGCTGCCGGGCGGGCGGCTACGACGCGCTCTGCCTGACCGTGGACCTGCCGATGACGGGCAACCGCGAGCGGGACCTGCGGAACCGGCTCACCTTTCCGCCCAGGCCGACGGCGGCGGGGCTGCTCGACATGTTGCGCAAGCCCGCCTGGCTCTGGCACCTCAAGACCAAGGGGCCGGTGCTGCCGGCCAATCTGGCGGGCCACGGGGTCGAGACCATCGGCGACCTGGCCCGCTACACCGAGCAGCAACTCGACAAGGCGGTGACCTGGGAGACGGCGGCCTGGATCCGCGAACGCTGGGGCGGCAAGTTCCTGCTCAAGGGCGTGCTGCGCGCGGACGACGCCAGGCGGGCCGCGGAGGCCGGGGTCGACGGGGTCATCGTCTCGAACCACGGCGGCCGCCAGCTCGACCAGGTGCCCGCGCCGATCGAGGTCCTCGCCGATATCGTCGCGGCGGTGGACGGCCGGGCCGAGGTGATCCTGGACGGCGGTCTGCGCCGGGGCACCGACGTGCTCAAGGCCCTGGCGCTGGGCGCCAAGGCCTGCATGACCGGCCGGCCCTTCCTCTACGGCCTGGCGGCGGGCGGCGGCGCGGGCGTGGAGCGGGCCTTCGAGATCTTCGCCGAGGAGCTCCGCCGGGACATGATGCTGGCCGGCTGCCCGACGATCGCGGGTGTCGGGCCGGACCTGGTGCGCCGCGCGGAGTGAGCGCCGCGGCTTCAGGGCAGAGGGTCGAGGCGGAGCAGCGCGCCTTTCGAGGAGTCGGTCAGCAGGTAGAGGCGGCCGTCCGGCCCCTGGCGCACGTCGCGGATGCGCTCGTCGAGCTCTTCGAGCAGCCGCTCCTCGTGCACCACTTTGGCGCCGTCGAGCTCGAGGCGCACCAACGCCTGGCCCGAAAGCGCGCCGAGGAAGAGGTTGCCGCGCCACTCGGGGAAAGCCTCGCCCGTGTAGAACGCAAGGCCAGAGGGCGAGATCGATGGCACCCAGTAGCGCTGCGGCTGCGCCATGCCGGGCTTGGCGTTGCCCTCGCCGATCTTGAAGCCGGCGTAGCTGCGCCCGTGGGTGATGACCGGCCAGCCGTAGTTGGTACCGGCGGCGATCAGGTTGAGCTCGTCGCCGCCCCGGGGGCCGTGCTCGACCGCCCAGATCTCTCCGGTCTCCGGGTGCATGGCGAGGCCCTGCGGGTTACGGTGGCCGTAGGTGAAGATTTCCGGCCGGGCGTCCTTGCGCCCGACGAAGGGGTTGCCGGGCGCCGGCGCGCCATCCTCGGTGAGGCGCAGGACCGCGCCGGCGGGATCGCCCAGGTCCTGCGCCCGGTCCCGGCTGCCGCGCTCGCCGGCGGTGACGTAGAGCAGGCCGTCGCGCCCGAAGGCGAGGCGCGAGCCGAAGTGCCGCCCGCCGCCCGATTTCGGCTCAACCGCGTAGATCGTCTCGAGATCGACCAGCCGCCGGTCGACGAAGCGGGCCCGCGCCACCTCCGTGCCGAGGCCGCCCGCGCCGCGGCCGGCATAGGAGAGGTAGACCAGGCGATTTTCCGCGAAGCGCGGATGCAGGGCGACGTCGAGCAGGCCGCCCTGGCCCGAGGCCGCGGCCTTCGGCGCGCCGGCCACCGGGGCAGATTCCAGCACCCCGTCGCGCACCAGGCGCAGGCGCCCCGGGCGCTCGGTGATCAGCAAGTCGCCGTTCGGCAGGAAGGCCAGGCCCCAGGGATGCTCCAGCCCCGCGACGAGGGTCGTCACGCGAAACTGGTGCTGCTCGCTGGAGTGTGTCTGCGCGAAAGCGCCCGCCGCCGCCGATGCCCAGAGCAGGGCCGCGAGGATCGCAAGACGAAGCAGGGGATTACGCATGGCGGAAGGCTCCCTTAGAAACCGATACCGTCCAGGTAAGCGCCCGCCCGCCGCGCCGCAAGCTCCTCTAATTCGGGGACACAGTACTAATTTCCGGAGGCCTGACCATGACCGGCCGGCGGGAAATTAGTACTGTGTCCCCGTTTTACGCGTCACGGCGCCTGCTCGTCGAGGTGCTTGGCGAGGAAGGCGTCCAGGCCGTCGGTGTAGGTTCGCCCGCTCACGAGAAATCCGTCGTTGTGGCCGCCGCTGAGCTCGAGGAAGGCCTTGGGCTCGGGCGCCGCCTCGAAGAGCGCACGGCCGTGACTTACCGGGATGATCTCGTCGTCCCGGCTGTGCACGATCAGCACGGGGCAGACGACCGCGCCGA
>JAOUCL010000148.1 GCA_029859805.1 Rhodospirillales bacterium | reverse complement strand
TGCGCTTCCGGCCCTCAACGAACGCGGCTATCCCAAGCACCAATCTCTTGGCTCGCTCGCCGCCGGGGGTACCCTCGGTATCCTTATCCCGCCCAGCATCGCACTTCTGATTTACGGCAGCCTGACCAACAACTCCATCAGCCAGCTGTTCGTGGCCGGTGTCATACCAGGACTCCTGCTTACCGCGTGCTTCATGATCTACATCGCTGTCGCCCACGTCATGGCGGGCGGGCCGAGGACCGTTTTGCCACCGCCAACTTGGCGGGATCGATTCCAGGCCCTATTCGCCTTGATCCCGCCCTTGGTGATCTTCGTGATCGTCATGGGCAGCATCTATTTCGGGATCGCCACGCCGACGGAATCCGCGGCACTCGGCGTCGTCACCGCCCTCGGCTTTGCCGCGCTCGAACGTCAGCTGACCTTTGCAGCGCTGCACAAGGCTTTCGTGCGTACCGCCGAACTCACGGGCATGATCCTTCTGATCATCGTCGGCGCTTTTGTGCTCAATTTGACCCTGAGCCTTCTGGGAGTAGCCCAGATCATGACCCAGTGGGTCGTGTCCCTGGGCCTGTCGCTGACCTCCCTTCTCCTGGTGATGATCGGCTTCTACCTCATTCTCGGCTGCTTTCTCGAGGTACTTTCGATCCAGGTGGCCACCATCCCCATCTCCTATCCGATCGTTACCGCCGCGGGCGGCGATCCCATCTGGTTCGGAATCTTCATCGTCCTGATGAGCGAGATCGCAATGATCACGCCGCCGGTGGGAATGAACCTCTACGTCGTTCAGGGCGTGCGGCAGGACGGCGGCCAGATCGGCGAAATCATGCGTGGGACGATACCCTTCGTGGTGATCATGCTCGCGTTCACACTGCTCCTGATTGCCTTTCCCGAGCTGGCGCTCTGGCTGCCCGGCAAGATGATCGGGGTCTAGCAAGATGACTGTGGCCTCCACCCGGGATGGGCCGCCGAGACGTCTGCTCGTGGCGGTCGGCGGGAATGCCATCCACCCCGCCGGCATAAAGGGCACGGCCGAGGAACAGGTGGCCTACACCGGCGCAGCGGGACGGGCGCTTCGCCCGCTGCTCGAACTCGACAACGAGCTCATCATCACGCACGGCAACGGCCCCGGGGTCGGCAAGGTGCTCATGCGTCAGGCCCTGGCACGCGATCGCGTTGCACCGATGTCGCTTGACATCTGTGTCGCCAATAGCCAGGGCGGCATTGCCTATCTTTTGATGCAGGCCTTCGAGAACGCGTTGCGCGCGGTGGGCAACCCGCGCCATGTGGTGTGCCTACTCACTCAGGTGGAGGTCGATCCGGCCGACGCCGCATTCCGGAACCCGACCAAGCCCGTGGGCTACTTCTACGGTGAGACAGAGGCGCGTGCCTTGTCCCTCGAGCTGGGCTGGACCATGCGACAGGACGCGGGCCGCGGCTGGCGTCTCGTCGTGCCTTCGCCAGAGCCGAAGCACATCGTCGATATATCGCTCATCGATGCCGTCGCGAAGCGGGGTACGGTGGTTATCGCCGGCGGCGGTGGCGGCATCCCGGTGGTGCGGCAACCTAACGGGGTCCGCCACGGCGTCGAGGCGGTCATCGACAAGGACCTGACCTCGGCGCACATGGCGAACGTCCTTGGCATCGAGGACATGATGATCCTGACGGGGGTTTCGCGCATCGCCGTCAACTACGGCACGTCGCGCCAAGAAGAACTCGACCGCCTCACCGTATCCGAGGCGCGGCGCTACCTCAAGGAGGGGCACTTCCTCGCCGGCAGTATGGGACCCAAGGTCGAGGCCGCCATTCGTTTTCTCAGGGGGGGTGGAAAAAGGGCCATCATCGCGCACCTGGACGAGGCCCTTCCGGCGCTGAACGGAACAACCGGAACGCGGATTCTTCCCGATGCTCACTGAACCTTGGAGGCCGGCCGTTTTGGAACCGCATGACGATTGCGCCACTCGCGGGACCCAGGTTCGTATTCCCGTCGGCGACATCGGTGCCGTCGCCCGGCGGGCTCTGGCTTCCGGGTCCGATTGGTCCGTGTTGGCCGTCTTTCACCGCAGCTTCTATTGCCAAAGCAGCGAGGGGGGATTGTTGAGCATCGCTCAAGACACCGTGGCGAGGGGGCCGCTGACGATCCGCTGTCCGGTCCCGGCGGCGGCGCCCTGGTCGGCCTGGGGAGTCCGCCGCGACTCCCCGGTGAAGTTCGACGGACGCCAACTCGCGGTCGGCCGGCGCCTCGTGTTTGCCATGGCGCACGCCCCGACCTGGAATCCGCGACCGTTGCCCAGCGGAGTCGCCGCCACTGCGCTGGCCGCCGGACTCCGGTCCCTGGCAGTCGCGGTGCGGGGGCGGATACCGATGGAAGGTCTTGCGCCCATGGTCACGCGCGGCATGGGCACACCGTGCTGCCAAGCCGCGGCCCGCGGTGTTGCCGTGCTCGCCGGCTGGTTGCGCAGCGGCTTGATCCAAGCCGGATCGCGGGTGCCGGCGCCGCCCGGCCGGGTGGCGGATCTGGTGGGCCTCGGCCCGGGCCTTACGCCATCCGGCGATGATTTCCTGGGCGGCGCGATGATTGCGCTTCGCGGCTTTGGGCTGGAGCACCTGGCCGAGATCCTTGGTGAATGGACCCTGCCCCTGGCGCGAGAGGGATCTCCGACTATAAGTTTCGGACATCTTCGCGCGGCCGCGGAGGGTCTGGGGGCGGAGCCTCTCCATCGCATTTTGTCCGCCTTGGCCACACCATCGCAGTTGAATCTTGGGCCTCAGCTGGACAGCCTTGGCCGGGTCGGCAGCACCTCGGGATGGGATGCGCTCGCCGGAGCGGTGCTCGTGCTCGAGGTGCTGGCGGAGGCTGGTGCCGATTCCGACTTTCGCGATTGCCGCCGCGATCTCGTCAGCCTGAGAGGAGATAAACCGTGACCGTTAGAGCAACCGTCTTGAGGTCGTTCTATCAAGACTCCGTCGTTCTCATGCGCGTGGCGGGTCAAGTGAACAAGCGGCCCGGGGTGCACAAGGCCGCCGCGTTCATGGGCACGGCTTCCAATCACGCGCTCTTGGCCCAGGCCGCGCTGGCGACCACGGAGATCGAGACAGCAACGGCCGAGGACTTGATCCTGGCCGTCGAGGCCGACCGGGAAGAAATCGCGGAGGCGGCCCTGGCGGAGGCCCGCGAGTTGCTGCTCGAGCGCCGCAAGACCGTGGACGAGACCTCGGAGCATCGTCCGCACACGCTTGAATCCGCCCTGCGCCATCAGCCCAACGCGAACCTCGTCACCATCTCGGTGCCGGGCGCCTTCGCCAAGTTCGAGGCCATGCGGGCGCTGCGGCGGGATCTGCATGTCTTCATCTTCAGCGACAATGTGTCCCTGGAGGACGAGGTCGAGCTCAAGCGCGAAGCAGCGAGGCGCAACCTGCTGTGCATGGGGCCGGACTGCGGCACCGCCTATATCGGCGGGACGGGGCTCGGATTCTTCAACGCCGTCCCCAAGGGGCGGGTAGGCTGTGTGGCTGCCTCCGGCACGGGGCTCCAGGCTGTCGCGTCGCGTCTCGCGATGCTCGGCGAGGGACTTTCCCACGGCATCGGCGTGGGGAGCCGCGATCTCAGTGCAGAAGTCGGCGGCGACATGACCTTTCGCGTGATCGACGCCTTGGCCGCGGACTCGGCGACCGAGGCCATCGTCGTCATCTCGAAGCCGCCCGATCCGGAGGTGGCCGTGCGGTTGGAACAAGCTGTCTCAGAGGTCGGGAAGCCCGTCGTGGTCTGCTCATTTGGCGAGACCATCGGAACCAGAGACGGGGTGCTTTGGGTCGGCGGCCTCGACGAGGCGGCCGAGGCCACTGCCGCTCTGTTGAGGGGAGTGCCTTGGACGCCCCAGCCTTTCGGTGATCCCGACGCCGTGCGCCGGCGGCTGATGGCCGGAGCTGCTGGCGACCGGCTTGGTGATGGCCGCATTTTGGGCCTCTATACCGGTGGGACGCTGGCCCAGGAAGCGGTGCTCGCCTTGCGCCCGTTGATCGGCCCGGTCGAAATCGGCGGCGACCCCGCCGACCCGGAGGGTGGACATCGGATCGTCGATCTCGGGGACGACGCCTATACCCTTGGCCGCCCGCACCCGATGATCGACCCGGAGACACGGACCGCGGTGGTCGACGGGCTGACCCCTTCGACCAAGGTCGGCGTGCTTCTCCTCGACCTCGTTCTCGGTCGCGGCGCGGCAGAGGATCCGGCGGCTCCTCTGGCCGAATCCATATCGGCGCTGAGGCAGAGATACGCGGCGGCGGGTAAGGACCTCGCCGTGGTCGCTTCGGTCGTCGGGACCGAATCCGACCCCCAGAGTCTCCCCGATCAGATCGCCCGGTTGACTGCGGCGGGAGTCCAGGTCCTCCCGACAAATGCCGAAGCGGCACGGTTCGCCGCCCTACTCGTCAAACCTAATCTCGCGGACCGGATCCTGGAGGTGCAGGCATGAGCCGGGACCAGCGGCGGCACCTCGTCCCGAGCGGACCCCTGAGCGTGATCAATATCGGGCTCGAAGTGTTCGCCGAGGACCTGAGTGCCGAGGGCGTCGAGGTCATTCACGTCGATTGGCGCCCGCCGACCGGCGGAGATCCAAGGCTCATTGCGATCCTCGCGGCACTCGAGGATCTCGACGATTAGAGCGCTTTCGGTTTGTTTATGGGCGGGTTAGGCCGTGACGCCCTGGGTCTCGGCGAAGGCTACCAGAGCCTTGGAAAAGCATTCCAGCGGCGCCTCGGTGAGCCCGGCGCCGATCTGGCCGATGCCGGGATTGCGGTGGGCGATGCCGGTATTGATGACAGGCAAGATCCCGGTCTCTACCACCTTCCTGATGTCGATCCCGAATGGCGTCCCACGGAAGTTCAGATTGGGTATCTTGAAGGTGTCGTGCTCGGTCGCGGTGATCTCGTACATTCGTTGCGTTGTCTCGAGCGCGAACTGCGGCGTGCCGCCGATGTACTGCACCACCGCCGGCGCGCCGGCCATGGCGAAGGAGCCCAGTCCGGCGGATTCCGTGATCGCCGAATCGCCGAGGTCGGGATTGGCGTCATCGGGGCCGTATCCCGGAAAGTAGACCCCCTCGATCCTCGGTGCCGGGGCCGTGAACCATCGGTCTCCGGTGCCGCTGACGCGGATGCCGGTCTCGACGCCGTTGCGGGCGATCGCGGTCACGATCGTCGAGCCATCGATACCGCCGCCGGCGTCGAGCATCCCCTTGCAGCCGGCCATGACGCTGTTGAGCACGAAGTGGCCGGCTCCGTCGATGAACCTTGCCGCCGTCTCCACCTTGTCGGCCGCGCCGACCGCGACAAGGTGCGGGTAGAGGGCGCAGAGAAGGAGCGCGTTGCTGGCCTTGTTGCGGTTGTGGAGCTCGTCGCCCATCTGAAGCGCCTGGGCGACGATGGATTTGAGGTCGATGCCCTCGGCCCGGTGTATCGCATCGCGCAGCAAGGGCGCGAGCTCGCCGTTCATCCAGGCCAACCGCTCCATCACGGTTTGGTCGTAGGCGCCGTGGCGCAGGACCTTGCCCACGCCCATATAGAGCGTCGAATAGGTCTCGATCTCATATTTCTCATTCCGCACCACATGGACCTGCATGGATGGCGTGATGATTCCCGCCATCGGTCCTATGCCCCGGTGGTTGTGGCAGGAATCGAAGCGCAGCTCGCCGCGCTCGGCCAGGGCGACCGCTTCCTCCGGCGATTTCGTCCAACCCTCGAACATCGTGGCGCCGATGATCGCACCGCGCATGGGACCGCACATTTGGTCCCAGTCAACCGGCGGTCCGGCGTGGTAGACGGTCTTGTCGCCCATCCCCGGTACGACGTCGCGGGCGAGGCGGATGTCGACGAGGACCGCCGTGCTTTCACCGATGCGCTTGAGACACTCGTCGTTCGCCGATCTTATACCCATGCTGCCTCCCGATCTGTGCTGGCTATCGTTGCCGCCGACAAGGTTGTGGAATGCCCGTAAACCAAGCCGAGAACCGCTCAAGAATATAATTTAGAATATTGAATTATAAATTCACTGTCCAGACTTCGTTGCCAGGTAGACTTGGCCTCGGAGGGTTGCCGACCGGTCACTGCTGCGGCGTGGCGGAGCTGCGGGCCCGTTGTTCCAGGCGTCGCTCTTGAAGGGTGATGTAGCCCGCGCCGGCAAAGATCAGGAGCCCGCCAACCCAGGTGAATAGGTCCGGTATCTCGGCGAAGGCGAGATAGGAGAGAATCGCGATCCAGATGAGCCTAAAGAAGTCGAAGGGCATGACGACGTGGGTCTCCGCCGACTTCAGCGCCTGGGTCAGAAGGATCTGCCCGCTGCTTCCGGCGATCCCGATGGCTACGAGCCAAGTCAGTTGATGTGGCGTCGGCCACTGCCATACGCCGAGTGCGGGCACGAGGGCGATCGGCGCTATCAGCAACGACATGTAGGCGGTAATGCCGATGCTGGATTCGGTGCGGCCCAGCACCTTGACGATCAGCAGCACGATCGCCCAGCCGACCGCGGCCAGCAGGGTTAGCAAGCTGCCCAGGCTCGGCGTCTCCAAGCCGGGTCGAAGAATGACCAAGGTGCCGAGAAAGGCGATCATTATCGCGAGCCAGCGTCCGATTCCCACGCGCTCCTTGAGAAACAGAACCGCGAGGAGCGCCGCGAATACCGGCGCGGTGAAGGCGAGCGCCGTCACCTGGGTCAGCGGCGCGATCGTGAGGGCATAGAAGAACAAAAGCATGGCGGCGGCGTTGACGGCGGCGCGCAGGCCGTGCAGCCCGAGCCGCCGCGTCCGGAAGACGGCGAAGCCGAGGCGTACCAGCCACGGCAGAACGACCAGTAGCCCGAAGAGATTGCGAAAGAACGCGATCTCGAAGGGATGCAGGCCTAGCGCCCCAACATGACGGACCGAGGCGTGCATGACCGCGAAGAACAAAGTGGACAGAACCATCCAGCAAATGCCGCGCAGCGAAGGAGAAACAGATCTACCAGTCAATCTTCGTTTCCCATTTGGCGCCCGGGCTCGCACGGGCGCCGCTGAGGTTACTGCCGCGGGCGTCGACCTCACCTCTGAACGCTCGGTCGGCGTCGTCGATTGTACGCCGCTCGAGACGACCGATGCGATGCGGTCGCCCCAGCTCTCATAGCGTCACGAGTAATTCGGGTTAGGTCCGCTCTCTCCTGCAACAACGGATATAGCGCACACAGGTCGTGAGAGTCAGGTCTTGTTAAGGGTTGAGCAACGGCAACCGGGCATCACAGTCGAGATCGGGCAGCTGAGACGCGGGATGTGCTCGTGTATCGTCGCGTGACCGGAGCCGGCCTTGGCCGACGCGCCCGGCTTCTGGTTCACTCCGGATAGGCCGCGCCGCGCCGCGCCGCCATGCTGCGGCCGAGCTCCGCCAGATCGTTTGGCGAGAGCCTCTTTCACGCAAGCGGCAGGACCGACCGCTCTTCCAATGCGAAATGCCTGCGCTGGGTCTCGGCGAAGGTCGAAGCGGCCTCCAGCAATGCGTCCTCGTTCGTCGAGGGATGGCCTTCAGCCAGTCGCTCCTTGACCGCCGTCAAATGGCCTTCTTGGACGTGTCGGGATCGGGTGTGTGAGCCGCCGGGTCGAAGGGCGCCTATGCAGCCAGTCCAGCCGCCATGCGCCAAAGCGAATCGCGGTAATGTGGTGCGCCCGCGGGGCCGGTTTGTGTCCGCAGCACGTGCGAACGTACTCCTGTGCGGAGACCCAGAGTCGGGAACAGGTCAGTCAGAATCTCGGAAACGTCGTCAATGCCGAGTGGGTTTCGCGAAGCAACTGTAAGATCGTGCGCTGGTGCGCTACCATTACCACGGTGGCCTTCGCCGCAGTCGGCCGGGCATTCGAGGAGGCGGTGCGAAACATCGGCGCATCACCCTTGCGCAGGTTCCTGACCGTGACCCTTCCGTCGGCGGCGTCGGGCATCATGGCCAACTCCGTTTTCGTGTTCGCCCGGGCGCTCGAGGAATTCACGGACGAGGGGTGACAGAGATGTCGACCACGGATAAGGACTTGGCCGGTCGCGTCTACCTGGTGACAGGCAGCACCCAGGGCATTGGGGCGGCGGTGGCTCTCGCCCTGGCGCAGGCCGGCGTGCGAGGCGTGGTTATCTGCGGCCGTAACCAAGGGGGCGGCGCCCGAGTCAAGGCGGCCATCGAGGCCGCCGGTGCGGCGGCGGAATACGTTCCCGCCGATCTCGCCGAGGCGCCCGACTGTCGTGCGGTCACCGCGGCCTGCGACGCCCGCTTCGGCCGGCTCGACGGCCTGGTCAATGCCGCCGGCATGACCGACCGCGGCACGCTCGACGACACCAGCGTCGAGCTTTGGGACCGGATGTTCGCGGTGAACACGCGCGCGCCCTTCATCCTCATGCAGGACGCCGTCGCGATCATGCGCCGCGAGGGCATCGCCGGGAGCATCGTCAACATCATCACCATGTCGAGCCATGGCGGGCAGCCCTTCATAACCGCCTACTGCGCGTCCAAGGGGGCTCTGGCCACCCTGACCAAGAACGCCGCCCACGCCCTGCGCGGCGAGCGTATCCGCGTCAACGGCGTCAATATCGGCTGGGCCGATACGCCCAACGAACACAAGGTGCAGATGGCGGGAGGGGCACCCGCCGACTGGCTGGCGGGGGCCGAGGCCGAACAGCCCTTCGGGCGGTTGATCAAGCCCGACGACGTCGCGAAGATCTGTCTGTTTCTGCTCGGCCCGGACTCGGGTTTGATGACCGGGGCCCTGATCGACTACGACCAGAACATCATGGGCGCCTACGACTAGGTCAGGCCGCTCAGGCGCTGCATCGCTTCGGCGAGGCCGGGGGCCGCGGCAGCGACTGCGTTGCCCCGGGTCAATCCGTCGCCGGCCAGGAAGTCGTTGGTCCAGCCGTCGACCTCGCGGATCATGGCCAGCGCGGCCAGACAGTCCCAGGAATTGATGTGGGCCTCGTAGTAGCCGATCAGGCGTCCCGCCGCCACGTAGGCGAGCATCAGCGCGCCGGAGCCGTTGCGCTGAAACATGCCGCCCTCGGCCAGCAATTGGGCGATGGCCTGGACGACCAGCGCCGCGGCGCGGCGCGGGGAATAACCTACGCCGACGGTTCCCTCGGCAAAGCTGGCCGCCGGGCTCGGGCGCATGGGGACGCCGTTCAAGGTGGCGCCGTGGCCTCGCCGCGCGGCGAAGAGCTCATCGGCGTTTGGGTCGTAGACGACACCGATTTCGATCTCCCGACCGACAAGAAAGGCGATGGAGACGCACCACACCGGGATGCCGCTGACGAAACAGGCGGTCCCGTCGATGGGGTCCACCACCCACAAGGGCGTGGCGCCGTCCCAGCTCTGCGGGCCGCCAGTTTCCTCGCCGAGGACGCTGTCCTCCGGAAACCGGGCGGCGATCCGGTCGAGAATCATCGCCTCGACCGCGCGGTCGGCCTCGCTCACGACGTCCTGGGGGCCCTTGGATTCGACGGCGAGGGCCTCGCGGTCGCGGAAATACCCCATGGCAAGGTCCCCAGCCTCCCGGACGATCGCCTGGGCGGCGGTAAAGCGCTCGGAAATCTGCAGTGCGTCCATGTGTTCGACCACTCCGGGGAACGTGTCGCCGGCAGCGCCGCCGCGCCAGTCGGTCCGAATGTTCCTTTCAAACATGAATGAAAAGGAAATACCAGTTGCGCCGGGCGGGTAATTTTGTTGCAATTTTGCGCCAACGAACGGCGCGGGCCTCGCGCGTCGGTGAAAAGCCGGATCGGGCGGCCGTTCTCGCCGCAAGAAGACCGGCACCGTCGGCCGGCCCGTAAACAAGAACAGGGAGGACTTGGACATGAAGTTGCCAAACGGCTACCGAGCGGCCATCGCCGCCGCGACCATGATGCTTACCGCCGGCACGGCCGTGCAGGCCGCGGAAAAGCTCACCCTTTATTGCAGTCCGCAGATCGAGTGGTGCCAATTGGTCATCGAGGAGTTCCAGAAGGCCACCGGCATCAAGGTGGCGATGACCCGCAAGAGCTCCGGCGAGACCTTCGCGCAGATCAATGCGGAACGGAAGAATCCGAAAGGCGACGTCTGGTGGGGCGGCACCGGCGACCCGCATCTACAGGCGGCGGAAGAAGGCCTGACGGAAGAGTACAAGTCGCCCATGCTGAGCAAGCTGCATCCCTGGGCCCAGAGCCAGGCCAAGCAGTCGGGCTACAAGACGGTCGGCATCTACATGGGCGCCCTCGGCTTCGGCTATAACACCGAGCTGCTTGCCAAAAAAGGTCTGCCCGAGCCGAAATGCTGGAAGGACCTGATCAAGCCCGCGTACAAGGGCGAGGTCCAGATCGCCAACCCGAACTCCTCCGGCACGGCCTATACGACCCTAGCCACCATCGTGCAGTTGTTCGGCGAGGACGGCGGCTTCGACTACATGAAGCAGCTGCACAAGAACATCAACCAATACACAAAGTCCGGATCGGCCCCGATCAAGGCGGCCGCGCGGGGCGAGACCACCATCGGCATCGTGTTCCTGCACGACGCGGTGACCCAGCGGGTGAACGGCTTCCCGATCATACCCGTCGCGCCCTGCGAGGGGACCGGCTATGAGATCGGCTCGATGAGCATCATAGAGGGCGCGCGCAATCTGGAGAGCGCCAAGAAGTGGTACGACTGGGCGCTCGGCCCGGACGCCCAGAAACTCATGCCGAAGGCCAAGGCCTACCAAGTGCCGTCGAATGCGGGCGTCGCGCCGCCGCCCGAGGCGCCGAAGGTCGAGCAGATCAAGCTGATCGACTACGACTTCAAGAAGTACGGGTCGTCGGCCGAGCGCAAGCGCCTACTCGCTAAATGGGACAAGGACGTGAAGCCCTTGCCGAGATAAGAAGACCGGTCCTCGCAGATGAGGAGATCCGTCGTTCTATGGCTTGCCGTGGGTTGGGTCGGCCTTGCCGTGCTGCCCTGGTACGCCATAGAGGACGGGTTCTGGATCTTCGACTGGCTCGACGGCTATCCGGTCGATAGCGACGTCGCGCCCGCCTTGCTCCAGGGCTTCGGCCACGGGCGGTGGTGGCTGCTGCCCGTGTGCCTGGCCCTGGCCGCGCCGCTCGGGATCCTGGGCCGGCGGAAGACCGATCCGTGGTTTGCCGCCGTGCTGCTCCTGGCCGGCGGTTTCGGCCTGGCCTACACGCTGGCGCAAGGCTTCGCCATCGGCATTCGCGGATGGGAGTTCGAATCCCTCGAGACCGCCTTCGGCGAGCTGGGCGACCGGCAGTTCGGCATGGGCTACGGCGCCGTTCTGGTCTGTGGCGCCTTTCTGTTCTTCCTGACCGAGGGCATTGCCGCCCGCGGCGCGATCAAGGGGGACGTCTTCGTCGTCGGCTCGATCGGGCTGGTGATCGCCCTGGTCGCGGCGTTCATCTTCTTTCCGATCACCCGGATCCTGATCAGCGCGGTGCAAGACAACGACGGGAACTTCGCCCCGACGCTTTTCTTCACCAAGCTGTTCTCGCCCGACATCTGGGGGCTCGAATGCCTGACCGCCAACCTGACCTGCGGGGTCGCCTGGAACTCGCTGTTCATGGCCATCCTGGTGGGCGCGGGCACGACCGCCATGGGGCTCGCCTTCGCGCTCATCGCCACGCGGACCGGCTTTCGCGCCAAGAGACTGCTGCGCGTGCTCACGGTACTGCCGATCATCACGCCACCTTTCGTCATTGGACTGGCGGTGATTCTCCTGTTCGGCCGCTCGGGCGCGGTGAGCACCTTTCTCGAGTGGGCCTTCGCGATCGAGCCTTCGCGCTGGATCTATGGACTGCCCGGCATCTGGCTCGCCCAAATGCTGGCCTTCACGCCGATCGCCTTTCTCGTGCTGATCGGCGTGGTCGAGGGCATCAGCCCGGCGATGGAGGAGGCGGCCATCACGCTGCGCGCCGGCACCTGGCGCACCTTCGTCACCGTATCGCTCCCCTTGATGCGGCCGGGCCTTGCCAACGCTTTCCTGCTCGGCTTCATCGAGAGCCTGGCCGACTTCGGGAACCCGATGGTGCTGGGCGGCGACTACGACGTGCTGTCGATCGAGATCTTCTTCGCCATCGTCGGCGCCCAGCACGACCAGGCGCGCGCCGCCGTGCTCGCCATCGTCCTGCTGGCGTTCACCCTCTCGGCCTTCTACGCGCAGCGACGCTGGCTCGGCCGGAAATCCTATGCGACCATCACCGGCAAGGGTGATTCCGGCCTGCACATGCATCTTCCGAGGCGGCTCAAGATGCTGTGCTACGGGACGGCCCTGCCGTGGGCGGCGCTGACGGCGGTCATCTATTGCACGATCATGTTCGGCGGCTTCGTCGAGAGCTGGGGGCGCGACCACGGCTTCACCCTGCGCCACTACCTGGAGGCCTTCTCGATCACGACCGGCGCTCACGGCCTGGTGTGGAGCGGCGCGGCATGGAACTCCTTCTGGACCACGCTGGAGATCGCCGCCATATCGGCGCCGCTGACCGCCGGGGTCGGGCTGCTG
>JAOUCL010000147.1 GCA_029859805.1 Rhodospirillales bacterium | reverse complement strand
CATTTCGCCGGCCTGTACGTTGTCAAGGCCGTAGGCGCGGGCCACCCCGTCGCCCACCGAAAGAACCTGCCCAACCTCGGCGACGTCGGCCTCGGTGCCGAAGTTTTCGATTTGGTCCTTCAGAATTGCGGAGATCTCCGCGGCGCGGATATCCATCACGCGACCCCTTTCATGGCGTACTGAAGTTTCTCGAGCTTTGTGCGCAGGGACGAATCGATCATCCGGCTGCCGACCCGGACGACAAGCCCGCCGAGCAGCTCCGGATCGACCTCGAGGTCGACCTGAACCTTGGCGCCGACGACTTTCTTGAGAGTCTCGGTCAGGGCCGACTGCTGCTCCTTGGTCAGCTTCCGCGCCGCGGTCACAACGGCAGTTACCTCGCCGCGGCGGCGCGCGAGCTCGGCCAGATAGGCATCGATCATCTGGGGCAGGACGAACAGGCGCCGGTTCTGAGTCACGACCAGGACAAAACGGCGGGTCAGGTCGCTGACCCCGGCCTTGTCCAGGATCGCCGCCATGGCCTTGCCCTGCTGGTCGCGGTCGTACAGCGGACTGCGGATCAGCCGCTCGAGATCTTCGCTGCCGGCGATCACCTGCTTCAAGTCGCGCAGCTCGGTCGCGACCGCATCGAGCTGCTTCGCGCTCTCGGCCAGTTCGAACAGGGCCGAGGCATAGCGCCCGGCCAGACCGCTCACGCTCGTGTTTTCGCCAGCCAAGCCATAGCCCCCAAGCGGTGCCCGTACCCTTTGCCCGCCCGTAGCGCCAAGTCACAAGTTCAAGTGTGAGAATGAGGCGGGGCGATCCCCCCACCCGCGGGCGCGACGGTCCTATCATAGACCTAGGGGCGTTGCAAGCTGTGTCCGGACAACGATAACAGGCGATCCTCCTGCGATACTCACGCTTTGAAAGCGGGCCGGAACGGTGAGTTTTCCGGGTCGCCCTGTGGCCGTCGGGCGTGCCTCGATAGTGGGCGTCGGCCTCGGCGTTTTCGCGGCTGTCAAGATGGCCGCGGGTGGTGTAAGGACTCTGGCGAGGCCCCGACCCATCCAGCAACCGCCAGTCCAACGGTTCCGAACCCTTCGATGAGCCACAACCTTTACTTTTTCACACGGGAACCCCGGACTATCGATCAGAGCCTGCTGATCGCCTGGGCGGGAAAATTCGCGCACCTGACCACAAAGCTTTCGAACACGGGCCTGCAGTTCGCCTATCGGAACCCGGATACCGGCGTCCACTTCGCTTTCGATTTCGAGCCGGCCGCCGGAAGCGACGGCGATCGGGCCTCCCCGGACGGCAGTTTTCGCACAGGCATCGTGCTCAGCCTGACCTATGGGCGGCCCACCTATTTCGCCTACGAATCCATGCCCCTTGTCGAGGACCTCGCCCAGGGCTTCGACCTGCTGGTCATGGACGCCCAGGCCCAGAACGCCCGGCCGGGACCCTGCAACATCGACGAACTGATCCGCAGCTGGCGCGACAACAACCAGCGCGCCGTGCGGGCCATGGCGACCCAGGGCCTCATCGACAGCTTCTATTATCTGCCCGAGACGAAGGCGGACCTGTTCTGGGCCTACCGCTCACAAAGGGCGGGCTATGCGAAGCGGCTGGGCGAAGAGGTCTTCGTGCCCGAGATATTCCTGTTTGCGCCGGAGGGCCGGCGCGAGTGCGTCACGACGGTCACCTGGAACGGCTATTTTCCGATGATCTTTCCCCGGGTCGATTACCTGGTCCTGGTCCGGCGCAACCGGCCCTGGTTCGGCCTCGGCAAGGCCGTCGAAAGGGTCGAATATGCTCCGGCCCCGCGGATCCTGGAGCAGATCGCCGGCGCGCTCGCACCCTTCGACGGCGCGGACGACCTGTCCATCCTCACCCCGGACCAGGTAAGACGGCATGCCAGGACCTTCCACCGGATCGTCGGCGAGCCGTTCGCCGGCGCCTTCTCGAGCGTCGCACTCGACGGCTTCATCGACGTCGACTTCCTGTCCGAAAGCCCCCCGGCCTAGAGAAAACTGTAGGGATCGACATCGATCTGCAGGCGCGTCTGGCGCGGCAGGTCGACTGAAGCCAGCCAGTCCCTCAGCACGCCCTGCGGGGCGATATCGCGCCGGGTCCGCAGCAGGAAGCGCCGGCGGTGCCGGCCGCGCAGCACGGCCAAGGGTGCGGGCGCCGGGCCCAGGATCTCGACCCCCTCGCGGCGCGGCCGGGCGCGAGCCAGGCGGCGGCAGGCCTCGTCGACCCGTCGCTGGTCGGGGTCCGACAGAATGAGTGCGGCCAGGCGCGCGAAGGGCGGCATGGCCGCGGCCAGGCGCGCCTCGGCCTCGGCCTCCAGGAAGCGGTCGCGCGCGTCGGGCGCCGAGGAGGCGAGCGCCTGCATGACCGGATGCTCGGGCTCGTAGGTCTGTATCAGGACCCGCCCGGGCCGTTCCGCCCGCCCGGCCCGCCCCGCCACCTGGTGGAGCAGCTGATAGGTCCGCTCGGCGGCCCGCAGATCGCCGCCCGAGAGTCCCAGGTCGCCGTCGATCACGCCGACCAGGGTCAGCCAGGGAAAATGATGGCCCTTGGCGACGATCTGGGTGCCGATCAGGAGATCGATCTCGCGCTGTTGCACGGCGCGCACCAAGGCCTCGGCGGCGGCCGGCCCGCTGATGCTGTCGCTCGACATGAGCGCCGTCGCCTGGTCCGGGAACAGCGCCTTGACCTCCTCGGCCAGCCGCTCGACCCCGGGCCCACAGGCGGCCAGACTGCCCTCGGCACCGCAGTCCGGGCAGTGTCGCGGCAGCGCCGCGCGATGGCCGCAGTGGTGGCATTCCAGCCGCCCGGCCAGCCGGTGCTCGACCAGCCAAGCGGTACAATTCGGGCACTGCAGCCGGTGACCGCAGGCCCGGCACAGCGTGAGCGGTGCGAAGCCGCGCCGGTTGAGGAAGAGCAGGGCCTGCTCGCCGGCCTCGAAGGTCTCGGCCAGCGCCCGCCGCAGTGCGGGCGAGAGCCAGCTCTGCCCGACCCCCTCCAGGCGGGGAGGCGAGTCCCGGCGGAGATCCACCAGCTCGACCTGCGGCAAGCCGGCACTGCCGTGGCGCTCGGGCAGGCGCAGCCGCCCGTAGCGTCCGGCCTCCACGTTCGTGGCGGTCTCCAGCGACGGCGTCGCCGAGACCAGCACGGCCGGGATGTCCCCCAGGCGGGCGCGCACCACGGCCATGTCGCGGGCGTGATAGACGACGCCGTCCTCCTGCTTGAAGGAGGTGTCGTGCTCCTCGTCGACCACGATCAAGCCGAGGTCCTGGTAAGGCAGGAACAGGGCCGAACGGGCGCCGACCACGACCCGCGCCTCGCCCAGAGCCACCGCGCGCCAGGTGCGGCGGCGCTGGACCGCGGTCAGGTCCGAGTGCCATTCGGCCGGCGGGGCGTCGAAGCGCCGCTTGAACCGCTCCAGCCACTGGGCCGAGAGCGCGATCTCGGGCAACAGGACGAGCACCTGCCGACCGGCGGCGAGCGCCGCGGCCAGCGCCTCGAAGTAGACCTCCGTCTTGCCCGAGCCGGTGACGCCGTCGAGCAGCGTGACCGCGAAACCGCCCCGGGTCGCCTGGCCGCGCAACTCCTCGGCGGCGGCCGCCTGGGCTGTCGTCAGCGTCGGCCCGGGTTGCCGCCAGTCCGGCGCCTGGAAGGCGGCCGGCGGCGGCAGAGCCACCGCCTCCAGCACCCCGGCGGCCGCCAGGCCCTTGACCACCGAGGACCCGACGCCCGCCGCCCGGGCCAGATCCGCCGCGGGCCGGGCCGGGCCTTCTCCGGCGGCTGCCAGAACGCGCCTGCGCGCCGGGGTGAGCCGCAGGCCCTGGTGTTCGGGCTCCGCCCCGGCGAGCCGGTAGGCTGTGACCGGTTTCGGCGGCTCGAAGGCGGCGGGCACGCTGAGGGCCATGCGCAGGACCGCGCCCGGTGGCGCCAGGGTATAGCCGGCCACCCAGTCGACGAAACGCCGCTCGGGCTCGGGCAGGCCGGGCAGATCGATGCGCGCTCCGACCGGTTTCAGGCGCTCGGCCGCCACGCCGGGGCCGGTGGCACCCGGGTCCCAGACCACGCCGGTGAGCTCTCGGCTGCCCAGCGGCACCCGCACCAAGTCGCCGGGCACGAGCTCCAGGCCCGGCGACACGGCATAGTCGTAGGGGCCATCGAGCGGCAGCGGCAGAAGCACCGAAAGGCGGCCGTCCTGCGGCCCCGAGGCCGATCCGGCAGGGGGTTTCCGGCTGCCCGGCACAGTGCGGGCGGCGCTGGTATGGCGGTCAGGCATCGAGTACACTTTACTTGAGTGGCGCCCCGGGGTACCAGAGCCCTTGGCCGGATCGGGCGGCCGGGACGCCCGAACAGAATTGCGAGGTAGCCCAGCGGGCATGAAGTTCTTCATCGATAGCGCCGAGGTCGCGGAAATCCAGGACCTAGCCTCGACCGGACTGGTCGACGGCGTAACCACCAACCCCTCTCTGGTCGCCAAGAGCGGACGCGATTTCATCGACGTGCTGCGGGAAATCTGCGCGATCGTCCCCGGCCCGGTCAGCGCCGAGGTGACGGCCACGGACCTTCCGGCCATGCTGGAGGAGGGGCGGCGCCTGGCGAAGCTGGCCGAGAATATCGTGATCAAGACGCCGCTGACGCCCGACGGGCTGAAGGCCTGCAAGGCGCTGACCGACGATGGCATCCGGGTCAACGTGACCCTGTGCTTCTCGGCGGCCCAGGCGATCCTGGCGGCCAAGGCGGGCGCGGCCTACGTTTCGCCCTTCGTCGGACGGCTCGACGACGTCGGTAGCGACGGCTTGCGGCTGATCGCCGACATCGTCGAGATCTACGGCGTCTACCCCGAGTTCACCACCGAGGTGCTGGTCGCCTCTGTGCGGCATCCGATACACGTGGTCGAGGCGGCCAGGCTGGGCGCGGACGTCGCCACACTGCCGCCAGGGGTGCTGCGGGCCATGTTCAGGCACCCGCTGACCGACAAGGGTCTGGCGGCCTTCCTGGACGATTGGGCCAAGACCGGCCAGTCGATTTTGAACCGGCCTGAGGACGGCGCGACGGATGGCTCGAGACCGGCACGACGCAGCGCCTGAGGGCACCGCCGGAAAGGCGGCGAACGGGACGGCCGAGGGCCGCGGGCCCAGCGCGGCCCAGGTGGCCGGCTATCTGCGGCGCTACCCCGACTTCCTGGCGGAAAACCCGGAGCTGCTCGAGGTCTTGACGCCGCCGGCCCGTGCACGCGGTGATGGCGTGCTCGACCTGCAGAGCTACCTGGTCGAACGGCTGCGCGACGAGGTCGATGAGATGCGGCAGGCGCGTGACGAGCTGGTACGCGCGGGCCGCAGCAACATGGCCGCGCAGGGCCGGGTGCACGAGGCGGTGCTGGCCCTGCTCGGCACCAAGTCCTTCGAGCACCTGATCGAAATCGTGACCACGGACTTGGCGGTCATGCTCAACCTGGACGCGGTCACCCTGGGCGTGGAGCGGTGCGGCCAGGACCTGCCGCCTGTGCGCCTCGGCGGTCTCTATCAGCTCGAGCCGGACACGGTGGATTCCGTGATCGGCCCCGGCCGCAGGGTGATGTTGCGCGGCGAAATCGAGGGTGATCCGGCGATCTTCGGCGCGGGCGCCGGTCTGGTCGCCTCGGAGGCATTGATCCGCCTGGACATCAGCCCGGCGACACCGGCGGCCATGCTGGCGCTTGGTGCGCGTCAGCCGGACCAGTTTCATTCGGGCCAGGGCACGGAACTGCTGATCTTCCTGGGCGGCACCTTGGAGCACTGTATCCGGGCATGGCTGGACCTGCCCGCCTGACCGGCTTTCCGGCCGCACCCGACTTGCAGGTTGCGCTGCAGGACTGGCAGGACTGGCTCGCCCATGAACGTCGCGCTTCGCCGCACACCCGGGCGGCCTATGCCGGCGACCTGACCGGATTTCTCGCGTTCCTGACCGAACACCTCGGAGGGCCGCCTTCCTTGGCGACCCTCGAGGCACTCCGGCCGGCCGATTTCCGAGCCTGGCTGGCGGCACGCGCCGGCCGGGGCCTGCAGCGCAGCTCGACGGCCCGCGCGCTCTCGGTGGTACGCAATGTGTTCCGCTGGCTGCAGAGCCGGGGGTTCGCCGAGAACCCCTCGCTGGCCGCCGTCTCGAATCCCAGGCTGCCGCGTCCGGTACCCAAGGCGCTGACCCCGGAGGAAGCCGCCGAGGCGGTCGCCGCGGTCGACGAGCTGACCAAGCAGCCCTGGAGCGGCAAGCGCGACACGGCGGTCCTGTTGCTGCTCTACGGCGCGGGCTTGAGGATCGGCGAGGCGCTTGCGCTCACGCGCCGGGACGCCCCGGCCCCGGGGCAGGAGGCGCTGGTCGTGACCGGCAAGGGCGGCAAGCAGCGCGTCGTGCCGCTGCTTGCCGTGGTGATCGACGCGGTCCAGGACTATCTGGCGGCCTGCCCCTATCGCCTGACGCCGGACGGACCGCTCTTTCGCGGCCAGCGCGGCGGAGCCCTCGGCGCGCGGCAGGTGCAGCAGCGCATGGCCGAGCTGCGCGTCCTGCTCGGCCTGCCCGAGAGCGCGACCCCGCACGCACTGCGCCACAGCTTCGCCACGCACCTGCTGGCCGGGGGCGGCGACCTGCGGGCGATCCAGGAGCTGCTGGGCCATGCCTCGCTTTCGACGACGCAGCGCTATACCGAGGTCGACGTAACCGGCCTGATGTCGGTCTACGACCGGGCCCACCCGCGGGCACGGACGAGACCGGACCACAGCAAAGGGAGCCAGTTCGAATGACCCTGCTGACCAGGGCCGCGGCCGTCCTGCTGTCCTGCTTCGCCCTGACGCTCGCCGCACCGGCCTTTTCCGGCGAGGTCAGCGGCAAGCTGATCACCGCTGCCGAGAAGGAAATCATCAGGCACTACTTCGGAGGCTCGACCGGGTCGAGCCAGACCCGTCCCTCCGGCGGCAAACAGGACAAGGCGAAGGACAAGGGCAAGAGCAAAGGCAAGGGCGCCGGCCAGATGCCCCAGGGCATCGCCATGAAGCTGCAGCGCGGCGGTACCCTGCCGCCGGGCATCGCCAGGCGGGACTTGCCGTCCCCGCTGATCCGCGAGTTGCCGCGGCGCCCGGCGGGCCAGGAATTGCAGGTCATCGACGACAACGTCGTGCTGATAGAGAAGACGACCGGCCTGATCCTGGATATCCTCGAGCACGCGGCACGCTGAAAAACTCGGCGTTCGATCGATCCAGCTGAAGCTCACCTCGCCGGTCGAGAGCCACCGGACCGCCGAAACCCGAATTGCGGACGCCGGTCAGGTTTCGTGCGCGCGGCCCAATCGGGCGAGCACCGGCAGGCCCAGGGCAAGTGGGCCCAGCGCGAGCAGGGCGAAGGCCAGGCCCCAGGCGACGGTTCGCTCGGCACCGCCGGCGACGTCCAGCACCACTCCGAATGCGAGCGGCGAGAACACGCCGGCGCCGAAGCCGAAGAGGGCGTGCATCGCCATGGTCGCTCCCCGCCGGCCCGGCAGGGCGTTGGCGACCGCACCGGCGGTGAGCGCCGAGGAATCCCCCATCACGATCATGTGGTGAATCACCAGCAAGATCAGGACGGTCCAGGCCGGCAGGCCGGCCAGGAACCCGAGGCCGCAGGACAGGAGGGCGGAGGCGAGCATGATCGCGGCGACGGTGCGCCGCCGCCCGAATCGCACGGCCGCCTCGTTGCCAAGAATGGTGGCCGGCAGTCCCAGCAGAAGGACGACGGTCGCCACCTGAGTCGGCGCAAGAGGCGGGAGTCCCTCGGCCGGTTGAAGCCCGTAGGCGAAGGCCGTGAAGGCGACGATCCAGGTACGCGTGCCGAAGAGTTCCCAGACGTGGGCCGCGTAACCCAGCACGTAGGCGAGCGCCGCCCGGTTGGCGAAGACCGGCCTGAGGTCGAGCGGATGTCCGGTCTCCGGCACCTGGGCGGGACGGCCGCCGGGCACGACCGTGCGCCAGACCAGGAGCAGGGCCACGAGGCTGCCGAGCGCCGCCGCCCCAAAGGCCCAGCGCCAACCGGCCAGGGCCGTGACCTCGCCCGCCGCCAGGGTCGACAGCGCCACTCCGATGCCGAAGTGCGCCGTGTAGAACGCGACGGCGCGGCTCTGCCGTGGTCCCTCGATCCGGTCGGCAAGCAGCTTCAGGCCCACCATGTAGGTGCCGGCGAGGCCGACGCCGCCCGCCAGGCGGAACGCCACGGCGCTCCATAAGCCCTCGGCGAAAAGCGCGAAGCCGAGCGCGGCCAGCCCGCCCAGGGCTGTCGACAGCAGGTAGATGAGCCGGGCGTCCCGCCGGTCGGTCAGGCTGACCAGCAGCGGCACGGCGGCCACATAGCCGGCGTAGTAGACGCCGCTGATCCAGCCGGCCTCGGTGTTGCTGAGACCCCAGAGGGCCCGGAACTCGGGGATCAAGGCCGGGAAGGTCGCATTGCCCAGCATGCCCAGCACCTCAGCCGCGCAGAGCACGGCGACGAGCCGCGCCGGCGAGGTCATACTGAATCTCGGAGATTCTGACCCAGCCGCCATGCTTCGAGACGCCGCCTGCGGCGGCTCCTCAGCATGAGGTAACGCACTGATATAATACGCATGTCCTCATCCTGAGGAGCGTTCAAAGAACGCGTCTCGAAGGAGCGGCCATGAGTCACGCCTTTCGAGTTTTGGTGTCAGATGTGGATCGCGCGGCCGGCCACCGCGAGCGCCGCCTCCTTGACCGCCTCGCCCATGGCCGGGTGGGAATGGATCGTGCGCGCGATGTCCTCGGATGACGCCCCGAACTCCATGGCCAGCACTGCCTCGGCCAGGATATCGCCGGCCAGCGGCCCCAGGATGTGCACGCCCAGCACCTTGTCGCTCCCGGCGTCGGCCAGAATCTTGACCATGCCGTCGGTCTCGGCGTTCGCTCGCGCCCGGCTGTTGGCGCTGAACGGGAACTTGCCGACCTTGTAGTCGACGCCCGCCTCCTTCAAGTCTTCCTCGGTCTTGCCGACCCCGGCCACCTCGGGCCAGGTATAGACCACGCCGGGCACCAAGTTGTAGTCGACGTGGCCCGACTGTCCGGCCAGCATCTCTACGCAGACTACGCCGTCCTCCTCGGCCTTGTGGGCCAGCATCGGACCAGGCACGCAGTCGCCGATGGCATGGATTCCTGGAACGGTCGTCTGGAAGCGCTCGTCGACCTGGATGAAGCCGTGCTTGTTAAGCGCGACGCCCAGCGCCTCGAGGCCGAGGCCCTCGGTGTAGGGACGGCGGCCGACCGCCAACAGGACCACATCGGCTTCGACCTCCTCGGCGGTTCCGCCCTTCACAGGCTCGACGCCCAGCGTCACGCCGGCCTTGGATTTCTTCGCGCCCGTCACCTTGCGGGACAGCTGAAAGGCGAGCCCCTGTTTCTTCAGCACGCGCTGGGTCTGCTTGGCGATCTCCCCGTCCATGCCGGGCAGGATGCGGTCGAGGAACTCGATGACCGTGACCTCGGCGCCCAGGCGCGACCAGACCGAGCCGAGCTCGAGACCGATCACGCCGGCGCCGATCACGACCAGATGCCCCGGCACCTTGGCCAGCGCGAGCGCGCCGGTCGAGGTGACGATCTGCTTCTCGTCGACCTCGACCCCGGCGAGCGGCGTTGACTCCGATCCCGTGGCGATCAGGGTGTGCTTGGCCGCGAGCGTCCGGCTTCCGCCGCCGTTGAGCGCGGCGGCGACCTCGCCCGGCTTCGGGATGCTGCCCGCGCCCTGGATGTAGTCCACCTTGTTCTTCCTGAACAGGAACTCGACGCCCTTGGTCAGGTCGCCGACCACTTTGTCCTTGCGCGCCATCATGGTCTCGAGGTCGAGCGAGACTTTGCCGAGCTTGACGCCGTGGTCCGCCAGATGGCCCTTGGCCTCGGCGAACTTCTCCGAGGACTGCAGCAGCGCCTTGGAGGGAATGCAGCCGATATTGAGACAGGTGCCGCCCAGCGCGCCGCGCTTCTCCACGCAGGCCGTCTTCATGCCGAGCTGCGCCGCGCGGATCGCCGCCACGTAGCCACCCGGGCCGCCGCCGATGATCACCAGGTCGTAGCTGTCGTCGTTCATGGTCCAGACCCCCGCTTGGCTCACCCCGACCTTGCCGCAAGAGATCGCCCCGGACAAGGGGCGGATAGCTGCCGCCGCGCACCGTCGAGCGAAACGACCGCCTCCAGCTTGCCAGGACCGCTCGGTTTCGGCTCTAATGCATCATCGGTCATGCGATTCGGGTGCCCCGTCTTCCGCGCGGGGGAGAAACGAGCGCATCCAATAGAGATCCGGCGAAACGGTCGGCTGCGGGACGGGGGGGCGTCAGCACAATGAACGCTTTTAGGAGCGCGGTGCCGAAGCTTGTGCACCTTTCGGCGCTGCTTGCCACGGCCGCCCTGGCGGCGCTCGCTTTCCAGAAAAGCGTCTTGGCGCAGGGCTACGACTATCCCTTCGTCAACGCCTATGAAGCGACGGTGATCGGCACGCCGTCGATCTATCGCGCCGAACTGCCGAAACAGGTACCGAAGCAGGAGCTCAGACTGACCGTCTTTCCCAAGCGGCGGATTCCCGAGTTGTTCTGGTACCACGACCAACTGCATTACGCGGTGGTCCGTCAGCGCCAGAAGGCGCCGCTCATCTTCAACATCGCCGGTACCGGCGCAAGCCACAATTCTCAGCTCATGCAGGCGATGGAGAAGATCTTCTACAAGGCCGGATTCCACGTAATCTCGCTGCCCTCGCCGACCCACCCCAACTTCATCGTGACCGCCTCCGAGACCCAGGCCCCGGGCCTGCTGGCCGACGACGCGCGCGACCTCTACCGCGTGATGCAGGGCGCCTACGAACAGATCGCGCACACGATCGAGGTCTCCGAATTCTACCTGACGGGCTACAGCCTGGGCGCCGCGCAGGCGGCCTTCGTGGCGAAGCTGGACGAGGAGGTCGGCGCGTTCGACTTCAAGAAGGTCCTGATGATCAATCCGCCAGTCAGCCTCTACAACTCGGTCGAGATTCTGGACGGTATGATCGACGCGATCCCGGGCGGACCGGACAACTTCAACGCCTTCTTCGAGTCGCTGTTTCAGCGCTTTGCCGCCATCTACCGCGACGAGGATTTCCTCGATCTCACGGACGATTTTCTCTACTTCGCCTACAAGAAGGACCCGCCGAGCGAGGAGAGCCTGCGGGCCGTCGTCGGCATCGCGTTTCGCATTTCCGCAGCCAACATCCTGTTTGCCTCCGACGCGCTGACGCGTTCGGGCGTCGTGATCCGGCGCAACGTATCGCTGTCGACGCTCGATTCCCTGACCAGGTACCTGAAGGTCAGCGTCCGCGTCGGCTTCGTCGACTACATCCGCCACCTGCTCCACCCCTTCTTCGAGAAACGGCGACCGGGCGTCAGGCTCGAGGAGCTGATCGAGGAGAGCAGCCTGCAGGCCATAGAGGGCTATCTGCGCGGCACCGAGAAGATCGGCCTTATGACCAACGAGGACGACATCATCCTGGCCCCGGGCGAGCTCGACTACCTGCGCTCGGTCTTCGGTTCGCGAGCCCGGATCTATGTCAAGGGCGGGCACTGCGGCAACCTGGAGCACAAGGACAACGTCGCCGACATGATCAGGTTCTTCGGCGCAGGGTGGCCGGCCCCATGAGCCGATTTCTGGCGCCGGCCCTGCTCCTCCTTCTGGCCGCCTGCCAAAGCGTCCCCGCCGGTCCAGGCGCGGCGCCGGAGGGCGAGCGGGCCATCTTCGAGTACGAGGACATAGAGCGGCGGGACGTGCTCTACACGATCGACGTCGACGACCCCCTCGAGCCGCTCAACCGGGGGATCTACAAGTTCAACGCCATGTTCGACCGGGCCATCTTCCTGCCGGTCACCGAGCTCTATGAGTTCGTCACGCCGACCTTCGTGCAGGATCGGGTCACGAACGTCTTCTCGAACCTAACAGAAATCACGACCTTCGCGAATTCGATCCTGCAGGGCAAGATCGAGCGCGCCAGCCGGGCCCTGGTCCGCTTTCTGGTCAACTCGACGATCGGGCTGGCCGGCCTGTTCGATCCGATGACCTCCCTGGGCACCCGCCAGCAGAGCGAGGACCTGGGCCAGACCCTCGGTACCTGGGGATTTCCCGCCGGGCCCTATCTCGTGCTGCCGATCCTAGGCCCCTCCAACCTACGCGACACGCTCGGCTTAGCCGGCGAAATGGCGGCCTACCGGGCGGCCGATCCCTTCGGAGCAGCGAGCTTCGAAGGCGACCACCCCGAGATCCTCGCGCTGCGCGCCATAGACCAGCGCAGTCAGGTCGGCTTGCGCTACTATCAGACTGGCTCGCCCTTCGAGTACGACCTGGTCCGCCTGCTCTACACCCGCAAGCGCCAGCTCGACGTCGAGAACTAGGGCGGATCGGGACCTAGAAGCGGCTGCAAGGCCCAAGCGGCCGATCAGATGTCGCCTTCTTGCTCCCGGCCGGGCAGGTCGACGTAGAACCCCGCGCCTGCCTCGGGCGGGATCGG
>JAOUCL010000145.1 GCA_029859805.1 Rhodospirillales bacterium | reverse complement strand
AGCGCGACGGGCCGTCCGCCAGCCAGTGCCCGGACGGGTACTTTCCCGCCGTGCCGGCGAAGGGCCCGAAGCGGCGCTCGTAGGTCTCACTGTCGCGGAACCCGGCCTCGAACAGGAGCGCGTTGCGGGCATGATAAACCTCCGTCAGGCGCTGCGATTCGCGGTCCAGCAAGACCCACTCATAGGCCGCGCTGCCGCCGATCAGCAGGACGACGAAGCCGAGGCCGGCCGCGGTCCGGCGCCAGCTCGCCGCGAACAGGACAATGGTGGCCAGGGCGTAGAGGCCGAGCAGCGCGGGGCCGATCAACAGGATATCGAAGCGGATCTCGGCGGCGGTCCCGAAGGTCATCCAGATCTCGTAGAGCGCCGCGGCCAGGCCGGCCGCGACGACGGCCGCGAGAACCAGCCGCGTCCCGCGCCTCAGGCGCAGCATCGGCCAGATCAGCGGCAGCCACAGGACCAGCAGAGCGTAGTAGAGGAGAAACGCCGCCGTCATGCCACCCCGCCGACCGGCTCAGCTCGCCTGCGTCTCGTGCCAGCGCCAGGCGTCGGCGATGAGGGTCGGCAGGTCGGAGCGTTCGGTGTGCCAGCCGAGCACCTCGCGCGCGCGCGCCGGGGCGGCGACCAAGCGGTCGGGGTCGCCGGGACGCCGCGGCCCGACGGCGACCGGGATCTTGCGGCCCGTGACCCGCTCCGCCGCCGCGATCACCTCGCGCACCGAGGCGCCCTCGCCGCTGCCCAGGTTGAGCGCCCGGGGCGCGCCGCCCGCCAGCAGGTATTCCAGCGCCCGGATGTGCGCTTCGGCCAGGTCCATCACGTGGATGTAGTCGCGGATGCAGGTGCCGTCCGGCGTGTCGTAGTCCTCGCCGTGGATCGTGACCTCGGCCAAGCGGCCGAGCGCCGCGGCCAGGACGTTGGGGATCAGATGCGGCTCGGGATCGTGCAGCTCGCCGATCTCGGCCTCCGGGTCGGCACCCGCCGCGTTGAAGTAGCGCAGTGCGACCGAGCGCAGACCCCGGGCCGGGGCCAGGTCCTGAAGCATGCGCTCGATCATCAGCTTGGTCGCGCCGTAGGGGTTGATCGGGGCCTGCGGGTGGTCCTCGGGAATCGGGACCTGTTGCGGCACGCCATAAGTCGCGCAGGTGCTGGAGAATACGAGCGGCGGCGCCCCGCTCTCGCACAGCAGCTCCAGGAGACAGAGCGTCCCGGCCACGTTGTTGCGGTAGTAGCCGAGCGGGTCGCTCACCGATTCCCCGACCAGCGCCTTGGCGGCGAAATGCAGGACGGCCGCGGGACGGTGCCGGGCGAGGCAATCGGCCAGGCATCCGCGATCCAGCAGGTCGCCTTCGACAAAGGGGCCCCACTTGACCGCCCAGGCGTGGCCGGTCGAAAGGTCGTCGAAGACCACCGGCGTGTAGCCGGCCGCGCGCAAGGCCTTGCAGGCGTGGCTGCCGACATAGCCCGCCCCGCCGGTCACCAGGACGGTCTTGCCAGTGGTCTCGTGCTCGGCCATGACGTTTCCGAAATCGATAGGACGGGCGGCTTCGACGGCCCTTGCCTGCGAAAAGATCCCGCGATGGTTTATATTTCGTTTTTCCGAGTCGTCAAAACCCGGTGCGCCGAACATAGTATCGCGCGACCGACTTTCTTCGGTGGCCCGGGTTTTGTAAAGTCTCCCGGAAAGGTCATAGGGGTTCCGGGAAGGCATGGGGTCTTATCTCAGACCGACGGAGCTGGGGCAGGCGCTCGAGGCGCTGGGCGAGGGTCCGCGCACGATCGTCGCCGGCGGCACGGACCACTATCCGGCGCGGGTCGGCAGGCAGCTCGACGAAAGTATTCTCGACATCAGTGCGCTCAAGGAGCTGCGCGGCATCGCCGACACGCGAAAGCAGGTCCGCATCGGGGCGCTCACCACCTGGAGCGACTTGGTCCGCGCGCCGCTGCCGGCCTGGTTCGACGGCCTCAAGCAGGCCGCCCGCGAGGTCGGCGGCCTTCAGGTGCAGAACACCGGAACGCTCTGCGGCAACGTGTGCAACGCCTCGCCGGCGGCCGACGGGGTGCCCAACCTGCTGGCGCTCGACGCCCGGGTCGAGCTGAGCGCGCGGGATCGGGTGCGCGAGCTGCCGCTGTCCGAGTTCATCACCGGCAACCGGCGGACCCAGCGCGGACACGACGAGCTGGTCACCGCGCTGATCCTGCCCAAGCTGGGCAAGGGCGCGCGCAGCACCTTCCTCAAGCTGGGCGCCCGTAAGTACATGGTAATCTCGATCGTCATGGTCGCGGGCGTGCTGATCCCCGGGCGCGGCGGCAAGATCGCCGACCTGCGCATCGCCGTCGGCGCCTGCTCCGAGGTCGCCCAACGCCTGAGCGCGCTCGAGGCGGATCTCACGGGACGGCCGATGGCGGCGGCTCTGGCCAAGCCGGAGCACCTGGCACCCCTCGGCCCGATCGACGACGTCCGGGGCACCGCGGCCTATCGCCGGGACGCGGCGCTGACCCTCGTGCGCCGGGCGCTGGCCCGGCTGATGATGGCGCCATGAAGCGCGAGAGCCTGACCGTCGAGTTCACCTTGAACGGCACCGCCGTCAGCGCCGCGGTGGACCCGGGCTGCCGCCTCTCCGAGGTGCTGCGCGAGGACCTGGGACTCAAGGGCACCAAGGTCGGCTGCGAGGCCGGCGACTGCGGCGCCTGCACGGTGCTGCTCGACGGCGAGCAGGTCTGTGCCTGCATGGTGCCGGCGGGGCAGGTGGTGGGCCGGGATGTCACCACGGTCGAGGGCCTGGCCGCGAAGGGCGGCCTGAATTCCCTGCAGCAGGCCTTCCACCGGCACGGGGCGGCGCAGTGCGGCATCTGCACGCCCGGCATGCTCATGGCGGCGATCGATCTGCTGCGGCGCAATGCCAAGCCGAACAGGCGGGCGGTGATGGACGCCCTGGGCGGCGTGCTGTGCCGCTGCACCGGATACCGCAAGATCGTCGAAGCGGTCCTGGATGCGGCCAAGGCCCAAGCGCCGCCGGTCGACCCGCCGGCCGGGGCCGCCGTGGGCGCGCGTCTGGCCAAGGTCGACGGCGAGGCGAAGCTGACCGGCGTCGAGGCCTTCGGCGACGACGTCGCGCCGCGCGACGCCCTGCTGCTGCGGGTCGTTCGCGCGCCTCATGCTCGCGCCCGCTTCACGATCGGCGCACTGGACCGGCTCTACGCCGGTCATCCGGGCCTTCTGCGCGTGCTTACCGCGGACGATGTGCCGGGCAACAACGGCTTCGGCATCTATCCCCACATCAAGGACCAGCCGGTGCTGGCCGAGGACAGGGTGCGCTATCGCGGCGAGGCGGTCCTGGCCCTGGTCGGCGAGGCCGCCGCCATCCGGGCCATCCCCGAGGAGGAGATCCCGATCGTGTGGCGCCCGCAGGAGGCTGTGGCCGGCATCGAGGCGGCGCTCGCGCCCGACGCCCCGGCGGTCCAGGAGGACAAGCCGGACAACGTGCTGACCCGCGGCAGGCTGGTGAAGGGCGACGTGGATGCCGGCTTCGCTGCGGCCGATCACGTGGTCGAGGGGGCCTGGCAGACCGGCTTTGTCGAGCACGCCTACATCGAGCCCGAGGCGGGCTTCGCCCGGCGCGTCGACGACCGGATCGAGGTCACGGTTACGACCCAGGCGCCCTACATGGACCGGGACGAGACCGCGCAGGTGCTGGGCCTCGCGCCCGAGCAGGTGCGCATCGTGCCCTCGGCCTGCGGCGGTGGCTTCGGCGGCAAGCTGGACCTCTCGGTACAGCCGCTGCTGGCGCTCGCGGCCTGGCTTACCGGTCGGCCGGTGCGCTGCGCCTATACCCGCCCGGAATCCATGGCTTCCTCGACCAAGCGGCATCCGGCGCGGATCACCGCCCGGGCCGGCTGCACGGAGGACGGCGAGATCACAGCCTTCCGCTTCCACGGCGACTTCAACACCGGCGCCTATGCCTCCTGGGGCCCGACCGTGGCCGACCGGGTGCCGGTGCACTGCACGGGCCCCTACTTCGTGCCCAACGTGTCGGCGAGTTCGGCCGCGGTGTTGACCAACGAGCCGCCGGCCGGCGCGTTCCGCGGTTTCGGCGTGCCTCAGGCGGCGATCGCCCACGAGGCCCTGATGGACATGATGGCCGAACAGGCCGGCATCGATCCGCTCGCGTTTCGAATCAAGAACGCGCTGGCCGCCGGTCTCGAGACTGCAACGGGCCAGCGGCTGGAGGCCAGCGTCGGCCTGGTGGACTGCCTCCAGAAGGTGCAGCCGTACTGGGAGGACTGGCGGACCGCGGCGGTGATGCGCAATGCGGTCAAGAAGACCTTGAAGCGGGGCGTCGGCTTGGGCTGCATGTGGTATGGCTGCGGCAATACCTCGATCTCGAACCCCTCGACCATGACCGTCGGCGTCTCGCGCGACGGCCGGGTGACGCTCTACAACGGCGCGGTCGACATCGGGCAGGGCGCCAACACGGTCATGGTCCAGATCTGCGCCGACTCCCTGGGCGTCCCCGCGGCGCAGTTCGGCTACGTCATGGGCGATACCGACCGGACGGCGGACGCCGGCAAGAGCTCGGCCTCGCGCCAGACCTTCGTCTCCGGCAAGGCGGCGGAACTGGCCGGCGCCGATCTGCGCGCCCAGATCCTGCGGCAGACCAACGCCGGACCGGAGGCGAAGATCACGATCGGCAAGCGGCGCATCATGGTCCGTGAAGGCGCGGCCCGGCACGAGATCGACCTCGCGGCCCTGCCCGAGATCGAGGCCGGCGACGTGCTCCGAGGCAGCGGTACCTTCGACCCGCCGACCACCAAGCTGGACGAGAACGGCCAGGGCGCACCCTACGGCACCTACGGCTTCGCCGCCCAGATCGCCGAGGTCGAGGTCGATATCGATCTCGGCACCGTCAAAGTCCGGCGCATGGTGGCAGCCCACGACGTCGGCCGGGCGATCAACCCGGTGCAGGTCGAAGGCCAAATCCACGGCGGAATCGCCCAGGGTCTGGGCTTGGCGCTGATGGAGGAATACCTGCCCGGCCGCACGGAGAACCTGCACGACTACCTGATCCCGACCGTCGGCGACATGCCGGAGATCGAGGTCATCATCGTCGAGGATCCGGAGCCGCTCGGCCCCTATGGCGCCAAGGGCATCGGCGAGCCGGCGCTGATTCCCACGGCGCCGGCGATCCTGGGCGCGATTCACCAGGCGACGGGGCTGCGCATGACCCGGCTGCCGGTGATGCCCGACCGGCTGCGCGCTGCGATCCTGGCCCGCGAAAAGGATGGCGGAAATGACTGACGAGGCCGGCATCGTCGTTTGCGACGCCTGCCCGGTGCTGTGCCGCATCCGGCCGGGGCGTACCGGCGCCTGCGGGCGTTACGGGAACGCGGACGGGGCGCTCGCCCGCATGGACCCGGTCGTGCTGGCCCGGCGGGCCGCCGAGAGCGAGGGAAAGTTCGTACCCTTCCTCAGTCAGGCGGGCCAGTGGGACGGCAGCCTCGTGCCGCAGACCGAGACTTTTCTGACCGGCGTTGGCGCCGGCACGACCTACCCCGATTACAAGCCCGCGCCCTTCATCGTCTCGAGCCGGCACCGGGGCGTCGACATGGTGACCGTGGTGACCGAGGGCATCTTCAGCTACTGCGGCCTCAAGCTGAAGGTCGACACGGACCGCTACATTGGGCCCGAGCAGGCGGCGGTGCGCTGCGAGGGCGAGCAGGTCGGCCACGTCACGACCGCCGAATATGGCTCGCAGATGATGGCCCTCGGCGGCGTGCGGCATCTCACCGGCGGCAGCAAGAAGGAGGGGAACGTCACCTGCCGGATGATGCTGGCCCTGTGCAACAAGGAGCGGGTCGAGCTGACCGTGGACGGCGGCGCCGGGCTCTCGGTCCAGGCCGGCAAGCCGCCGGTCATCAACGACGTTGAAGAGGCGCGCATGCGGGTCGGCTGCGGCTCGGCGACCATCGGCATGTTCGCCCGGCAGTGGTATGGCAAGGTCGACGAGGTCATCGTGGTCGACGACCACATCACCGGCGTGCTCACCGAGCACCAGGCCGGGCGCTTCCTCGGCATGCCGCCCTCGGGCATCCGCGTGCGCGGCCGCAAGTCGACCCCCGGCCGCTATTTCCAGGTGGCCGAGCCGGGCACCGGCTGGGGCGGCACGGACATCACGGATCCGCTCACGATACTCGAGAAGATAGACCCCAAGACGGCCCGCGCGGGCCTGCGCCTCTTGATGGTCAGCACGACCGGCGAGGACGCCGCTTATTTCGTGCTGGACGACGACCTCGAGCCCGTGCCGGCCGAGCTGCCCGATCCGCTCGTCGGGGTGGTCGAGCGGATCGGCGAGAACTGCGAGCCCGCCCTGGTCTCGGTCCTCTTCATGGCCGGCGCCGGCGGCAGCCTGCGCGCCGGGGTCACCGAGAACCCGGTGCGCCTGACCCGCTCGGTCAAGGAGTCGCGGACCCGGGTCACCTGCGGCGGCGCGCCGGTCTATGTCTGGCCCGGCGGCGGCATCACGATCCTGGCGGACGTGATGCGGATGCCGGACAACGCCTTCGGCTACGTGCCGACCCCGGCCCTGGTCGGGCCGATCGAGTTTACCCTGCGCCTGGACGACTACCGCGCCCTGGGCGGCCACATGGACGACGTCCGCGACCTCGGCGTGGTCGGCGAGAAGGGCGCGGTCCAGGTCACGGAATGGCGGGCCGGCAACCCCTGGCCCTTCGGCCCGGACGGGGAGGCGCGCTGACATGGCGGCGGGTCCCCAGGCCGCGCTGCTGCCGGACGGCCGGCGCCTGCACCTCAACCATGGTCCGATCGACCTGGTGATCGAGGCCTTCGGCGCGGAGCGGGAGGTCACCCGTGCCTACGAGCAGGCGGTCGAGCGTTTCTCGGACATTCTGGAGACGCTGGTGGCGGAGCTGCCGGAGCTGCGCCGGCCGGTCGGGGATATGCCGCACGTCTTCGCCGGCCCCGTCGCCCGGCGAATGGCCGCGGCCGTCTGGTGGCACCGCGGCGTCCGCGTGACCCCCATGGCCGCGGTGGCGGGGGCGGTGGCCGACGAGATGCTGGCCGCGCTGACGGCGGGCCGGCGGCTCGACCGCGCCTATGTCAACGACGGCGGCGACATCGCGCTTTACCTGGCGCCCGGCGCCGGCTTCGAGGTCGGCCTGGCGGCCCGGCCGGCGCGCGCGGGCCTCGACGGGTCCTTCACGGTCACCGCAAAGATGCCGCTGCGCGGCGTCGCCACCTCGGGGCAGGGCGGGCGCAGCTTCAGCCTCGGCATCGCCGACGCGGTCACCGTGCTGGCGGCCGATGCGGCGGCCGCCGACGTGGCGGCGACGCTGATCGCCAACGCGGTCGACCTCGACCATCCGGCGATCGAGCGCCGGCCGGCCCGCGCGCTCGACCCCGATAGCGACCTGGGCGACCTGCCGGTCACGGTGGCGGTCGGCGCACTGGACGAAGAGGCCGTCATGACGGCTCTTACTGGCGGAGAGGCCGCGGCCCGGTCTATGCTTTCGGCGGGCCTGATCTTCGGCGCGGTGCTGGCGCTGAACGGCCAGTTCCGAGTGGTCGGAGACGCGCTCGCGCACGCTTTGCCGGCCGCCGCATGAGGAGGGGAGACATGGAGACACCCAGAGTCCGCAAGGTCCTTGCCAGCGTCGAGGAGATCCACCACGAGGGCGGCGAGAGCGCGGCCCGGCCGCTGCTGCGCGGCGCCGTTGCCGCGGTCGTGGCCAATCCCTTCGCCGGGCGCCACGTGGCGGAGATCACGCCGCTCATGAAGGGGCTGGAGCCGCTCGGCCTCGACATGGCCAAGCGCCTGGTCGCCCTGCTGGGCGGCGACGTCCAGGCGATCGAGGGCTACGGCAAGGGCGCGATCATAGGCTCCGCCGGCGAGCTGGAGCACGGTGCGCTGTGGCACGCCCCGGGCGGCTATGCCATGCGCGAGGTGCTGGGCGGGGCCAAGGCCATCGTGCCGTCCACCAAGAAGGTCGGCGGCCTGGGCGCCCGGCTCGACGTGCCGGTGACCCACATCAACGCCGCCTACGTGCGCAGCCACTTCGACGCCATGGAGATCGGCGTGCCGGACGCGCCGCGCCCCGACGAAATGGTCCTGATCCTGGTCATGACCACGGGTCCGCGGATCCATGCCCGCTCGGGCGGGCTCGCGGCCTCGGAGATCACGGGAGAGGACGGGCTGCGCTGAGCGTTTCAATCGAACCACAAGAATCCATAACAATCGAACGACAGGGAGAGAGAACCATGACGACACGCAGAACATTCTTCGCTTTGGCCGCCGCGGGACTCGCGGCCCTGCTCGCCGGGCCGACGGGCGGCGCTGGCGCGGCCGAGCCGATCAAGGTCGGCGAGATCAACAGCTACACCCGCCTGCCGGCCTTCACGCTGCCCTACCGCAACGGCTGGCAGCTCGCGGTCGAGGAGATCAACGCGGCCGGCGGCGTGCTCGGCCGGCCTCTGGAGGTGATCTCGCGCGACGACGGCGGCAAGCCGGGCGACGCGGTCAAGATCGCTGAGGAGCTGGTTTCGAAGGAGGGCGTGGCGCTCCTGGCCGGCACCTTCTTCTCGCACATCGGCCTGGCGGTGACCGACTTCGCCAAGCAGCGCAAGGTCTTCTTCATCGCTGCCGAGCCCTTGAGCGACGCGGTCACCTGGCAGAAGGGCAACCACTACACCTTCCGACTTCGGCCCAATACCTACATGCAGGCCAACATGCTGGCCGAGGAGGCCGCGAAACTGCCGGCCAAGCGCTGGGCGACCATCGCGCCTAACTACAAGTACGGCCAGGACGCGGTCGCCTCGTTCAAGGAGATCCTGAAGGCCAAGCGGCCCGACGTCGAGTTCGTCGCCGAGCAGTGGCCGGCCTTGTTCAAGATCGAGGCGGGCGCCGAGGTCCAGGCGCTGGCCAACGCGAAGCCCGAGGCGATCTACAACGTGACCTTCGGCTCCGACCTCGGCAAGTTCGTGCGCGAGGGCAAGCTGCGCGGCCTGTTCGCGAACCGCGAAGTCGTCAGCCTCCTGACCGGCGAGCCGGAATACCTCGACGCGCTGAAGGACGAGGCGCCGGAGGGCTGGATCGTCACCGGCTATCCCTGGTACGCGATCGACACGCCGGCCCATGACGCGTTCGTCACGGCCTACCGGGCGAAGTTCGACGACTATCCGCGGCTCGGCTCCGTGGTGGGCTACAACACCTTCAAGGCGATCGCCGCGGTCATCGCCCAGGCCGGCTCGACCGACACCGAGGCGATGGTCAAGGCGGCCGAGGGGATCACGGTCGATTCGCCGACCGGGCCCTTCACCTTCCGCGCGCAGGACCACCAGTCGACCATGGGCGCCTATGTCGGCCGCACGGCGCTCCGGGACGGCAAGGGCGTGATGGTCGACTGGCGCTACGCCGACGGCAAGGGCTACCTGCCGAGCGACGAGGAGATCCGGAAGCTGCGGCCGGGCAGCTGAGTTCCGATGGGCCTGGCCTGCCGGCCCAGCAAGATTCCCCCTCCCCCAACGCGGGGAGGGGTTGGGGAGGGGGGCGAGCGCAGCGAGGCTGTGGCTTTGGCCCCGATGTTGTCGACTGGCGGGAGTCAACGGGATGCCTTCGGCATTCACCCCTACCCCGACCCTCCCCCGTCGAGGGGGAGGGGGACCATGTTCCCGGTTGCTCACCATGGCAGCGGTGGCGCCGCGTATGCTAAGCCGCTCGGGCGGCGTGGCTGGGACGGCGGACGCGGTGATGACATGAGGGGGGCGATATGAGATCTGGTTTCCGGCTTTCCGCGCGCGAGCCGTTCCCGACACCGCGTTGACCCGCTCGACAACCCCGGCACCGCCATGATCCTCGTGCAGTTCCTGACCGGGCTGGCCAGCGCGGCCTCGCTGTTCCTCGTCGCCGCGGGGCTGTCGATCATCTTCGGCGTCACCCGGATCGTAAACTTCGCCCACGGCTCGTTCTACATGCTGGGCGCCTACATCGCCTACAGCTTGGTCCAGAGGCTGGGCGGCGGGCCGCTGGGTTTCTGGGGCGCGGTGCTTCTGGCCGCGCTCGCGGTCGGCGCGATCGGAGTCGCCGTCGAGGTGCTGGTGCTGCGCCGCATCTATCGGGCGCCCGAGCTGTTCCAGCTCTTGGCGACCTTCGGCGTGGTGCTGGTCGTACAGGACCTTTCGCAGTGGATCTGGGGGCCGGAGGACCTTTTGGGACCGCGGGCGCCGGGCCTGGACGGGGCGGTTACGATCTTCGGCGAATACCTGCCCGAATACGACTTGGCGCTGATCGCGCTCAGCCCGCTGGTGCTGGGCGGCCTGTGGCTGCTGTTCCACCGCACGCGCTGGGGCACTCTGGTGCGCGCCGCGACCCAGGACCGCGAGATGGTCGCGGCCCTGGGCGTCAACCAGGCCTGGCTGTTCACCTCGGTGTTCTTCCTGGGCGCCTTCCTGGCGGGCCTCGGCGGCGCGGCGCAGCTGCCCAAGGGCGGCGCCGACCTGCTGATCGACCTCAACATCATCGCGGCCGCCTTCGTCGTCGTCGTGGTCGGCGGCATGGGCAGCATCACCGGCGCCTTCCTGGCGGCCGTGCTGATCGGCGAGTTGAACGCCTTCGGCATCCTGGTCTTTCCGGAGATCACGCTGGTCCTGATGTTCCTGGTCATGGCGGTCGTCCTGGTGATCCGTCCCTGGGGCCTGATGGGCAAGCCCGAGACGCCGGGCCATGCGCGGGCCGGGCCGGCCGAGCCGCTGCTCGCCCCCGCCGCAAGGCATCACCGCTGGGCCTGGCTGGCGCTTCTCGCCGTGCTGCTCGTCCTGCCGGCCGTCGCCGGGGACTTCACCCTGGTGCTCGGGATGGAGATCCTGATCGCCGCGCTCTTCGCCTACAGCCTGCACTTCATCATGGGGCCGGGCGGCATGGTCTCCTTCGGGCACGCCGCCTACTTCGGCCTCGGCGCCTACGGCGCGGCCCTGTTGGTGCACCACCTGGCGGTGCCGATGGAGCTGGCGCTCGCCGCGGGGCCCGTTCTGGCGGGCCTCGGCGCGCTGCTGTTCGGCTGGTTCTGCGTGCGCCTCTCCGGGGTCTACCTCGCCATGCTGACCCTGGCATTCGCCCAGATCACCTGGTCGGTCGCCTTCCAGTGGTACGGCTTTACCGGCGGCGACGACGGGCTGCTCGGCGTCTGGCCGGCCGACTGGGCGAGCGCGCGCAGCGCTTACTACTATCTGGTCCTGGTGCTGACCGCCGGCGGCATCCTGTTCCTGCGCGGCGCGATCTTCGCCCGTTTCGGCTATGCGATCCGGGCCGGGCGCGATTCGCCGCTGCGCGCGGACGCGATCGGCATCGACGTGCGGCGCCACCAGTGGATGGCCTTCGCCCTGGCCGGGGTCCTGGCGGGCCTGGCCGGCGCGCTCTACGCCTTCTCGAAAGGCAGCGTGTTCCCCGACGAGCTGTCGATCCCGCGCTCGGTCGACGCTCTCGTCATGGTTCTGCTGGGCGGCGTGCAGACGCTTTCGGGCCCGCTGTTCGGCGCGGCGGCCTTCACCTGGCTGCAGGACACGATCTCGCGCCTGGAGTTCTGGCGGCTCATCCTGGGCGTGACGATCATCGTCCTCGTCGTGCTGTTCCCGCAGGGCCTGGGCGGCGTGTTCCGGCAGCTGGAGGAGCGCCTGCGCGGCGGCGCGGCCGAGGCGGAGCGCGCGCCGTGAACACCCTCGAGGTGCAGGGCCTCGCCAAGGCCTTCGGCGGCGTGCAGGCGGTCGACGGCGTCAGCTTCGCGCTGGCCGAGGGCGAGCTGCTGGCCATGATCGGCCCCAACGGCGCCGGCAAGTCGACCTGCTTCAACATGCTGAACGGCCAGCTGCGCCCCGACGCGGGCTCGATCCGCTTCCGTGGGCGCGAGCTGGCGGGCCTGGCGCCGCGCCAAGTCTGGCGCCTGGGCATCGGCCGGACCTTCCAGATCACCGCGACCTTCGCCTCGATGACCGTGCTGGAGAACGTCCAGATGGGGCTGATCTCCCACAAGCGCGGCTTTTCCGGGCTGCTCCGCCGCGCCGGGGCGCTCTACCGCGAGGAGGCCGCGGCCCTGCTCGCGCGGGTCGGCATGACCGAACAGGCCGAGCGGGCCTGCGGCGTGCTCGCCTACGGCGACCTGAAGCGGGTCGAGCTGGCGGTCGCCCTGTCGAACGATCCGGGCCTGCTGCTGATGGACGAGCCGACCGCCGGCATGGCGCCTGCCGAGCGGGTCGAGCTGATGGGCCTGACCGCGGAGATCGTGCGCGAGCGCAGCATCGCCGTGCTGTTCACCGAGCACGACATGGACGTGGTCTTCGCCCACGCCGACCGCCTCATCGTGCTCAATCGCGGCGAGCTGATCGCCGAGGGCACGCCGGCCGAGGTGCGCGACGACGCCCGCGTGCGCGAGATTTACCTCGGCAGCGCCGCGGTCGGGGAGGGGGGCTAGCCGTGCTGCTTCTGAAAACCGTTTCACCACAAAGACACGAAGACACGAAGAAGGTATTCAAACTCTTTGTGCCTTTGTGCCTTGGTGGTGAAAAGTCCGGACTCGCGAGCGCGTGTT
>JAOUCL010000146.1 GCA_029859805.1 Rhodospirillales bacterium | reverse complement strand
GCTCAGCCCGCGCTCTGCGCGAGGCCGGGGTGATGGTGACCGAGGTTTCGGCCCATACGGGGTTTCCGGAGATCATGGACGGCCGGGTCAAGACCCTGCATCCCTCGATCCACGGCGGCATCCTGGGACGCCGCGACCTCGAGGCGCATCGCCAGGCCATGGCCGAGCACGGCATCGCGCCGATCGACCTGGTCGTGGTCAACCTCTATCCGTTCCGCGAAACGGTCGCCTCGGGCGCCGAGCGCGAGACCTGCATCGAGAATATCGACATCGGCGGCCCGGCCCTGATCCGGGCGGCCGCCAAGAACCACGGCTTCGTCACGGTCGTGACCGACCCCGCCGATTACGACGCAGTGGTGGCTGAGCTCGAGGCCAACGGCGGCGCCACGACCGCCGACCTGCGCCGGCGCTTGGCGGCGGCGGCCTATGCCCACACGGCGGCCTACGACAGCGCGATCGCCCATTGGATGAGCGCGGCCGAAGGCGAGGCCTTTCCGGTCCAGCTATCTCTGGCCGGCCGCCGCGCCGAGCTGCTGCGCTACGGCGAGAACCCCCATCAATCGGCGGCCTTCTATCTGGCCGAGGGCGGCCCGATCCAGCCGCGCCCCGGGATCGCGACCGCGCGTCAGCTGCAGGGCAAGGCGCTCAGCTACAACAATCTGAACGACACCGACGCGGCCTACGAGCTGGTCGCCGAGTTCGACCGCCCGGCGGTCGCCATCATCAAGCACGCCAATCCCTGCGGCGTCGCGGTCGCCGAGACCCTGCTGGAGGCCTACGAGCGCGCGCTCGCCTCGGACCCCGTCAGCGCCTATGGCGGCATCATCGCGGCCAACCGGCCGCTCGACGAGGCCGCCGCGGCGGAGATCGCCAAGCTGTTCTCGGAAGTGGTGATCGCGCCGGAGGTCGAGGAGACGGCGGCCCGGCTGCTGGCCAACAAGCCGAACCTGCGCGTGCTCGTCACCGGCGCCATGCCGGATCCGGCGGCCCCGGGAATGACCGTCAGGTCGCTCGCGGGCGGGCTGCTCCTGCAGAGCCGGGACAGCGGCCGGGTCACGCGCGGCGAGCTCAAGGTGGTCACCAAGCGCCAGCCGAGCGAGCGCGAGCTGACCGATCTGCTCTTCGCCTTCCAGGTCGCCAAGCACGTCAAGTCGAACGCCATCGTCTATGTGCGCGACGAGGCCACGGTCGGCATCGGGGCCGGACAGATGAGCCGGGTCGATTCGTCGCGCATCGCCGCCTTCAAGGGCCTCCAGGCCGCCCAGGCGGCCGGCGTGGCGACCTCGCGCACCGAGGGCTCGGTGGTCGCCTCGGACGCCTTCTTCCCCTTCGCCGACGGGCTGCTCGCCGCCGCCGAGGCGGGCGCCACGGCGGTCATCCAGCCGGGCGGCTCGCTGCGCGACGACGAGGTGATCGAGGCCGCCGATCAAGCCGGCCTCGCCATGGTCTTCACCGGCATGCGCCACTTCCGGCATTAGGGCGCGCCGCGAAGCGGGATCTCAGCGCGCGTCGTCGCTCGGCTCGCGGACCGGGAGCAGAAGCACGAACCCGGTGACGAAAAACGCCAGGATCGTCGCCATACCGACGCGTTGGCTGTCGCTCCAGAGCGTGACCCAGCCGACCAGTGCCGGCCCGATGAAAGCCGTCGCCTTGCCGGAAAAGGCATAGAGGCCGAACATCTCGGTCAGCAGCTCCGGAGGCGCGAGGCGCGCCATCAAGGTCCGGCTCGCCGCCTGGGCCGGCCCGGCGAAGACGCCCAGCACGCAGCCGGCGATGTAGAACCAGAGCTTCGACTCGACCATGAGGATTGCGCCGGCGCAGAGCGTCAGGCCGGCGATTGCGATCATGATCGTGCGTTTCGACCCTATCCAGTCGTCCAGCCAGGCGAAACCGAAGGCGCCCAGGCCGGCGGTAACATTGAGCAGGATTCCGAAGGTGAGGATCTCCGCGAACTCCATGCCGAAGGTGTTGGCCGCGTAAGCGCCGCCGACCACGAACACGGTGTTGAGCCCGTCCGTGTAGACCATGCGTGCCAGAAGATAGCGTGCGATGTTGCGATAGCGGCGCAGCTGTCGAACCGTGCGGATCAGCGTCGCGATGCCCTGCTGCGCCCCTTGCCAAAGACCTACACCGCTGGCCGGACGATCGGGAGTCACCAGGAACAGGGGCAGGGCGAAGAGCGCAAACCAGAGAGCCACCAAGGGGCCGGTTATACGCAGATGTTCGAAGGACTGCTTGTCCAGCCCGAAAACCGGTTCTTCGGGCAGGGCGAAGACGAGGAGGCAGATGATCAGAACGGCGAGCCCACCGTAATAACCGCAGCTCCAGGCCCAGCCCGAGATGCGCCCCAGCATGTGGCGCGGCGCCACGTCCGGGAGCATCGCGTTGTAGAATACCTGGCAGAACTCGAAGGCGGCGTTGCTCAAGGCCACGAGAACGAGGGCCGGTACGAGCGACGTCGGCTCCGGCTCGATCGTCCAGAGGCCGAAAGTGGTCAGAATGCAAAGGCCCGTGAAGGCGAAGAGCCACGGTTTCCGGCGACCCCTGTTGTCCGCGATGGCGCCGAGCAGAGGCGAGAGCATCGCGACGGTCAGAGCCGAAAGGCTGATCGCCGTGCCCCATTGCGCGATGCCGAGCGTCGCCGACTCGGCGACGTATTTCGTCACGTAGGCGGAAAATACGAAGGTGATGACGACGGTGGGAAAGCCCGAGTTGGCCCAGTCGTAAAGACACCAGGCGGCTATGGCCCGGCGGCCCGCGCCGCCCCCCGCGCCCGGGCGGTCCCCCGGCGTCATGGTCTCTCGTTGTGCCACGTCGTCCGGCTCACAGCTTTGCGCCCGGGACTCAAGAAGGGCGAGGGCCGGCCGGCAGTCACGTCAGCCTCTTACGCATATAAACCCGGTCGAAGCCGTCCTCGTGCCGGCGCTCGGTCTCGACGAAGCCGAGGCCACTGTAAAACGGGAAGTTTTCGGTCATCTTGGCGTTGGTGTAGAGCTCGAGGGCCGGCAGGCCCCGCTCGCGCGCCGCAGCCTCGGCGAAGATCATCAGCCGGTGGCCGAGACCCTGGCCCTGCCGATCCGGATGGACCGCGATATTCTCTATGAAAAGATGGCCCGGGCCGGGCCGGATCACGATGAAGCCGGCCACGTCCTCGCCGGTCAGCAGGACCTGGACCTCGCCGGCGGCGACCAGCGCCGCAAAATCCGCGACCATCGGCGCTGGCTCCCTGCCGATGCGGGATACGTACCGGGCGTATGCCGCCCGCGCGCAGCTGGCGATCGCCGCGACATCCCCGGCTTCGGCAGGACGCAGGTCAGCCTGAGCCACGGCCGTTTCCTCTCTTGAGCTAGCCCCCGACCATAGTCTTCAGCTGGCGGTTGGCCACCGCGAGCATCGCGAAGTCCGGCGTCCCGGTCGACTGCAGCTCGGCCAGCAGCTGTTCGGTGCGCGCGACGAGCGGCCGGCGCGACTCGGCCCAGTCTTCGATCACATGCTCGGCCGCGCCGGTCCCGGCGACCTCGAGCACCCGCTGGGTGAGCTGGGCCTGGTGGCCGAACAGGTCGTCGATCACCGCCGTCACCGCCAGCTTGTCCCAGGCCGTGTCCGTGGGCAGATGTCCCGCCGCCCGGCGCAGCCAGTCGAAGCCGAAGCGCGCCCCGATGTCGAAATAGGCCTTTGCCACCTGTTGCGCCGGCTGACCGACGTTCCGGGCGATGCGCACGATGTCGCAGGCTGGCGCCAGAAGCCCCAGGCTGGCGATACGGTGTGCCGTGGCCTCCGGCACGCCCTGATCGATGAAACCGGCCGCGCGTTGCCCCGTGGCCTCCCGGTCGGCCGGCGAGAGGAGGTCTTCCAAGCCCTCCGCCAGCTCCTTTACGCCGCCTCCGAAGGACTCGATCTCGCCCCTGATATCGAGCGGCCGGGCCGCTTCGCGCAGGAACCAGACGGTCCCGCGTTCGACCAGCCGGCCACACTCCATCAGCATCGCGGACTGCGCCGCGGCCGATACCTTGTTGTCGAGGGACTCGATCTGCTGCAACAGGTCCGGAATGCCGAAGATCGCCCGGCTCACCATATAGGCCCGCGCAATGTCCTCGGCCGGCATGCCGGTCTTTTCCTTGGCCTCGTGTATGAAGGCGAGGCCGACGCGGTTGACGAGCTCGTTGGTCACGACCGTGGCGACGATCTCGCGGCGCAGCCGGTGGGACGTTATCTGCTTCTGATAGGTCTTGCGCAGCGGACCGGGGAAGTAGCCGATCAAGTCGTCGCGCAGATAGAGGTCGTCCGGCAGGTCCGAGGACAGGATTTCCTCGTACAACACGATCTTGGCATAGGACTGAAGCACCGCCAGCTCGGCGCGGGCGAAGCCGACGTCTTGCTTCTGCCGCTCGGCGATCGTTTCGTCGTCGGGCAGGTACTCGACCGCGCGGTCGAGCTGGCCCACCCGCTCCAGCGCCCGCATGAAACGGGCGGTGCGGTCTATGAGATGCGCGCCCAGCTGATGGGTGACCGTGATCGCCTGGGTCTGCAGATAGTTGTCGCGCAGCACTAGGTCCGCGACCTCGTCGGTCATCTTTCGCAGGAGCTGGTCGCGCTGCTTGCGGGTCATGTCGCCCGCCGCCTCGATGTCGCCCAGAAGGATCTTGATGTTGACCTCGTGGTCCGAGCAGTCGACGCCGGCCGAGTTGTCGATCGAGTCGGTGTTGCAGCGGCCACCCCTGAAGTCGTACTCGATGCGCGCGCGCTGGGTCACGCCGAGGTTTGCGCCCTCGCCGACGACCTTGGCCCGCAGATCGGTGGCATCGACCCTGAGTGCGTCGTTGGCCCTGTCGCCAACGTCGGCGTGGGTCTCGTAGCTCGCCTTGACGTAGGTGCCGATGCCGCCGAACCAGAGCAGCTCGGCATCGGCCTTGAGCATGGCGGCGATCAGCTCGCTCGGCGTCACCTTGTCCCGCTCGATGCCGAACAGCTTCTTGATCTGCGGCGTCAGCTTTATCGCCTTGGTCCTGCGCTCGAACACGCCCCCGCCCTTGGAGATGAGCTTTGCGTCGTAATCGCTCCAGGCCGAGCGTGGCAGGTCGAACAGCCGCTTGCGCTCGGCCCAGCTCGCCGCCGGATCCGGATCTGGATCGATGAAGATGTGCAGGTGGTTGAACGCGCCGATCAGCTTGATGTGCTTGGAAAGCAGCATACCGTTGCCGAACACGTCGCCGGCCATGTCGCCGACGCCGACGCAGGTAAAATCCTCGTTCTGGATATCCTTGCCGATCTCGCGGAAGTGGCGCTTGACCGACTCCCAGGCGCCGCGGGCGGTGATGGCCATCTTCTTGTGGTCGTAGCCGGCCGAGCCGCCGGACGCGAAGGCGTCGTCGAGCCAGAAGCCGTACTCAGCCGATACGCCGTTGGCAATGTCGGAGAAGGTCGCCGTGCCCTTGTCGGCGGCGACCACGAGATAGGGGTCGTCCTCGTCGTGGCGCACGACGGCCCGCGGCGGCACGACCTCGGCACCCTTGAGGTTGTCGGTGATGTCGAGCAGCCCGCGGAGAAAGGTCTTGTAGCACTCGATCCCCTCGTTCAGCAGTCCCTCACGTCCGGCGTCGGCGGCCGGCGGACGCTTGACCACGAAGCCCCCTTTCGAGCCGACCGGGACAATGACCGCGTTCTTCACCTGCTGGGCCTTGACCAGCCCCAGGACCTCGGTGCGGAAGTCCTCGCGCCGGTCCGACCAGCGCAAGCCGCCGCGCGCCACCTTGCCGAAACGAAGATGCACGCCCTCGACCCTGGGGCTGTAGACGAAGATCTCGCGAAACGGCCGGGGCAGGGGCAGCTCCTCGATGTTCTGCGAGTTGAGCTTGAAGGATATGTAGCTCTTTTCCCCGCCGGCGGCGCCCTCCTGGAAGAAGTTGGTTCTGAGCGTCGCCTCGATGACGTTCAGGAAGCGCCGGATGATTCTGTCTTCGTCCAGGTTGCTGACCTGCTCCAGGAGATCCTGAATTTCTTGCACCAAGTCCTCCGCCCGTGTCCCTTCACCCTGCACCGCCGGGTCGAAGCGGCTTACGAAGAGATCGGCCAGCCGGCGTGCGATCTGCGGGTTTCCTTGGAGTGTCTCCTCCATGTAAGCCTGGGAGAAGGGGATCCCGGCTTGGCGCAGATACTTGCAGTAGGCGCGCAGCACCTTCACCTCGCGGGCGGTAAGACCGGCCCTCAGGACCAGCTTGTTGAACCCGTCGTTCTCCATTTCGCCCCGCCAGACCCGGGCAAAACTGTCGTGAAAGGCCTCCTTGGCCTGTCCCAGGTCGACCGCGGCCCCGCCTTCGGTGACGGTGTCGAAGTCGTGGATCCAAACGGGCTGGGCGAGGTCCGGAAGATGGACCTCGTAGGGCACCTCGCCGATCACCTTGAGGCCCATGTTCTCCAGCATGGGCAGCACGTCGCTCAACGGCACCGGGTCGCCGGACACATAGATCTTGAACCGGAGCTGATTCTCCTCCGCCTCGATGGGACGATACAGGTTCATGGCAAGCTGCCCGGTCTCGAGCGCTTCCTCGATACGGGTGATGTCGAACACCGCGCCCTGGGCGTTGAAATGGTCCTGGTAGTTCGCCGGAAAGGCCTTTGCGAAGCGCCGCAGGCCGCGGACACCTTGTTCCTCGCCGCGCGCCTCCACCAAGGATTCTTCCAGATCGTCGACCCAGGACCGCGCCGTTTCGACCAGCTTGATCTCCAGGGCTCCCAGGTCGACCTCGGGCAGCGCGCCCGGTGTGGTCTTGACGATGATGTGCAGTCGCGCGAGCGCGGCATCCGTCAGGTGGGTGTTGAAGGCCTCGACCGATCCGTCGTAGGTCCGGGCGAGGACATCCTGGATCCTCAGCCTCAGGTTGGTGTCGTATCGGTCGCGCGGCACGAAGACGAGGGCCGAGACGAAGCGTTCGAAGGGATCGCGGCGCACGAAGAGCGCGACGCGCTGCCGCTCCTGCAGGTGCAGGATGCCCGTCGCCGTGGCGAACAGCTCGTCCTCGGAGATCTGAAACAGCTCGTCGCGCGGATAATTGTCCAGGATGTGCGCCAGGGCCTTGGCGTCGTGGCTGCTGGGTGCGAAACCGGCCCTTTTGACCGTGCGCGCCACCTTTTCGCGCAGCAGCGGAATCTCCCGCGGGCTGCGCGAATAGGCCACCGAGGTAAAGAGACCCAGGAAGAGCCGTTCGCCGGTCACCTTGCCTTTCTTGTCGAAGGATTTTACGGCGATGGTGTCCATGTGGACGCGGCGATGCACGGTTGCCCGCCGGTTCGCCTTGGTGATGCGAACAAGCTGCGGCTGCTTCAGGAAGTCGCGCACCTCGACCGGCAGCTTGCCGAAGTTCCGAAGTCCTTCGAAGACCGGGATGCTCTCGTCGCGCAAGACACCGAGTCCGCCTTCGGCCGGCACCCGCGTGACCGCCTTCGCGCCCGTGCCCTCGAAGTGGTACTCGCGATAACCGAGGTAGGTGAAGTGATCGTTGTCGAGCCACTCGAGAAAGGGGATGCCGGCCTCGATCTCCTCCCGGGGCAGCTTCGGCGGATTTTGAATCAACTCGGCGATCACTTCCCGGCAGCGTTGGCGCATGGCCGGCCAGTCCTCGACGGCGGCCCGGACATCGGCGAGGACACCCGCGAGTCCCTCGCGGATGAGCTCGTGGCGCTCGCTCGGCTGTTCGCTGACCTGCACGTGCATCACGGATTCGTTGTGTGCGCCCTTCGCGCCGCTCCCGGGCTCGTGGAGCTCGGTCAATCTGCCGTCGGCGGCGCGTTTCAAGGGCAGGATCGGATGGATGACCAGGTGCACCTTGGCGTCCAGCCGGTGCAGCTCGGCCGTGACCGAGTCGACCAGGAACGGCATGTCGTCGTTTATGACCTCGACGATCGTATGGGCCGATTTCCAGCCCTGCTCCTCGAGCCGCGGGCTGTAGACCCGGATTTTCGCCTCTCCCGGCTTGCGCCGTTTCGCGAACGCGAGCAGCGCCAGCGCGGCGCCATACAGATTGTCCGGCGTGTCGTGGAGAATATCGTCCGGCGGCACATTTGCGTAGAACTGCTGTATGAAACGGTCGGCTAGCGCGGCGCGTTGCGGCTCGAGCCGCTGGTGCACACGTTCCTCGATCTTGTCGATCAATTCGCTTTTCAGCTGCTGGGTCTTGAACGCCATGCCGGTCCTCGTGCGTGGTCGGCCTACCTGACCGCGGATCCTGCGCTCAAAGCTAAACCATTCCACTAGCCAAGGGGAAGGGCTCGAGGCGGCGGCGCCCTGACGCGCGCGCCCAGTCTGCCCCGCGCCGCCGGACTCGGCAGCCTGCGCCCTGAGCGCCTCGGGACTGGCCGGTATTTGTATTAATGTCGGCTTTTCAGTAGGATAATAGCATTAAACGCTATATGGATTAGTCGTAAAAAGTTAATGAATACGCAATGGTGCTCACGTTACATTCGTTGACATAGCCTTATTCGAACGAGACCTGTTCCGCCATGCCTCCATGGTCAGAGCCATCTCTATCTCGTCCTCACCTGCGCGATCTGGTCGAACGGCGGTTGGCTCCGCAGTTGATGGAGTACTGGGCGAGGCTCCGCGGCCCGGAGTCATACCCACGCATAAACCAGTTCGACGTCGAGGCCGTCCCAGGGTTTGGACCGCACGCCTTCATGCTCGACCTCGGGCATGACCCGGAAGACCCCCTGGTTCGCCACCTCGGTCAGGGGCTGTCCGCCGAATCCGCGAAAACCGGCGCAGGTAGGAAGCTTTCCGAGGTTCCGCACGGGTCGCTCTTGGCACGGGTCGCCAGCCGTTATCGCGAGGTGCTCGACAGCAAGGGGCCTTTGGAGTTCGAGTACGAATATGCCAGTGGCCCAGACCGGATAACGCTTTGCCGCGGGCTCCTGCTGCCATTCACGGCGGGCGGGAAGACCATCGACTATATCGTCGGCGCCGTCACGAGCAGGGTCGTCGAGGTGGACGGACCGCAGGCCGGGGCGGAGCCGCCGGCGCGGGACGGCCCGGCTCGAGCCCAGGATGCCCGCGGTCTCCTGGCCGTGGTGGAAACCGAAGTTTCCCGCGGCGAGGCGCGCGACAAGAGCCCGGATACCTTGCGCCAAAGCCTGCGGGACTGCCGGACCGCGGTGCGCAGGTTGGCGGTCGCGAACACCCGCTCGCACAAGGCGCTCTACGCCGCGCTCGAGCGCGTCTACGCCTTCCACTTCCAGGCCGAAGACGACCCCGCGGCCTTCGAACAGCTGATCGCCGCCGCCGGGCTCAAGTCGCAGGCGCGTGCGCCTTTCATTCCGGTCGTGAAACTGGCGTTCGGGAGCGGCTACGAGAAGACGCGCCTGTCCGAATACGCGGCCGCGCTGAGCTACGCGAAACGTTGCGGCCGGACGCCGACCGACTTCAAGAGCTTCCTGGAGTCCCAGCAAGGCGGCTTGAAGGGTTGTGTCCGGGCGGAACGGGCGGCCCGCCGGGCGGCGGGAACCAATTCGCAGGACACGACGGAACACGCCAAGGAACTCCTGCGCACTCTCGACTCCCTGGGCCTGATCACGGATCTCGAGGGCGGAGCGGAGGGTTTCGTCCTGATCCTCGGACGCCGGTCCGCAAGGCGCCCCGGCGTCGTCGAAGTGCTCCGCATCCTGGATGAAAGGCCCTCGGCCGTCGACGCCGCCGCCGGACGCGCCGCCAGAGCGATCAGTCGGGAGACGCAGGGCCGCCCCGGCGCGCGCCAGGAAATCCCGGCCGGCCCGCCAAGCCGCTCCGAAATAAGTAGAAATTAACCAAGTGGTGGCAGTTTGGGTCCGGTGCGACGAAGGAAACCCGAATTAACAATGGTGAAATAGTGGACCGGCGACAGCAATCCGAACGGAGCGAAGCGGCGGCCGACGACGTGACCGACGCGAGGGACTCGGACTTCGATCCGGAAGAGGCCCGCGACGAGGCCACTGTGGCCCATCGCCTGAGCCGGGTGACCCGCTACGCAACCGGCGGCACCGCCAAGTCCGAACCGGATCAAGAAGAGCGCCAGGACCCTACGTCCGAGAAGGCGCCCCTGCCCGATCCGGCGCCGGCTGAGGAGCCGCACCCAGAGTCCGAGGACGCCCAAAACGGCACCGAAACCGCCGAGGCGATGCCGGAGGAGCCCGGTTTGGTTGAAGAACCGGAGCCGGAGGCTATTCTTGAGGCGCGGGAAGAGCCTGTCCTGGTTGAAGAACCGGAGCCGGAGCCCGTCCTGGCGGAAGAGGCGGAGCCGGGGCCCGCCTTCGCCGAAGAAGCGCAGCCTGAGCCCGCGCCAGACGGGGGCCCGCCGCAAACCGCTGCGCCCACCGAAGAGGCGCTCCAAGACCACGCGGCCTTCGAGGAGGAGCAGCCGGATCCGACGCCCCGCGAGACTGCGTCTGAAGAGCTCGTCTTCTCGGACATCGCCGAGCACCTCGGTATCGCAGAGCCGTCGCCATCGGGTCCCGAGGCTGCCGAGGCGGCCCCTGTCGCCGTGGCGGATGAGCAACAGCCGCCCGAGGCTTTGCACAATCAGGAGGAAGGCCCTCCGGCCGGCGCGCCCGAGCAACCGGCCGCGGTGGCGGAAACGCCCGCCCCGACCGCGGAGACCGGCCCGAACGACGGCGAGGTCTTGACCGTCGGCCGCGGCATTCGCCTGGTCGCCAAGCTCTGCGAGTGCGCAGAGCTGCTGGTCGAGGGTCACCTCGAGGCCACCGCCCGGACCCAGCAGTTGCAGCTCGCCAAGAGCGGTCGCTTCATCGGCAGCGCCGAGGTCGAATACGCCGAGATTCACGGCCAGTACGAGGGCGAATTGACCGTCTCGAAAAAGCTCTATATCGCCCCGACGGGCAGTGTCTCCGGCACGACCCATTATCGCGAGATCGTGATCGAGGCAGGCGGCCAGATCATGGGCAACACCCATCACCTGCCGGACGAAGGCGAGGCGGGCGCCGGGGCCTAGCCGGACGCGCCCGCAGTCCGGAGTTCCGCCCCCGATTCGAAATGCCGCTGGGAGCCTCGGGCTCGACCGGCGGCATGCCGGACCTGAGACATAGGTGACGCTTTGCACCGGACACATGGGTAACACTTTTCGCCGGTTGGCGGGAGGTGTTGATGCCGTGGAAAGCGAGTTCGGTCATGGAGGAACGTCTTCGGTTTGTTGCCCGTTAGCGTCCCGGGGCGTGGTGTAAGAGTTGGTTCGTCGGGGGCGCACAGCACCGCTTTTGGCGGAACGAGCCCATGCACAGTAAAAACTCGTTTGATTTCAACGCGTTGGCGAAGCGTCGGAGGAACGGGCGCTATGCCCTAAGCTTCTGAAAACAAAGAGAATCTAAGAATATTCGCTGTTTGTTCTTAACATTGGCTATTAAATATGTTTTATTCCCGATATTGGGAGCAACACCTCCGGAAAGGACTCCATGACCAGTCTGGCCCCGACTGCCGAAGCGCCCCAGGGCCCGCCGCCCAACGCCGGCCGCGCCCCAGCCGACGGACCCTGCGCGCCGGACGGGGCGCCCGGCCCGGCCGCCGGCGCGCCCCGCAACGACCGCTTCCACTCCAACCACGCCTCCAACTGTCTACCGCTGGCCGGCACCCTGCCCAAGGACCGCGACGCCCTGCCCGCGGTCGTAGCCGCCGCGCGCGCCGGCGCCCAGCTGCTGCGCCCAGGGTGGATCCGGGGGTTGTGAGGGCGGCGTCGGGTGTTAAAAAGTACTGTGTCCTCGATTTTGAAGGAGCTGCGAAAATCCATCGCCCGGGCCTACCTGGTCTTCGCCGGTATTTTCGTGGCCGGCTTGGCCGCAGGGTTCGTACAAATGCTGATCGACGGCCAGTGGGATTGGCAGGCGATCGCGGCTTCGCCCATCACGGGGTTCCACATGGCGTTGCAGGCCATCGTGAAGGGCGGGTTCCTGGTGTTCCCGATCGCGCTGGTGTTCTTCGTGGCGCGCGCCTGGTGGCGCAGCAGACAGAGCCGGACACGACCGCTTCACGACGACGGATCCAGCGCGCCTTGACGGACGGTGGCCCGGATCGGTTCTCACTGGTCCGGCGCGTCCGGACGGCCTCCAAAGAACGTGCGGATGCGGATCGCCCAGCGCTCGCCGAAGACCGAAACGACCGTGAAGATGACCGCGAGGCCGATCAGCGCCGGGATCAGCCAGGGGTCGGCCGCGGCGCGGGCGCCCGGCTGATCGCCGAGCAGAAAGATGGCGGCGGCCAGGAAGCCCGCGACCAGGGCGATCAAGACCGCGGCCAGCAGGTAGCGCCGCCACAGCGGCGTGGCCGGGCCGAAGTCGGTCTCCCAACGCACATTGGGCCGCTCGTCGGTGCCGTCGTCGCCGGTCATCAAGGCTCCTCGTATCGTTGTCGCCCGGCCCGCGCCCCCGGCCATCTTCAGCGATACGCCCGACCCTCGGCCTTGTCCAGAGGCTTCGGGCGCGGGGGCGGGGCGGGGTAAGAGCGCCAGGATAGGGCGCCGACGCTTCGGCTATACTGTCGTTCCGAGGGCGGCGGCGAAGGGACGGGCGAGTATGGCGGAGCATCGGGACGACGAGGGCGCGGCCGCCACGGAGCGGCTG
>JAOUCL010000400.1 GCA_029859805.1 Rhodospirillales bacterium | reverse complement strand
TCATCCCGAGCCCCCTCATCCCGAACCCCCTCATCCCGAGCCTGTCGAGGGACGAGGGACGAAGTGCGAGGGTGAGCGGTCGCACCTAGTTCAGCAACCTTCTAGAACTGCCGCAGCAGGCGGTCGAGATAGTCGAGCTCGACCGGCGGACGCTGCGGCTCGCCGCGCCGGCGGCGCAGTTCCTTGAGGATTTCGCGGGCGCGCTGCAGCTCCATCTGGTCCGGGATGCGGACGCCCTCCAGGGCCTCGAAGCCGCTTTGTCCCGTATTGCGCCCGAGCGGGTCGCGGCCGTTTCCGGGGGCCATGCCGACCGATCCGTTGCCCGGCTGCGGCTGGCCCTGGCCCATGCGTTCCATGAAACTCTCCGCCATGGCCTGGATGCCCTGTTGGAGCTGGTCGAGCGCCCGGCTCTGCGGGTCGATCGCCTCGAGCGGCCGTTCGCGCCCGAGCGCGTCGCGGGCGTCGCGCATGGCCTGCTCGGCGCGCCCCAGCGGGCGCGGGATGTCGCCCAGCGCTTGGCCGAGGCGGCGCATCATTTCGCCCAGCTGCCGGCGAACCTGTTCCTGTTCCTCGGCATCGATCTGGTTCTCGCTCGGCCGGCCGGCGCCCCGCTCGCCCGGAATCTCGCCCTCCCTGCCCTGCTCGCCCGGCGGCCTGCCGCTCTGGGCGCGACTATAGCTCCGGTCCAACAGCTCCTGCTGGCGCTGCATCAAGGATTCCATGTCGCGCATCATCTCCCAGGCGCTCTGCCCCTCCTCGCCCGGCGATCGGGCGAAGGGGTTGGCGCGCAGGTTTTCGAGCATGTTCTGGAGCCGCGCGAGCATCTCGCGCGCCGCATCGCGCGACCCGCTGCGGGCTGCCTCGCGCGCGTTTTCGAGCAATTGGCGCAGGTCCTCGCTTCCGATGATCTGCGCATCGGGCGGCAGGGGCTGGGGCTCGAGGCCTTCGGCCAGCTGTTCGCTGAGCTGCTCGGCGAGAGCTTGCAGGAAGCGGTCGAGGGCCTCGCGCAGCTCGTCGAGCAGGCGGTCGATCTCCTCGTCGGGCGCGTTCTCGGCGAGCGCCCGCATCAACTTTTCCTGGATCTCGCGCAGGTCGCGCTCGGCGATGGCCAGATCGCCCTCTTCGATTCTGAGCGCCGTGTCCCACATCAGTTGCTGAATCTGGCCGACCGCCTTCTGCGAGCGGTCGTAGAGCAGTCGCCGTTCGGCCGAACGGAGCGCCAGGGCAACCACCACGTCATGAAAGAAATGCTCGGGACGCTGATTGAGGTCGCTCAGACCCCGGATCACCGGGAAGCGCTTGTCCGGCGCGATGGTAAGCTGCTTGCGCAATTCGACCAGGGCGCGGGCGACGGGATGGTTGAAGATGCGTTCCGGCAGGACCGTCCGGACGGGATCGCTCGCTCCGGTCTGGCCCAGCGCGTCGCTCGCCACGAGACGGATGCTGACCGCGAGCCCGGCCCAGGGGTGCGGCGTCAGGTCGTGGTAGCTGGTGCTCTCGGCATCGCGCAGGTCGCCCGCCGGCAGGGCCAGCTCCAGGCGCAGCGGCTCGGCGTCCGGCTGGTCGAGGCGTTCGATCTCCACGGCCACCTGATTCAGGCCGTAGTCGTCGTTCGCCTCGTATTCCAGGCGCAGGACGCTCCGCTCGGTCCGGCCGGGTGGCGCGATGAACTCGATCCGGGGCGGGGTGTCGGGCAGGATTTCGAGCGGCCACTCGGCGAGCGTCTGGCCGTCCTGGGTGATGGCCAGGCGGTCGCCGGTTTCGAGCTGGCGGGTGATCTTGTACACTCCGGACGTGACCGGCTCGAAAACCTCGGCCGCATCGCTGATATACAGCTGGGGCACGCCGCGGCCGCCTTGCACCTGGGCCAGGATGCTGCTGCCAATGGGGGCGGGAATCGGCGTACCCCCGGTACTTTCCGAGCCGAGGAACAGCGGCGGCAGCGCGGTGTAGGCCGGCGGGTTGATCCACGCATCGAGACGTGCCGGCGGTCCCGCGGCGGCCCCCGCCAGGCGCGGCGTCAAGGCCCCCGCCAGGCGCGGCCGCCAGTCCTGGCCACCCGTCGTCACGGCGACCGCCAGCAGCATGAAGACGCCGGCGCGCAGCGCCATGGGATCGACCTTGGCGAGGCCGGCGCGCGGCAGGTTGACGGTGAGATGCCTGGCCTGGGCCAGGAGTCGGCGCCGGTGCGCCTCCCAAAGCGCGGCGGCGGCTTTGTCCCGCGGATCGGTGGCGAGCCGGTCGTCCAGCGCGACCAATGGCCGGTGTTCGAGGCCGCTGTCCCGTTCGAGGCGGCGGCGCGCTGCCTCGAAGGACGGCGGCTTCAGACCGCGCAGGCCACGCCACAAGACGGCCAGCAGGGCGATCAGGAACAGGCCCAGCACGCCGGCGTGCAACCATCCGGGCAGCAGCGGCAGCACGTCGAACAGGGCGAGGGCGAGAAACAGGCCGGCGATGCCGGCGACCGGCCAGAAATTCGGCCAAAAGGTCTCCCAGGCCAGCGCGGCGCGGGCCAGCGCCAGACGCCCGGCAAACGACGCCCTGGTCCCGGAGGATCCTGGCCGCGGTGGGGTCGGATTTGTCTGTTTCCTGTTCTTGTCGTCGATTGCCACGGTTCTCTTATCCCAGCGGTTAGGCGGCGCCGCGCGATGCACCGGCTGTCGGCGCCTCGAGCCAGTCCGGCAGCCGGTCCTGACCGAGCAGCGCCGCATAGTCCAACCGTGGCCGGACCACGGCGTGTCGCGCCCCCCGGACCAGAACCTCCGGCGCCGGCGGTCTGGCATTATAGGCCGAACTCATGACCGCGCCATAGGCGCCGGTTGAACAAATCGCGAGCAGGTCGCCCGCCGCTACCGGGGGCAGGGGCCGCTCGCGGGCGAAGGTGTCGCTGGTCTCGCAGATCGGCCCGACCAGGTCCACCGGCTGGATTTGGCAATCGGCCGCGGGTTCCGCCACCGGTATGATGTCATGCCAGGCATCATAAAGGGTCGGTCTTATCAGATCGTTCATCGCCGCATCGACGATCACGAACCGCCGGTCGGTGCCGTCCTTCACGTAGAGCACCCGGGTCACCAGCAACCCGGCGTCGCCGACCAGGACACGGCCCGGCTCGAAGACCAGCCGTGTGTCCAGACCGGCGGTTGCCTCGCGGACCACGGCGGCGTAGCCCTGCAGATCCGGCGGCGTGCGCGTCCGGTAGGAAATGCCGAGGCCGCCACCCAGGTCCAGGCGGCGCAGGCCGTGCCCCGCCGCGCGCAGCTCGCCGAACAAGCCGGCGACTCGCCGGAAAGCGGCGCGGAAGGGCGGCAGCTCGGTCAACTGGGACCCGATGTGCACGGCAAGTCCCTCGAAGCGGATCCCCGGCAGCTCGGCGGCCCTGGCGAAAAGCGCGCCGGCCTCGGCCATGTCGACGCCGAACTTGTTCTCCGCCTTGCCGGTCGCGATCTTCTCGTGGGTCAGCGCGTCCACGTCGGGATTGACGCGCAGCGCCACCGGGGCCCGGAGGCCCCGGTCGAGGGCGATCCGGTTGAGCGCCTCCAGCTCCGGGAGGGATTCGACGTTGAACTGGAGGATGCCGGCATCCAGCGCGACCGCCATTTCCCCGGGCGTCTTTCCGACCCCCGCGAAGACGATCCGCTCGGGGGTCACGCCGGCCGCGAACGCCTGGCGCAGCTCGCCTTCGGAAACCACGTCGGCGCCGGC
>JAOUCL010000401.1 GCA_029859805.1 Rhodospirillales bacterium | reverse complement strand
GACATCGACCTGAAGGACGAAATCGAGTACGACAGGTCGCCGATTTCGTCCTTCAGGTCGATGTCCAGGGGTACTTCGAGGTTGCCCAGGCCGATCTCGCGGGCGGCCGCGCTCAGCTTTTGTATCGGCGCCACGAGGATCGCCTTCAGAAAGATCAGCATCAGCGCGACGGTGGCCACGATGGCGACCACCGTGACGATGGCCACCAGCCGACTGAGGTCCCGGCTTGCGGCGAGCAGCTGTTGTTCCGGCAGCACGCCGACCACGAAGAGATCGGGGTGCAGCATTCGGCCGAGCAGGATGCTGGTCACGCCACCGAAGGTCGCCTTGAGCGGCACGTCCGTATCGATCGATGGCAGGAGAGCGTCCAGGAGATCTCCTGGCAAGGCCGCGTCCTTCCGATCCTGTTCCGCCGGCCCGAATAGAACGCGCCCGCGGCCGTCGATGAAAAGGATCGAGCCGTCGGCCGCAATGTCCAGGCCGTGCGCCAGCCTGGCGAGAAAGTCGAGCCCGACGGTGATCACCAGATAGCCGCGCAGGGTTGGTTTCGCGCGGAGCGGGTCGTCGGTCTCGTCCCTGAGCAAGAGCCTCTTGGCGATCAGCAGCGACTCCCTCTGGCCGTCCGGGTCGAAACGATATCGGGTGAACGCCCCCGCGCCTGTGTCCTCCAGTACTAGGAACCACTGCGTATCGCCCTCCTCCTCGGTGCTGTTGGGCAGCCGTTCCGTGGTGGCGCGGGCGTCCTCGTAGCCGTCCGGCAGAAGGACGCGGATCTCGTAATAGTCGGGATAGGCCTTCTGGTAGCCCGCGAAGAGGCGTAGCAGGGGCTGCAGCATCAGGCGGTAGCGCTCCGCGTCGTCCGGGGTCAGCACATACTTCTGGAGCAGGGTGGAATTCGAGAACAGCTCGAGATTGGCCAGGGCGTTGCCCAGGGTAGCGTCGAAGTTCTGGGTCACGTTCTGGAGGTGGTTCTTCATCTCACCCAGAATCAGCTCGGTGGAGCGTTCGCGCCACTGCTGATAGCCGAGCAGGCCGAGCGTCAGCAGCGGCGCCACGATGAGCGGCACCACGGCGAGGATCAGCTTGGCCTGCAGTCTCAAGCCGCGGTCCGTTCAGTAAACGACGCCGGAAAAGATCGTGTTGCGTCGCTTCTCGGCCCTCGGCGGCAGATCCGTATAGAACTCGGACCGCTCCAGCACGCTCTTCGATGGATAGATCGTCGGGTCCTCGAGAAACTCCTTGGGCAGCAGCCGCTCGGCGGCCAGGTTGGGCGTGGCGTAGTAAACGAACTCGGCCAGGCGGGCTGCGTTCTCGGGCTCGTTGAGGAAGTTGATGAAAGTCTTCGCCAGCTCCTTCCTGGGCGAGGCGGCCATGACGACGAGGTAGTCGATCCAGACGTTGCCACCCTCTTCCGGCACGACATAGACGATCTCGGGGTGGTGCTCGGCAACCATCAGCGCATCGCCGTTGTACATCATGCTGGCGGCCACCTCGCCGGTCACCAGCGAGGATTCCTCCGACAGCGAGACGTAGGAATAGGTCCGCACGAAGGGCTTCTGATCGTGCAGCAGGCGTTCGGCCTCGCCCAGCTCCCGGGAGTCCGCGCTGTTGGCGGAGTAGCCGAGCGCCTTCAGGGCCATGCCGAGCAGGTCGGCCGGATCGCCGATCATGCCGATCCGGCCGCGCAGCGCCTCGGCGGGCCGGAACAGCTGTTGCCAGCTGGTGATCGGCTCGGCCACGAGGTCCGCCCGGTAGCCGATACCCAGGGTGCCCCAGAAGTAGGGCATGGCATGCCCCTCGGCCGCTTCGAAGGCGCCGATCCACCGCCGATCGAGGTGCTTGAAGTTCGGAATGTCGGTTTCGCTGAGCGGGGCCAGCCATCCGCGAGCGCGATAGGTGCTCATGTTGCCGCCGTTGACGATGGCGAGGTCATAGCCCTTGCCGTCGGCCTCGACGAGGATGTTGTCGCGCGCTTCGTCGTGCTCGAAGTAGATCTGCTTGACCTTGATGCCGTGTTTCGCTTCGAACTCGGCGATCAGTTCCGGATCCAGGTAATCCGCCCAGTTCAAGAAGACAAGCTCCTGAGTCGCCGCTTCCGTGGCGTAGGACGCGAATAACACCGGTGCACTAAAAAAAACCGCACTGAGTATTCCACTCAGAAAACCAAGCGCATATTTGATTGATTTCTTCCTCTGGGCCATCGTCATGGTTCTCCAACCTCGATCGCTGTCCGGCGCTCCATGTCGGCGGCAAAGCAGCCGAAGGATACGCGTCGCAAGCTCATGAATAGCCTTATTGGACTATTCTATTCTGCTTAATAACGCCTTAATCGGTGACCCGCGAACCGCCGATCCCCATGCCAAAGGTCACTGATGATGGTGCATTTCCGGAGAGCGGATCGGACCGGCCGCCGCCTTGCCGCCTTCCCGCGACGGTCAGACCTCGAGCCATTCCCTGCGGATCGCTTCGTTATCGCGCAGGTCTTCCGGCGTGCCCTCGAAGACGATCTCGCCGTGGCCCATGACGTAGACCCGCGCCGAGATGCGCAGCGCGATCGTCAGCTTCTGTTCGACCAGGAGGATCGAGAGGCCCCGGCCGGCCATTTCGTTCAGGAGCTCGGCGACCTTCTCGACCAGCTGCGGCGCCAGGCCTTCCGTCGGCTCGTCCACCATGATCAGGTCCGGGTCACCCATCAGGGTGCGGCACATGGTCAGCATCTGCTGCTCGCCGCCCGACAGCACGCCGCCTTCCGTGTCGGCCCGCTCGCGCAGGGCGGGGAAGAGGTCGAACAGGTCCTCCATGGACCAGCGCCCCTCCTGGCGCGCGCTCTTGCGGCCCAGGAGCAGGTTCTGGCGCACCGTCAGCGTGGGGAAGATGTCGCGGTTCTCGGGCACGTAGCCGAGGCCGAGCCGGGCGATGTCGTGGCTCTTCATGCCGGCGATCTCCCGGCCCTTGAACTTGATGGAACCTAGGGGCTCGACCTCGCCCATGATCGCCTTGATGGTGGTCGAGCGGCCGACCCCGTTGCGGCCGAGCAGCCCGACGATCTCGCCCGCGCCGACCTCCAGGGTCACGCCGCGGAGGATGTGGCTCTTGCCGTAGTAGGCGTGGAGGCCGCGCACGTCCAGCATGTCAGGCGGCCTCCGGGCCCAGGTAGGCTTCCCGCACGGCCGGGTTGGCGCGAATCTCGGCCGGCGGGCCCGAGGCGATGATCTCGCCGTAGACCAGGACCGAGATGGTCTCGGCCAGGTCGAACACGACGCCCATGTCGTGCTCCACGATGACCAGGGTCCGGCCTTGCGAGATCTTGCGGATCAGCGCGACGGCCTGCTCGGTCTCGCTGCGGCTCATCCCCGCCGTGGGCTCGTCGAGCAGGATCACGTCGGCGCCGGAGGCCAGGGTGATGGCAATCTCCAGGGCGCGCTGGTCCGAGTAGGACAGGAGGCCGGCCGGGACGTCGCGGCGCGACGCGAGCCCGATCTGCTCCATGATCTCCCCGCATCGCTCCGCCAGGTCGCGCCGGCGACCGACGAAATGCCAGAACGAATAGCGGTAGCCCAGGTCCCAGAGCATGGCGCAGCGGATGTTCTCGAGCACGCTCATGCGTGGGAAGATGTTCGTGACCTGGAAGCTGCGGCTCAGCCCCCTGCGGGCGATCTCGTAGGGCGGCTTGTCGGTGATGTCCGCGCCATTGAGGAGGAT
>JAOUCL010000144.1 GCA_029859805.1 Rhodospirillales bacterium | reverse complement strand
GGGGCTGTCCCCGAGAACAGAGCCGAATGTGCTGAAGTTGCTCGCCGAAGTCGAGGCGTTATGGCCGCAGTTCGACGCGGTGATTCGCAGCGGTCTCGACTCGGGGGACTTTTCGACCGAACAGGTGGCGGCCATCGGAAACCTGAACGAACCCCTATTCGAAGCCACTCACGAAATGGCGGCGGCCTTTCACCAGCGTGCCAACGAGAAACAGCTCCGTTCCATGCTCGAGGTGGCCGCAGAGCAGGTCGAGGACCAGACCTGGCGGCTACAGAAGATGAGCAAGCAATTCCTCCTGATTGCCGCCGGTCACAATGTCGAGCGGAACAGGAAGGACTTGTCCGACACCTCAGCCGAATTCTCCCGCAGCCTGCTCGGGCTCATCGAAGGCGACCCGGAGAGCAAGCTCTTGCCCGCGCCAAGCCCGGAAATCAGGGCGCAGTTGAGAAAGGTAGAGCGGCTTTGGGACGAGTTCCTGCCGCTCGTCAAATCGCCGGCGGAGGGCGGCAAGCCCGCTCCCGAGGACATCCAAAGATTGGCACAGCTGATGTCGCCGCTCGACAAGGAGCTGCAAGCCACCGCTGAAATGTTCGAGGAACTGTAACCGGGTATACCGATCGACCCTGCCGTACCGGGGTGGATGCTGCTCTGCTGCCTACCGCGCTTCAGGAGATCGAGCCGACGCCGTAGGCGCCGGTCAGCAACCGGCCCTCGGCAAAGCGGCCGAGGCGGTAGGGCGCGAGGTCGACGTCCTGGGCGAGGCCGAGGACAGACTGGGCCAGCACCTTGCCCAGGGCCGGCGCCAGCTTGAATCCGTGGCCGGAAAAACCGTAGGCCAGGGTCAGACCCTCGATACCCGACACCGGGCCCAGGACCGGGTTCCAGTCCGGCGTGATGTCGTAGGCGCCGACCCAACTCGCGGTCGGCACCGCCTCCTCGAAGCCCGCCAGGCGCCGGGCGAGCTGTCCGCCCTGCAGCAGGATGAAATCGTCGTCCAGGTTCTCGTCCATATCGTCGGCCGCGGCCAAGGGGTCGCCGTGGTCGCCCGTGCCGACCAGCACAACGCCGCCGGTCGCCGGCCGAAAATACATCTTGTTCGCCGTCGTGAGGTCCTTCACCACCGGCAGGTCCCGACCATAAGGCGCGTTGCCCTTGAAGGTGAGCACGGTATGGCGCGAGATCTCGAGCGGGATTTCCAGGCCCAGCGGGTCGGTAAGCCCCCGAGTCCAGGGCCCCAGAGCCGAAACCACGATGCCCGCGCGCAGCTCACCCCTTGGCGTCGCCACGCCGGTGACCCTGCCGCCGTCGAGCAGCAAGCGCTCGGCCGCGCAACCGGTCTTCACGACCGCGCCCCGCGCCCGCGCCGCCCTCAGAAAGCTCGAGGTGGTCAGATAAGGATCAGCGTAGCCCGACCGCGGCTCGTAGCCGATCAGCGCCACGTCGTCCAAGGCCAGGAAGGGGTGGCGCTCCAGCGCCTCGGCCGGCGATAGCTCGAAGGTCTCGGCGCCGACATCGGACTGCATGGCGAGGTTGGCGCGCATCTTCCCGGCCAGGCCGCCTTCCGGCGCCAGGATCAGATAGCCGGAATTGACAAAGCCCGATTCGGCGTCGTCATCCTCCAAACAGTCGTTGAAATCGGAGAAGATCTCGAGGCTGGCGAGGGTCAGCGCGGTGTTCGACGGCACCGAATAATGGGAGCGGACGATGGCGCAGGACTTGGCCGTGCCGCCGCTGCACAGCTCTCCGCGCTCGACGACGCAGACCTTGAGGCCGCCCAATTTGGCCAGATGGAAAGCGGTCGAGGCGCCCACCACGCCGCTGCCGAGCACGATGGCATCGAAGGTCTCGGTCATGGTTCCCGCCCCTCCTGCGATCACAAACCCGGCGCGAGCCTATCCCCTGGCTTGGCGGCGTGACAAGCCGTTCGCGAAGACCCTCGACGGCGATTGTAATCCCCGGCGTCTTGCGGCCTTATCACGAAGAAAGCTCATCTTTCGCCGAATGCCCGACGAGGAGGCCCATGACCATTACGATTCTGCACAACCCGCGCTGCAGCAAGTCGCGCCAAGCCCTGCAACTGTTGAAGGACAGAGGCATCGAACCCGGGATCGTCGAGTACCTGAAAACGCCGCCCGATGCGGCCGAGTTGGGTCGGATTCTCGATCTGCTCAACCTCGCGCCCCGCGATCTCATGCGCCGCAAGGAGCCGGTCTACAGGGACCTCGGCCTCGACGACCCGGCGCTGGGCCGTGCAGCCCTGATCGCCGCCATGACGGAGAACCCGATCCTGATCGAACGGCCGATTGTCCTGGCCGGCGGCAAGGCCGCGCTGGGCCGTCCGCCGGAGAACGTGCTGAGCATTCTCTGAAAGCCCTTGCCTGAAGGTCTCGGGAGCCGTCAGGCGCGCCGCGCCAAGGCCAACCCCAGGCCGGCGCAGATCATCAGGCTGCCCGAGATCCGGTTGCGCAGCATGACCCCGGATCGGGTCCGCAGGACGTGCCGCGCCCGTCCCGCAACCAGTGCCCAGAGCGCCGTGAAGACGTAGGTGATGCCGAGAAAGGTGACCCCGAGGACCGTGAACTGGAGCACCGGCGGCGCGGCCGGGTCCACGAACTGCGGGAAGAAGGCCGCCAGGAAGAACATGCTCTTCGGATTGGCGACGGTCACCACGAGCCCCTGAAGGAATAACGATCGGCGGGGAGACACGGCGGGTACGGAGGTGGTTTCCACCGGCCGCGCCCGCCACAGCTGGATACCCAGATAGAGCAGATAGGCGACGCCTAGCCAACGCAGCCACTCGAACCAGCCCGCCAAGACCAGAAGGAGCGACGTCATGCCGACGAGCGTGACGGAGAGCTGCACGGCGACGCCGCAGGTCGCGCCTGCCACCGTTGCGAGCGCCCGGCGCGGTCCGAAGGACAGGCTGTGGGCGACCGTCAGCAGGACGCTCGGTCCCGGCATCAGGATCATGATCGTCGTGGCGGCGAAGAAAGCGATATAGAGCTCGAGATCCAAAGCAGTCAGTCCCCATTATGCCGCCCGGCTGTGGAAGCGCCGCTCTACCGAGCGCCGAGCCGGTCCGCCCGCTACTCCGCGGCGGGCTGGTCTTCCTCTTTGTGCATCTTGATGACCGGCTCGACCTTGCGCAGCTCCTCCATCGGGATGTGGCAGGAAATGACGTGGCCCGAAGCGTCCTCTACGAAGGGCGGGTCCTCCGTCTCGCAAATGCTGCCGAGCTTGCGCTGACAGCGCGTGTTGAAGGGACAGCCCTTGGGCGGATTGATCACGCTGGGCAGATTGCCCTCCAGAATGATCCGCTTCTTCTCGATCGAGGTGTCGGCGATGGGGACCGCCGAAAGCAAGGCCTCCGTATAGGGGTGGTAGGGCGGCGAGAAAACCTCATCGGTCGTTCCCTGTTCGACAATGTGGCCGAGATACATGACCACCACGCGGTCGGCCAGATAGCGGACCAGGCTGAGGTCGTGGCTGATAAACAGAAGCGTCGTGCGGAATTCGCGCTGAATATCCATCAACAACCCGGTCACGGCGGCCTGGACCGACACGTCGAGCGCCGAGACCGGCTCGTCGGCGACGACCATGGAGGGATTGCCGGCGAAGGCCCGGGCGATGCCCACGCGCTGCTTCTGGCCGCCCGAGAGCTGACGCGGCCGGCGCCGCGCGAAGTCCCGCGGCAGCTTGACCAGGTCGAGCAGCTCCATCACACGGTGCTCGATCTTGTGCTTGTCGGATTCGACACCGAATTTCCTGATCACGCGGGCCAGCTGCGCGCCGACCGAATGGCTCGGATTCAGCGTGTCGAAAGGGTTCTGGAAGACCATCTGGACCGAGCCGACCTGCTTCGGCGTGCGTTTCTGCACCGGGTAGTTCGAGACGTCCTCGCCCTTGAAGACGACCTCGCCGTCCGTCGCGGTCTCCAGCCCCATGAGCACCTTCGCGAAGGTCGACTTGCCGCACCCGGACTCGCCGACGATCGCCACCGTCTGGGACTCCATCGCTTCGAACGAGATGCTCTCGTTTGCCTTCACGTAACGCACGCGGTTGCCCTTTATCAGGGCCGCGATCGAATTGTCGTGGATCTCGTAATACTTGCGCATCTTGTTGATCGAAAGGACGCGCTCGCCCTGGGTGATGGTCGCGCCGCCTACGCCCTCCGGCCGATAGGCGTCCCAGTCAATGTCGTCCCAGCGGCAACACCGCACGCCGTGTCCGGCCTCGCCCGATACGCTGGTCATCTGGATCAGTCCGCTGTTGCAGCTGCCCTCGGCGAAATGATCGCAGCGCGGGCCGAAATAGCAGCCCGGCGGCCGCTCGTGCGGCAGCGGCAGCTGTCCGCGGATCGGCACCAGGGGCCGCGCGGTCTTGTCGGCGCCCGGCAGCGGGATCGCACTGAACAGCCCCTTCGTATAGGGATGGCGCATATGGTCGAAGACCTCGTCCACGGTGCCTTCCTCGACCACCTGCCCCGAGTACATCACGTTCACCCGATCGCAGGTCGCCAGGATCAGGCCCAGGTTGTGGGAGATGTAGATCATCGAGGTATGGAACTTCTTTGCGATCTCGGCGATCAGCTCGATGATGCCCGCCTCGACCGTCACGTCGAGCGCGGTGGTCGGCTCGTCGAGCAACAGCAGCGACGGATTGGACAAGAGCGCCATCGCGATCACGACGCGCTGCTGCTGGCCGCCCGAGATCTGATGCGGGTAGGAGCTCATGACCCGCTCGGGATCGGGCAAATGCACGTCGGCCAAGATCTTGATCGCCCGGCTGTAGGCCTCCTCCTCGTTGATGTCTTCGTGGCAGAGCGGCACCTCCATGAGCTGCCGGCCCAGGGTCATGCTGGGGTTCAGCGCGGCCATGGGCTCCTGATAGACCATGGCGATCTCGTTGCCGCGCAACTGGCGCAGCTCCTCCTCGCTCAGGGTCGCCAGGTCCCGGCCCTTGTAAACGATGCTGCCGCCGACGATGCCGCCGTTGTTCCCCATGTATTGCATGATCGCCATGGCCACTGTCGACTTGCCGCAACCGGATTCGCCGACCAGTCCGACACTGTCGCCCTGACGCAGCGTCAGATTGAAGTCGACCACCGCCGGAATCTCGCCGGCGCGGGTGAAATAGGAGATGCTGAGGTCCTTGCACTCCAGGATCGGACCGTCGTAGTCCTTGCCGTTGGTGGACATGGGCCGCCTCCCTAATCTCTCAGTGACACTTCGCGCAGGCCGTCGGCCAGCAGGTTGAACCCGAGCACCAGCGAGGAGATTGCCAAGCAGGGGAACAACGCCATGTGCGGAAAAGCCATGGCCATCTGACGCGTTTCGTTGATCATGCCGCCCCAGTCCGGGTCGGGTGGCGGCAAGCCGAGACCGAGGAAGCCCAGCACGCCGATAGTGATGATCACGTAGCCGAGCCGCAGGCAGGCATCGACGATCAGCGGCCCGCGCGCGTTCGGCAGGATTTCCACCGCCATGATCCGCCAAGGCGGCTCGCCGCGGGTCTGAGCCGCGAAGACGTACTCGCGGCTGCGCAGGTCCAGCACCAGGCCGCGCACGATGCGCATGATGCCCGGGGCCGAGGCGAAGGTCACCGCGATCACGATGTTGACCGCCGATGCGCCGATCGTGGCGATGATGATCACGTAGAGCACCAGAACCGGGAACGACAGAATGACGTTCGCGATGAAGGAAAGGACCTCGTCGGTCAGGCCGCCGACATAGCCCGCCGCCAGGCCCATGGGAATGCCCACCGAATAGGCGCAAACGGTGGCAAGCGGTCCATAGATCAGCACCTGACGCGCGCCGTGCATGATCCGGCTCAGGATATCGCGGCCGATGTGATCCGTGCCGAGCAGGAACATACCGCCGTCCGGCGCTTCGGTGCCCGGCATGACCAGAGGCATGATCGTCGCGTTCGGCGGAAACGGCGCCAGCAGGTCCGCAAAGAGCGCCACCAGAACCCAGAAAAGAACGATCGCCAGACCGACCATACCCACCGCGCTCTCGCGCAGTAGCGCTACGCTCTTGATGGCACGCAGAATGGAGGATTCACGCCGCGGAATTTCGATCGTCTGTTCGCTCATCTCGCGGCCCTCCTAGCTGAACCGGATGCGCGGATTGAGGTAGGTGTAGCCGACGTCGGCGATGGTCTGCGTGGCCACGGCGACAAAGACGGCCACCATGGCACAGGCCTCGATCACGAAGATGTCCGAATTGAGCGACGCCTCGAGCAGCAGCGCCCCGAAACCCTTGTAAGCGAAGTAGTACTCGACGACGATCACGCCGGAGAGCAGCCAGTTGATCTGCAGCATGATGACCGTGAAGGGCGTGATCAGCGCGTTGCGCAGGGCGTGGCGGGCGATCACCGTCTTGTACGGCAGCCCCTTCAGCACCGCGGTGCGAATGTAATGGGTCAACATGACCTCGGCCATCGAGGCCCGCGTCATGCGTGTGACATAGCCGAAATCGTAGACCGCCAGGACCATCACGGGCAGGATCAGTTGCTTCAGATCGAAGCCTTCGGACATCCCACTCGTGCCGGGCAGGATGTCGAGCAAGAATACGAAGACCGCCGAGAGCAGCACCGCGCTGGCGAATTCGGGGACCGAGGTGGTGACGATCGAGGAGACCGAAATCGTCCGGTCCAAGGTCGAGCCCTCGCGCATGCCCGCGAGGACGCCCAGGATAAGCGATACCGGCACCACCACCCCCAGTGTCGCCAGGGCCAGGATGCCGGTGTTGGCCAAGCGCGGCCAGAGCACCTCGCCGACCGGGACCTTGAAGCGGATCGAATCGCCGAAGTCGCCGATGACGAAGTTGCCGAGCCAGCGGAAGTAGCGTTCGTAGATCGGGTCGAAGTAGCCGTGGGCCTCGAGCCAGAGGTTGCGCTGCTCCTCCGAGGAATACGGGCCCAGCACCTTGGTGGCGACGTTGCCCGGCGATATCTCGAGCAGCAGGAACAGCAGCAGCGAAACGACCAGCATGGTGAGCACCATGGTGCCGCATCGCCTCAGAACAAAGATCATCATGGCCGGCTACCCCCTCCTGTTCCCCGGTCCCTCGGCGGGCGGCCTCGCGGGGCCGCCACCGAAAAACGGCCGCGGGGGGCCAGCCCCGCGGCCGTTGTCTCTGGTCAGGCGAGCCAGATCTTGTTGAACTGGTGGTATTGCGTCGGATGCATCTCGTAGCCGCGCACCTGTTTGGTGGTGGCCGAGAAGACGGCACGCCAAAGCGGTTGGGCGATGACCGCGTCGTCCTGCAGGATCTTTTCCACCTTTTCCATGACCTTGCGCCGCTCGCCGGCGTCAAGAATGCCGCCGGCCTCGTCGAGCGCCTTGTCGAAGTCCTTGTTGCAGTATGCGCTCTCGTTCCACGGCACGCCGCAGCGATACCCCAGGTTCAGAACCATGACCCCGAGCGGCCGGTGCGTCCAGGAGGTGAAGCCGAAGGGCGTCTTGTCCCAGACGTCCCAATAGCTCGCGCCCGGCATGGGGTTGAGCTGCAGGTCGATGCCCGCCGGCGCGCACTGCTCCCTGAAGGCCTGCATCGCCGCCAAGTGCCACGGCTCCGCCGATCCCAGATCGATCTTCACCTTGAGGCCGTCCTTGTAGCCCGCCTCGGCCAGAAGCGCCTTGGCCTTTTCATGGTCCTGCTTGAGCTTCGGCAGCTCGAAGTACTCGGGATGGATCGGCGCCACGTGGTGGTTCTCGCCGGCCGCCCCGCGGCCCCGATAGGCGATATCGAGGATCGCCTTGTGGTCCATGCAGGCCGCCACCGCCTGGCGCACCCGCCGGTCGTCAAAGGGCTTCTCCGACACGCGCATGCGCGCCACGCCGGTCTGCGCCGTCACCGCCTGGTGCAGCACGGCGTCGGGCAGGCGCTCCACCAGGTCGGTGCTCGTGTTGGCCACCTCGTAGAGCATGTCCGCCTGTTTCGAGGCCAGCGCCGCAACACCCGCCGTCGGATCGTCACCATGGTCGATATAGAGAATCTCGTCCAGATAGACGTCGCCGCCCCAGTATGGCTCCGACCGCCGTTTCAGCACGCACCTTTCGCCGACCCGGAACTCCGCCAGGGCGAAGGGTCCCGTCCCCACCGGGTTCTTCGACAAATCGCCACCTTCCTCGTCGAAGCGCCGGTGCACGATGGCCGTCGGGTAGTTGTAGAGGTTCTCCGGAATCGACAGCACGGCGGACGTCAGGTGGAGGCGCACCGTGTGGCCGTCGACCTTCTCGACCGCCCCGCCGATCATCCGCCTTTCCTTGACCGGGTCGCCCTTGTCGTCCTTCTTCCCGGTGTCGACCTCCTCGGTCATCTGCGGAAACAGACCCAGGTTGGACGAGCCCGTCTTCGGGTCGAGCCAGCGCTTGAAGTTGTGCACAACGTCGTCCGCCCCGAAATCGTCCCCGTTCGACCACTTGACGCCCTTGCGCAGCTTGAAGGTCCAGGACTTCAGGTCGTCGGACGCCTCCCAGCCCTCCGCCAGATAGGGCCGCGTGATGTTATCCGGCCCCGTGACCGTCATGTACTCCAGGACATGGCGCGTCTGGTTGGACATCTGCGTCCAGTCGTAGGTCGCCGGGTCGTCCATTCGCTGAACGCGCATGGAGCAGCGCAGCCGACCGCCTTTCTTGGGGGTCTCAGCCGCGCTCGCCCTCGGCACCGCGGTTTCCCCGGTGATCCGGCCCGCAAGGCCATAGGCCGCTGTTGCCGAAACGCCTAGCAAGGTCGCGGTGCGCAAGAACTCTCGGCGGTCCACCTCTCCCCGCCGAAGAGCTTCACTCAGCTCCGGGACATACGGGTGCACCCTCTTCCCGTTTTCGTTCTGCAGTTCCTTCGGCATGTCGTGCTCTCCCTGTTGAAGGTGTTGTGTGGGGCAGGTGTTACGGTTGTCCGTGATCCGGCGTCCGGTGGCCATGCCACCGTCCGTCTCGTCGCGATGCCGGCGAATCTATTCCTAGACGCGGTATTGGAGGAGTCCCTCCGGCGGCCTGCATCGCCAAGGCTGGAACGAGTGTCGCACGCTCGTCCCCCATGGAAGCTAGAGACTGTTTCAACGCCTCCCCCAATTCGCGGCGCCGGCCCTTTCCGGGTTCTGCCGCGTCCTTGTCTTTAGTTAGTTCGCACTATGGCTTGGAACAGCCTAACAAACTTTTGGCGGCGGCGTCACCCCTGGTTCCCGACCGTTATTGTTCCAACGCGGACATACTCTAGCTGATTTTGCCGGTATTCGGGCGGATAGATTTTTCCCTCGGACTGGCACGGCACTAGGACTTGTTGGTCGATTCGGCCTATGCGGTCCCGCCTTCACTTGCAAGTTCCGTCTCGATCACAACCTCGCTTTCCAGAGTCCTGTGAACCGGACACTTGTCCGCGATCTCGAGCAGCTTTGTCCGTTGCCCGGCATCGAGTGTTCCCTCCAGAATCAGGGAGCGTTCGATACGGTCTATCCGGCCTTCCTTGGTCTCGCAATCGGCGCAATCCTCGGCGTGGACCTTCTCGTGCTGCAAAGTCACCGTCACACGGTCGAGCGGCCATTGTTTGCGTGCGGCATACATGCGGAGCGTCATGGAGGTGCAGGCGCCAAGACCAGCCAACAGCAGGTCGTAGGGGCCCGGGCCGCTGTCGTTGCCGCCGAAATCCTCCGGCTCGTCGGCCCTGAGCGTGTGCTTGCCGGTGGCAATATGCTGGGCGAAGCGGCCTTCTCCAGCCTCCCGGACAACCACGGTGCCCGGGACCGCGCGCGGCGCCTCGGGCGCCTCTGCCTGGCCCAGATAACGGGTCGCCCAGGCAGCCAATACCGTAGCGACGTAGACGGCGTCCTCCCGGCGGCTCAGCAGGTGGTCGGCGTCATCGAGCGACACGAAGCTCTTAGGGTGCTTGGCCGCCGCGAAGATCTCGCCCGCGTTCTCGATCCCGACGGTGGCGTCGCGCGGCGCGTGGAACACCAGCAGGGCCTTGCGCAGACCGGCCAGCGTGGCTGCAAGCTGGTGTTTCTCGATGTCCTCAAGGAACTGCTTGCGGATCCGGAAGGGGCGGCCGGCCAGAAGCACTTCCGCCTCGCCCTTGGCCTCGATCTCGGGCCGCGCCGCCTGAAACAGATGGCGGACGTGGGCCGGGTCGGCCGGCGCGCCGATCGTCGCCACGGCGAGCGCCTCGGGGACCCGTGGCGCGGCCGCAAGCACGGCCGCGCCTCCCAGGCTGTGACCGATGAGGACCTTGGGCGCCGCGCGATTTTCGCGCAGGTAATCGGCGGCACACACCAGGTCCGCGACGTTGGACGAGAAGTTGGTGTTGGCGAACTCACCCTCGCTGTGCCCGAGCCCGGTGAAATCGAAGCGCAGAACGGCGATGCCCTGCTCGGCCAGGCCCGCGGCGATCCGCGCGGCAGCGAAGATGTCCTTGGTGCAGGTGAAGCAATGCGCAAAGAGCGCATAGGCCCGCGGCGCGCCGTCCGGTAGGTCCAGGCGCGCAGCTAGTTCGGCTCCGTCGGCGCCGGTAAAAGTCAGTTTCTCGCTGCTGATCGCCATGCTGTGCCTCCCCGAATGCCCCGGCCAAAACCACTTCCCAGCCATGGCAACACGGTCCGCGCACGAAGCGCAAGCCCCGCTTTCAACTTGGTCGCCCTGCAAGGACCGCCCTATTATCTGTCCCGGCCGCGGGATCGGTCGGAACGCCCCTGAAACCCTCGTGAGGCAAGGCCCATGGCGCCCAACAGCAGCTCCGACGATCGGGTGGAGATCATCGACAAGCAGACGCCTTTTCGGGGCTATTTCCAGATCGACGCCTACCGCCTGCGCCACCGGACCTTCGACGGCGGCTGGACCCGGGAGATGAGCCGGGAGGTCTTCGAGCGGGGTCATGCCGCGGCCGTGCTGCTCTACGACCCGGACCGGGACGCCGTGGTCCTGGTCGAGCAGTTCCGCACGGGCGCCCATGCCGCCGGCCTCGAGCCCTGGCTCATCGAGACCGTAGCCGGCATCATCGAGCCGGGCGAGGAGGCCGCTGAGGTGGTCCGGCGCGAAGCGCTGGAGGAAGCCGGCTGCAACGTCGGAGACCTGGAGCCCATCGGCACCTTCATCCTGAGCCCCGGCGGCAGCTCCGAGACCATGATGCTGTTCTGCGGCCGGGTCGACAGTGCGGGTGCCGGGGGCGTGCACGGCCTGGATCATGAGGACGAAGACATTCGGGCCCTCGTGCTGCCGACCGACGAAGCCCTTGAACTGCTCCGGGTCGGCCGGATCGTCAATGCCACGACTGCTCTCGCGCTGCAATGGCTGGCGCTCAACCGCGAGCGTCAGCGCGCCGCCTGGCGCTGAGCGCTACGGCTTGAAATGCGCCCGGTCGGGCGGCTAGTCTCCGTGACCCCACGAAATTGGTCCCGCGGGCTGGTCTGGAAGGGCACATGGACATTCGCGACGGATTTATCGGCACCATCGGAAACACGCCCCTGGTCCGCCTTGCCTACGCTTCGGAGGCGACCGGCTGCGAGATCCTGGGCAAGGCCGAGTTCCTCAATCCCGGAAGCTCCGTGAAAGACCGGGCGGCGAAGTACATGATCCTCGACGCGGAGGAACGCAGCGTCCTCGAGCCCGGGGGCGTGATCGTCGAGGGCACGGCCGGCAACACGGGCATCGGGCTCGCGCTTGCGGGCAACGCCCGCGGCTATCGGACCGTGATCGTCATTCCCGAGACCCAGAGCCAGGAAAAGAAGGACATGCTCCGGCTCTGCGGAGCCGAGCTCAAGGAGGTTCCGGCGGTACCCTACCGGGACCCGAACAACTACGTGCACGTCGCCGCGCGCCTCGCCGAGGACATGAAGAAGACCGAGCCCAAGGGGGTGCTCTATGCCAACCAGTGGGACAACACGGCGAACCGGCGGGCGCACCATGAAGGTACCGGTCCGGAAATCTGGCAGCAGACCGATGGCAGTGTCGACGGCTTCATCTGCGCCGTCGGCACGGGCGGAACGCTGGCCGGCGTGGCGATGGCGCTGCGCGAGCGGAACAAGGACGTGGTCATCGGCCTCGCCGATCCGATGGGCGCGGCACTGTACAGCTACTTCACCACCGGCGAGCTCAAGTCGGCGGGCAGCTCGATCACCGAAGGCATCGGCCAGGGCCGCATCACAGGCAACCTGGAAGGCCTGGAGGTGGACGAACCCTTCCAGATTCCCGACGAGGACGCGGTTTCGACCTGCTTCCGGCTGCTCAAGGAAGAAGGGCTTTGCCTGGGCGGATCGAGCGGCATCAACGTCGCCGGCGCCATGCGCCTGGCCGAGAAGATGGGCCCGGGGCATACGATCGTGACGGTCCTCTGCGACTTCGGCACGCGCTATCAGAGCAAGCTGTTCAACCCGGCCTTTCTGCGGGAAAAGGGCCTGCCGACGCCGGGTTGGCTGACCTGAGGGAGGGGGCCATGGAGCCGATCTTTCGCGACGACGCTTATTGCCGGAGCTGCACGGCGACCGTGCTGAGCGCGGGAGCCGAGGGCATCCGCCTCGACCGCACGGTCTTCTATCCCATGGGCGGCGGTCAGCCGGGTGACACTGGGGTGTTGCGCTGGGCCGGCGGTGAAGCGCGGATCGCCGACACTCGCAAGGGCGAGGGTCACGACGAGGTGGTCCACGTTCCGGCCGAGAGCGCCGACCTGCCCGAGGCGGGCACCAAGGTCGAGGCCGAGATCGACTGGGAGCG